>DASCSS010000001.1:0-50621 GCA_034399535.1 Candidatus Thalassarchaeaceae archaeon
TCCGATAAAATGACTGCTCCATCTCTGATAACTCGTTGAAAGCCCTCCTGTCATCCTCGGTCACCTTTCGTTTCCTCTTCAGTAAGTAATTCATGGCTGCAATTATCCTCAGTCCAAGCAACAAAGACGAGAGGGCCCAGAGATTTCCAAAGGTTTGATGGCTATCAACGCTCTTTCCCTCCCATCCAAGTGCTTTGAATAGATGTGAGTTCAAGTCCCCATCTCTCTCAGCAATCAAGACCAGATCAAAGAGTTTCAGGTTGTCTAGTGCGGAGTCAAGCGTTTCAGGATGGATTTCTTCTGTATCAGAGTGAAACTCATCGGAGAACACCCTGACTAGGTAATTGTCCATCCTGATTCTATTATCAGCAGTCAAGTAAGAAGACAGAGAGGGGGAATCCGAGTACCCAAAGTAGTAGTCATAGTTGTAGTTGGAAATGAGTCTGCTCCATGGTTCTCTGATACAGGTCACCAGAACAACTCTGGTATCATTATGCAGAACCTGATAGTTCGGGGACCCCCATTCAGTTGCCACGAATGTAATACCCCCAGCCTCGCAGCCATCGATGAATGCCGAAAGTTCGTTCTCTTCGAACTCCCAGACGGGGATTTCCTCTCCATCGGGGGAACATGGGTTCCCGTTCTTGTGGTTTGGATACAGAGTCTCCCCATTGGCGATGGCTTGGTTAATCACAGAGCTCCCGGCTGCCTTGTGCACATGTTGAAACCAAACCAGTCTGAACATCTTTCTCAATTGGCGTGTGAGGTCGATTGTATTTCACTATCTTGTAGCAATGGTCCTCCGATTGAGTGATAAGTCAGAGTGAAAGTTTCGAAACGTGGTGGAAAGACCCCTGGTAGATGGTTTCCTTCTCGGGCTACCTAAGTGCGGGACAACTTGGCTAGCTGGAGTTCTATCACAAAATCAATCGATCTCATTCTCTTCCCCGAAGGAACCAAACATTCTCGCTAGTCACAGGGGGACCTTTGGGAGGGACGAGTCGGAACCCGATCTCCAGAAGTACGAACGGTCGTTCTCTGGGGGCGGTTTTCGGATCGATGGATCAGTGCATGCATTCTCTTGTCCTCTGGCCCCAAGAAGAGTGTTCGAGATAAATCCAGAAGCACGTTTCATAATTTGCCTGCGGGAGCCGGTAGAGAGAGCTTTCAGTCATTGGAAGATGGTCAGAGACGATATGGCTGATCGAATCCATGGAGCAGACTGGAGTGACTTTGGGGCAGCTTGGAGCGATGAACGCTTGAAGGGTGATTCTATTTGGTCGGACTCGATGGAGAGATGGCTCAATTTTTTCGAGCTTGAAAGGTTCTTGTTCGTCGACAGCAGAGATCTTAGAAATTCTCCAGAATTAGTGTTGAGGGATATCGATTCTCATCTAGGAATAGACGAGTATGAGTATGATTTGGAAAGGGGGGGAAAGTCAAACGAATCCCGTAATAGGAGGGCGATAACAGGTGTTGGGGTAGCGTTCAAACGAGTCGTGCGCTTTATTCCCGAGAGCACCAGAAATATACTATCCATGCCACTGCAAAAAAGGTCGATCAATATCTACGATTTGCCGATAATTAGCAGGGAGGGTGAGGCCTCGCAGCTGGGTTCCGAACATTACAACACCTGTGCGACGGAGGTTATATCTGATCTAGAGAGATTCGAGGTTGTCTCGGGGTTCTCGACCTCCCACTGGGTGGAGGGGATTAGGAGAAAATGTTCGTTGAAGTGAGGGTTTTCTGGTATGGCACTTGAGATTGGAGAACAAGATGCCGCGTGGATGGTCTCCCTAGCTGGCTTGCCCGGGATTGTCTCCTTGCAACCGATGGAGGGGGGTTGGGACAACACCAATTCACTGCTGTGTCTGGATGATGGTTCGAAGGTTGTACTGAAGGCCTGGAATTCCAACTCTGTGGACGAGGTGTCCAGAGTGGTAGAGAGGCATCTGCATTTGCAGTCCAACGGGATTCCGACTGCGGTCCCCCTGGAGCTCAATGACAAGAGGTTGTTCAGAGAGCGCGCGGGGGTGGCTTGGACCCTCCTGCCCTACTTTGAAGGTGGTCACTTGGGAACCGACCGGGATTCCTTGAGGAGCTTGGGCGAGACCCAGGCCCGAATGCACCTCATTCCCATCAGCGAATGCTTTCCTGAGACGTACAAGATGGGCTTCGATTTCTTCGAAGAGGTAATTGAGCTGGCAGGGGTCAAAGGAGATCGGTCGGAGTTTATCGAGACGCTGACGAGAGAGGGGGAGTCGTTGAAAAGTCGAGTTACGGGCACACTTCCAATAGGAGTCCTCCACGGTGACTTGTTCCCGGACAATGTAATTGGCAGTGGTTCGGTTGACGCTATCCTGGATCTAGAGGAGGGATGGATTGGCCCCTTGGCTTTCGACTTGGCGATGTCATTCGTAGGATTCGGGTGGCAAGGCGGTTCTCCGGTTGAGAGTCGTTGGGAGGCCTTGGTAGAAGGATATCAGTCTGTTAGGAGGCTTTCGGAAGAGGAGATTGGTAAACTGCCTGATTTGCACCGATATGCAACTCTAGCCATAGCCTGCTGGAGATACTGGAAGCACAACCTGAGCGAGCCTGATGCAAACCTCGCAAAACGATATGTGGAGATGGTCGACCGGTTGGATGTCGATTTTTACTTCGGTGGTGCTTTCGAATGAGTGGCGTTGTGCATTCTGTAAATGTCAGCCCAGAGGGGGGAGTCCCCAAGATTCCCGTGAGGTCGGCCAATGTCAACACTGGGGGGGTGGAGGGAGATTGCAACAAATTCCGTGCCGAGAGAAGGGGAGGAGACCCGAATCGTGCGGTCTGCATTTTCTCCCTCGAGAAGATTGAGGGCCTGAAGAGGGAGGGGCATCCCATAGAAGTGGGCTCAACCGGGGAAAACATCACCATTCGAGGTCTAGAGTGGGATTCATTGGAAGTGGGGATGAGGCTAGAAATAGGGGGTTCCACCCTCGAGCTGAGTGAGCCCTGTGCTCCCTGCAGCAAGATTGGGGGTTCATTCATAGAACGAAGGTTCGACAGAGTGGACCACGCGCTAGAATTCGGGTGGTCAAGGTGGCTTTCTCGTGTGGTGCGAGAGGGGACTGTCTCGGTCGGGGATGCAGTGGACATCATTATTACAGAATGACGAAGGGACGATATCATGATGATGAACAGGCGTGGGACCCGGGTAGGATTCTTCGAGAGGATCTCGAGGGGCTGGAAGATGACTAAGCTCGGAATGGCAGTGGTGAGGGCGGACCCGGAACTGATGGTCTACACCCTTCTGTCGGCTGTGTTCTCTCTAATGGCCATCGGTGCTGCTATTTCCGGATCGATTGGCTTGGAGGCAATCACTGAATCAGATTCCGCAGCAACTAGCGAAGAGGAAAATCTGGTCACCGCTGGCCACATGGCAATTTGGTTTGTATTCTACCTAGTCGTCTCGGTTATCACGGTCTTCTGGAACGCCGCCATAATCGCTAGCGCTTACGAGCGCCTCACGGCGGGAACAAACCCTAGCTTCTCATACGGCATAGGGCAGGCGATGAAGTGCCTGCCCCAGATTCTTGTATGGGGAGTCATTTCAGGAACGGTCGGATTGTTTCTGCAGATCCTAGAGGGGATTTCCAAGGACCCGGACGCCCCCCCGCCCCTCAGGTTAGTTGCTGGTATCGCATCGTTCGTCTTCGGTATTGCTTGGTGGGTAGTTACCTTCTTCATAATCCCGATAATTGTACTTGAGAGGGCTGGGGTGATCGAAGGAATGAGCGAAAGTCCAAGACTCTTCAAAAAAACATGGGGAGAGGATGTTACTACTCACATCGGGACAGGTTTGCTGATGTCTCTCGTGATTTTACTTCTGTTTGTGATTTTCATGCCTTTGATGATGCTTGGTGAGGTTGGGGCCGTATTTGGTGGCGTGCTTCTGGTCTTGGGGCTCTTGCTGGCTGTACTCTTCTTCTCCACCGTCGAGGCCGTGAACAGGGCCTCTCTGTTCTACTACGCCAAGACTGGACAGTCACCCCCTATGGCCCAGAAGCACGGATTGAGCTTCTAAACCGGAAGTTCGCCATCGTGAAATATGAAGGGCGGTACAGAACAGCCCTGAGCAGAGGTACCCGAGCGGTCAAAGGGGCTGGGATGAGGTCCCAGTGCGTAGTGCTTCGCAGGTTCGAATCCTGCCCTCTGCACCAACTAGTGAACTACTATCCAAAGCGCCACTGCAAACAGTGATGCCCCCATTGCTCGATTGAGTGCGATAGCAGAACTAGGAGTTGTGAAGGCCCTACGGAGCACGGTCCCAAACGCTGCCCATGACATCACAGCAGGGAGGCCGAAGATTACATTCAGAAGGACCAACATTGCCTTTCCTGCGAATCCAGCACCAAATAGGGTCCCGAAGGTGGTCATCAGAACGAGGAAGTGAATCCATGCCTTCCCGTTCACGAACTGAATGGCAACCCCAGTTGAGAAGCCGAGGCGCTCGTTTTCCTGTGAACCCTCTTCCAATGGATTGGAGGTTGCAATTTTGTAGGAAAGGTAGGCAATGTATCCGGCACCAATAAAAGTTAGGATTTCGAAGATTTTTTGGTTTTCCTCTATGAAGACGGTCGCGCCTCCCACGAAAAGTCCCAGGGTCGACCATCCGACGGCCATTCCCGAGATGAGGGCTAGCGTCCCCTTGAACCCGTGTTGGGAACCGTGAGCTGCGCATAGGACGTTATTGGGGCCCGGGCTGAAGCACATCGGGATGATGAACACAAGGGTGGCAATGAGCAGGGTCGTGTCCATACTCATCACCGATTTCACGATTGGCTGGTCCTCAGGGCCTGATCGATATCTGACCACAAGTCCTCAATGTCCTCTATTCCAACGCTCATTCTGACAAATCCCGGGACGATTCCGGCCTTGAGCCTGACGTCCTCGGGAACGAAGGAGTGGCTGGTGTTGAAGGGACATTCAACTAGGCTCTCGATTCCTCCGAGGCTAGTTGCCTCGAACACTATCTCAAGGGCGCGGATGAAGCGAAGGGCGCTCTCGTCGCCACCCTTGACTGCGAACGATAGCATCCCCGTCCCCTTGGGCACAATACGCTTGGCAACCTCGTGGTCAGGGAAACTCACTAGAGAGGGGTGATTGACGCTAGTAATCGCTGAATGCCCCTCTAGCCTTTGAGCAATCTCGGACGAATTGGAAACATGAATTGGCATCCTGGCATGGAGGGTCCGCATCCCCCTCTCCAGAAGGTAGCACATTTGTGGGTCTGCTGCCCCACCGAATCTGGATTTGGCCTGGAAAACCCCCTTGATAAGATCCTCTCGGCCGACTACGATGCCAGCCGTGAGATCGGTGTGGCCATTCAGAAATTTCGTTCCCGAATAGATGACTAGATCAAAGCCCATGGGGATTGGTCGACACGCCCATGGAGTTGCGAAGGTATTGTCGACAATGGATACCAACCCGTGCTTATTGGCAATGTTAGCCATCTTCTCCAAATCGCAAACCTTGAGAACGGGGTTTGTGATGGTCTCTACGTAGAGAACCTTTGTGTTATCTTTAATCGCGGCTTCGAAAGAAGACGGTTCCCTAATGTCCGCCATTGTAACCTCGATGCCGTATCTCGGTAAATCGGAAGTCATCAGACCATAGGTCCCCCCATAGATGTCAGCAGACGTGACCACGTGATCTCCCTTGGAAAGGAGCGAGAGGAGTGTGGAGGAGATTGCTGCCATTCCGCTACCGAAAGTCTCGCCGTCCTCCGCGCCATCCAGAGCAGCCACCTTAGCGGCAACTGCCTCGGAGTTGATGCTTGAATAGCGACTGTACAGGAGAGTGTGCTGACCACCTGTCTCCATCCACTTGCGGTATCTCTCATCGGTAAGCTGGTATGTGGAAGTAGTGAAAATGGGAGTAATAGCCGACCCCTCTATGTTGTTGGTGCCCGACCAAACGGCCCTAGTGGAAAACTTTCGATTGGAGAACTTGTCGTCCATGCCTCGGGATTGGCATGTTAGCAATAACGATGCTCATTCCATTCCAATGGCATCAAGCACGGATTGGAGTTCTGGTTCGACGACAACGGACCTTGTCTTCGCATTGTCGATTGCTATACCTGGGTCCTTCAGACCGTGTCCCGTAACTGTCACTACCACGGTCGATTCCAGAGGAATCATGCCTCTTGCGTGATTCTTCACTATCCCTGCAATCCCAGCAGCCGATGCTGGTTCAACAAAAATTCCCTCCGTTCTAGCAAGCATTCTCTGGGCATCTAAAATCTCATCGTCGGAGACGCAATCTATAGCGCCCGAAGACTCCTCCGAGGCTTTCACCGCTTGGTCCCAGCTTGCTGGGTTTCCAATTCGGATGGCTGTTGCTATGGTCTCCGGGGAGTTGATGGCCTGCCCCCTGACAATTGGTGCCGCTCCCTCCGCTTGCCAGCCCATCATCATGGGTAAAGAAGTGGAATTTCCCGAATCCCTGTACTCGTTGTATCCCATCCAGTAGGAAGTGATGTTTCCCGCATTTCCAACAGGCAAGAAATGCATGTCGGGAGCTTTTCCTAGAACGTCGCAGACCTCGAACGCAGCCGTCTTCTGGCCCTGGATTCTGAAAGGATTGATACTGTTCACTATCTCGATTTCTTTCCTCTCACCCAACTCCCTCACAAGATCCAGAGAGTCATCGAAGTTCCCTCTAACCTCAAGAGTCTGGGCACCATGAATCAAGGCCTGTGCCATCTTTCCGAAAGATATCTTTCCCTCTGGGATCAGGACCACGCAGGTCATTCCTGCCCTGGCAGCATAGGCTGCGGCTGATGCGCTTGTATTGCCAGTACTCGCACAAACGATGATGCTGGCAGACCTCTCTGCGGCCTTCGTTACTGCAAGGGTCATTCCTCTGTCCTTGAAAGAAGCAGTTGGATTGAGTCCTTCGTACTTGACGAATAATTGGAAATTACCCCCGATGGCACGAACAATGTTCGGAGTCTCGATGAGGGGGGTGTTCCCCTCGTTAAGGGAGACTATCGGGGTTTCCTCATCCACTGGGAGGAATTGTCGGTAACGCCGGATTATGCCATGACCCTCCATGGGCAGCCCCAAACGCGATACAACATGAACCTGCCCGATTGGGGGATTATGGGAGAGAGCCTATCTTGTCGGCTATGGCCAGGCACACTGCAACCACCGACCCAATAGTCAGGGCGAATAGTATGGTGCCCATACCGAATGTTCCACCAAGAATCACGCCAATGATCAAGACGGAAATCTCGATAGTGATTCGAACCCAGCCGATTGGAATACCGGTTACCCTCTGGAGGCCGGTCATCCAACCATCCCTTGGACCCGGTCCCAGGTTCGCAGTAAGATACATCGCACTACCGATTCCAATGAGCACTATTCCTAATGAGACCTGGAGATAAGAGACTAGGATTGTTTCTGGAGTAGGTATCAGGTGGACGGTGATTTCTATCGTCCCTGCGATGATGATTGCGTTCAGAACTGTACCAATCCCAGGTATCTCTCTGATTGGAATCCAGAGGAAGAGAACTGCGACGCTGACCAGGAAAGTCGCCTCTCCGATCGACCAGTCTATGACTTCTGCAATTCCTTCCGCGAGGACGGTCCAGGGTGTGTTTCCTATTTCAGCCGCGATTAGTACGGCATCACCCAGACCGAAAAGGATCTCGCCGATTACCAATATTACTAGTGTGGAGAGTTTGGGTCTCGTAGACATTGGGTCATCAGAACTCCACCAGACTGTAGGGACCTTCTTTGCTGGTCGAAGGAAGTCAAGGGCTCCCATCAGGCAACGCTGTACGACTCAGCCTTCAACCCAACTGGTGTAATCCTTGGTGGCCTCAGCCTTCCATGCAAGTAACTGGGGTGTAGAGTAGGGGTGTTTTTCGGAAATGAGGTTGAACAGACCCTCCTTCGATGTGTTGGAGGTCTTTACCTGAATCCTCCACTCTGAGGATCCCTCAACATTGCCCTCCCATCTGAAAACTGAACTGACCAAGTCCCTTTGCACGCAGGCAGCTAAACCTGACTCGACCAAATCGAATGCCCACTCTCCTACAATGGGCTCTGGCCAGTCCCCTGGGAGAGTCGTCTGCACTACCCAAACCGTCCCGGACATGGTCTTCCGTGAACGTTGACACGGATGAATCCCATGGAATAAATTGAATGCATTGAGGTGTTTCGGGATACAGAGCACAATGCAATCATGGGAGGGACCGATTGACACGGGAGAGATTCCGGAGGATGGTTCGGGCTTCGATGTGATAGTGGTGGGTGGAGGTCCTTGCGGTTCTGCGGCTGCGGCATACAACGCGATGAACGGATGCAAGGTCCTCTTGATCGAGAAGGAAATATGGCCTAGAGACAAAGCATGTGGAGATGCAGTGGGGGGCAAGTCTCTGTCTCATGTAAAGGAGCTTGGCGTGAAGGAGTTGATTGAGGAGACTCCCTACTTCCGTGTTGACTCAATTATCTTCGGAAGCGCGAATGGAAACACGGTCAGGGTAATGCTACCGGAGGAGGAATTTGAGAAGAAGATGGCAGGATACGCTCTACCCAGAGTACAGTTCGACTACATGATGTTCAAGAGAGCCACAGAATTGGTGATTGGTTCGGGAGGAGCAGTGATTCAGGGTTTCAGCGTTGAAGAGGTCTGTTTTCAAGACGGGCGAATCACGGGAGTCTCGGGGAAATTTGGCGGACGTAGGTCCGATGGAGACGATCTGAGCTTCTCGGCTCCACTGACAATAGGCGCTGGTGGTTACAGGTGCCCGGTTGCAACCACTCTGGTCGAGACTCTGCATGAAGAGAAGATGAGGGACGATGACCACTACTGTGGAGCATACAGGGAATACTGGGAGGGGGTTGCAGGCTTCGATGGAAACCAGGGCCCGATAGAAATTCACTTCGTCGACGAAGTGATTCCTGGATACTTCTGGCTTTTCCCTGTCAAAGAAGGAGTAGTAAACGTGGGCATTGGGATGGTAATTTCTGAACAGAGAAAGCAAACTGGTGCTGACAAGTCCCTGAAGAAGAAGCAGAAGTGGGTAATCGAAGAACATCCTGTGTTTAAGGAGCGTTTCAAGGGCGCGAAGTTCGTAGAAGGATCCGGCAAAGGATGGCAATTGCCATTTGGGTCACCCAGGAAGAAGGCTCCCTCGTTTCAACCTAGGAGATCGGCTGGTGGGGGAGTCATGTGCGTCGGGGACGCGGCCAGCCTAGTAGATCCTTTCACCGGGGAAGGAATTGGGAACGGGCTCGTCTCCGCGAAGCTCACCGCTAAGCACTTCGACAAGGAAGCCCATGCTGACGGCTTTCCAGAGGAGGCGGCTCTGGAATACATGGAAGAACTATGGGGTATCCTTGGGAAAGAGCTGACTAACTCACACAGACTTCAGAAGATTGTCAAGTGGAAGAGGGTCATGAATTGGTTCGTAGGTAAGGCTTCCAGAAAGGAGGAAATGGCAGATATGATGACGGGAATGATTGCGGATAAGGAAGCCCAGAAGGCCCTATGGAGTCCGTGGTTCCTGTTCAAGACTATATTGCTGCCATGAGGTGGTTCGGCCGTGGAAGGAGAAATCAGTGAGTCCCTGGAGGGAATCGAGATCATCTTCCTAGATTTGGATGGGACGATATATCTCGGAGAGAGCCTAATAGAAGGCGCTCTCGATTTCCTAGGACGATTAGAGGAGAGGGGGATACGGAGGTTTTTCCTTTCTAACAATTCAAGCAAATCTGTGATGCAGTACCTAGACAAACTGAGGAGTCTGGGCATCGATGCCAAAGAGGGGGAAGTTCTACTGTCCACTCACGACCTATTGTCCTGGCTTTCCAAGGAGGGAATTAGCAATACGTTCCTAGTGGGGACTGAGGGAATGAGGGGGATGCTGGAGGATGCGGGAATTTCTACGGGCTCCTCCGAACCCGAATACGTAGTCCTGGGATATGACACGGAAGTGACATACGCGAAGCTGGCTACTGCCTCAGCTCATCTGCATCGGGGAGTTCCGTTGGTGTCAAGCCACCCCGACGTGGTCTGCCCGTCACCAGATGGGGGGCTCCCCGACACGGGTGCTTACATGGCCCTCTTTGAGGCAACAACTGGAGTTAGGCCGAGCCATGTATGTGGTAAGCCGAACAAGGGGATGATTCTCCACAAGATCGAGGATTTGGGTTTGAGTGTGGATAGGTGCGCAATGGTTGGCGATCGCCTCTATACGGACATGGAGATGGCTGAGAGGGCGGGAGTACATGGTGTCCTAGTACTATCTGGAGAAGCGACCTTGTCCGACATAGACGGTAGCGGACTCAGCCCATCTCTCGTTGTTGACTCGGTTGCGAGCCTTGGAATATAGTCATAGAATCCAAATTTGCAACCAGAGAAATAGATAAACTCGACTAATACGGGCCCATCATGGATGGAATTCTGCCTAGGGCTGGAAGAGCCATCCATCGGCGAAGGATCCTAGTCATCGCAGTGGCACTAGCATCAATCGCATTATCGGTGCTGCTGATAGCCCAAGGCAACGAGTTCGATGATGGAAACTCCCCCCCTCCAACGATGGAATCGGGCAGAGCCCTCGAGCTGGTAAGCGAAGAGCTCCCAATCGTAGCGACGAACAGCGTTACCTACATCTTCTCCCATGAAACCCTATACTGGGACGACCCAGAGTTCGAGAGTGCCGTGAGGGACTCCCTAGACGGCCTCGATGAGATATCGCTGGATGTCCTGGAAATTAGTCTCGCATACGACAGTCCAGAGGATCAGGCCCACCTCGCCCGTCACGTTTCGATTGACGGGCATAGGGTGGCTGCTTTCGTTAAGTTCAGCGGGTCTGAGGGAGAGATCGCCAAGGAGATAGCCGATATCAGAACGGTCGTGAGTAGTGGGGACCTCGACATCCTAGTGACTGGGAATCTGATAGTCAACTCAGATTTCGACACCCTCCTAGAGGCCGATGAGCGAAGAGCAGAGATGATCGGCATACCCATCTCTCTCATCATCCTCCTCTTCGTGTTCAGAACAGTGGTCGCATCTCTGCTTCCGATGGCTGTAGCCGTCTGCATGTTTCCCTTTGCTACTGGGCTTTCGTTCATGATTTCCAGGTGGTTCTCAATGACCCAGTACTCGGTCTCAATGATTTCTCTTATTGGGATTGCCGTGTCCATAGACTACAGCCTGTTCATGATTAGCAGGTTCCGGGAGGAGCTCAACAAAGGAGAGGAGGTGGAGGATGCCGTTGCGACGATGATGGGCACCGCCGGTCGAGCAATCCTGTTCTCGGGGGCCACCGTCGCCGTGGGCTTGTGCAGCCTATTCTACTTCACCGCTACGCACATGCCATCGATGGGGATGGGGGCATTCCTAGCAGTCCTTGGTGCACTGGTATACTCACTCACGCTCCTGCCGGCACTGCTCTCAGTAATAGGGCATGGAATTGATAGCTTGCCGGTCCCTTTTCCTGGCACGGGTGGGGAGTCGAAGTTCTGGGAGCATTTTTCAGGACGGGTAATGAGGAATCCCGTTGGGTGGCTCGTGCCGTCCATGGTGTTACTATTGCTCCTAGGCACTCCTTTCCTTCACGTACAGTTGAATGCGGGAGGCCTGGATGCCTTGCCACCGGACCTCGAGTCTCGACAGGCATACGAGGTTCTCGAGGAGGAGTTCCCGGCATTCACTGCTTCCATAGTTCCCATTGTGATTGTCTTCGAGGACGGACAAGACCAATTCTCAAAGTCCTTTGCGAAGGAGCTTACAGAGGTATGTGACGGAATTAGGGGGCTAGATGGGGTAATTCGCGTAGAACATCCCCTTTGCACGCCGGAGCTCTTCGATCAGGATGTTTCCGAGTGGCCACTCGATGCGAGAATTGAGTGGGCGTCTTCGGTTTCGGAATCTGTAGCAATGATCAGCATCCCCATTCAGTATTCTGGGGGGAGTGCCGATGCTGAAAAGCTAATCAAGGACATTCGGAAATTCACTGTTGCAAGTGACCATGAGATATTGGTCGGCAGTTGGACGTCCTACGAGGTCGACATGAAGGAGCATCTCGGAGAGCGAATTCCTACTGCCCTCGCGTTCGTGTTGTTCGTAACTATGGTGCTGGTGTGGTTCCAAGTACGCTCAGTTCTCGTACCATTGAAGGCAGTGCTCATGAACGTCCTCTCAATTTCTGCTTCCTTTGGTCTAATTGTCGTCGTCTTCCAAGATGGATTGTTGTCAGGCCCGCTGAACTTCACACCACAGCCACTTGATCTCATGGTTCCACCTCTGGTCTTCGGAATCGCCTTCGGCTTGTCGATGGACTACGAAGTCCTCATGCTTTCGAGGATCCACGAATCATGGCTCGAGACCGAGGACAACACGCGTGCAGTTTCCGAGGGGCTTCAAGCCTCGGGTAAGCTGATTACCGGTGCTGCTGCAATCATGATTGCGGTTTTCTCAGGATTCATTTTCGCCGATGTGATGATCATCAAGTCAATTGGCTTCGCGCTTGCGGTCGCTGTATTCGTCGATGCCACCATCGTCAGGGCAATCGTCGTTCCATCGGCTATGCGACTGATGGGTCGAGCCAACTGGTGGTCTCCCAGCTTCTCCCCCTCCCGTAAAGACAAAGGCGATGCGTAGGGTAACAAGCGCATGTCAGAGTCCCACAAGCACGATGGAGTCGTCGTTGTCACTGGTGCCAGTGGCTATATCGGAAGCCACATCGTCGCTAATTTGCTGTCCAAGGGAAGGATCGTCAGGGCCACAGTTAGGGATCCTTCTGACCCAGAAAGAGTGGATCATCTGAAGGCAATGGAAATCGGAGTGGGAGGGAGCTTGGAGATAGTCGAGATGGACCTTCTTGATTCCAAGTCAGTCAACGACGCCATTGCGGGATCTAGTGAGGTTATCCACACGGCCGCGGTTGTGATGCTCAAGGCGAAGAAACCCCAGGAGCAGATAGTGGACCCCAGCGTAATCGGGACCAATAATGTGCTAGCAGCGATTGACTCCTCCGGGACAGTCGAGTGCTTAGTGCACACTTCGTCTACAGCTGCCATAAGACCACAGAAATGGGAGGATGGCCAGGTTCTTACTACTGATACATGGGCGGATGACGCCACCGTCGAGAATAACCCGTACGGGCTCGCCAAGTTCAGCGCAGAGAGGCTAGTGAGGGACTGGCACAAATCGAAGGGAGGAGGGGGCCCGAGGATGGTCACAATCAATCCCTGCGTGGTTCTAGGCCCCCCAATGACCAAGAGGCACCTGAGAGGAAGTCCGTCATTCGTGATGACTTTGCTGAATAGGGAGATTCCATTCGTCGTTCCAATGCACATCAGCATTGTGGATGTTCGAGACGTTGCCGAGGCTCACGTGAGGGCCCTGACTATGGGCGAAGAAGAAGGTAGGTACCTCGTTGTATCCGGACAGATGTGGTTCAGGGATATCGCGCGGGCCATGAAGTCAGCGAACCCAGAGCTCAGAATCCCCACAAGGCAGGTGCCATACCTCCTATCTCTAGCGGTCTCCATTTTCCATCCAAAGATTAGCCTGTCATGGGCTAAGATGCATCTGGGAAAGAGATTGTTTTGGGATGCGTCTCCAGCAGAGAGAGATTTGGGGATGAAATGGAGAGACCCGAGAGAGTCGCTTCTTGATACGGTTCCTCCCGTACTGGATAACGGTTGGCTGGGGTGATTCAATTAGGAGGATAGCCCAACTGCTTTGTCTCATGATCCTCTCCTCCACCTCAACAGGCTGCATGTGGTGGGGGGAAGACCCGGTGCCGGAGGTCGAAACGGGGGCATTCGACTTTGGACGAGAGTCTCCTGCTACTACATGGTACCACTTTCCGGGCACCCCTTCAGAGAGATGGGCGGTAGATGCCACAGACCCAGATGTCATGGCAGCATCAAACATCTCAGTCGACTTCTCGGACAATAGTACTCCATTCTACGCCAGCGGAACTTACTACGGAACGGGCTTCGATACATTTGAGCCAACTCTGGGAATCACCTCCTCCGGGGCAATTTTCTTCACCAGCTGGAACGGGCTGGGAGATGGTACACACATCATCAGGTCTAGCGACAAGGGGCAGACTTGGGAGGACATTGGTCCGTTCGGCCAGATAGACGAGGACTCGGGGCAGACTCCAAACTCCAACGACCCCTACATCTACGTGGACAAGTTCACGGACAGGCTAGTGAAGTTCGACATGCATGCCCTAGCGGCAATGTTCGTGGAGTTCTCGGACAATGATGGGGAGTCTTGGAGCGCCCCCTACCCCGTCGAGGGGTACTACGTAACCCAGGATCACCAGAGCATTGCTTCTATGCCCCCGCCGCCCGGAGTGACTGCTTTCCATCCCGTAATATACGTTTACTGCATCAACACCGGATCGCCGGCTGCAGGAGCCCAATGCTCCCGCTCCCTGAACGGAGGGCTCTCGTGGGACGTGCAGCGATTGGGCTATCCAAGCAGCAGCTTCCCACAGTGCTCGGGACTGCATGGGCACGTTGCGGGTGGTATCGACGGAGCAGTCTACCGAGGGAATCCCTCTTGTGAGGGCCCGGCAGTGTACAGGTCCCTAGACGGGGGATACAGTTGGACTGAGCACACAATTACCACGGAGGTTGGAATGCAAGACGGCTGGCACTCACATGAAGTTGCAACCGCGGTCGACGACGGGGGCAATGTTCACGCAACGTGGATCGGGGATGACATGATGCCCTGGTATGCGAACTCCAGAGACCAGGGAGAGACGTGGAGCGAACCGATGATGATTGCAGCACCCGGAGTCAACGAGACTGGTTTCCCCACAATCTTCGCCGGAGGGGAGGGGAGGGTGGTCCTCGGCTACATCGGAGAGTCGCAGAACTATGACGAGAACACGAGCATGGGAGGCTGGTCTGGTTACATGGCGATAATGACGGATGCCTTCGCAGACAGGCCGCTGATTACTAGTGTGGCCGTCAATCACCCCAATGATCCACTGGACATAACCCCAGATTGCGGGAATGTTAGATGTGGTGGGTTCGGTGACTTCATTGACATCGAGATAGATGACGAGGGGAGGCCATGGATAGCCTTGGCCCACAATGCTGCGGGATTCCAAGAGGCGATAATAGGGACGCTGATGGAAGGCCCGGCTCTCTACGGAGAGCTAGGCTACCTAGAGGCCCTAGTGGAGGGAGGAAACTCCACACTCCTGTTGTGATGATAGGCTCCTCAACCCGTTTAACTGATGTAGGCAGTGCTCGGCCGTCACAACGTGAGAGTCGCGACCCTAGGCATCGTTTCACTTCTTCTCATGGCTTCCCTTAGCGGCTGCTTCGGAGAGGAGGAGGAGGTTGTTCAGGAGAAGGGTGTATTCGAGGTAGTCTGTGCGGACACGGGTGGACCGGTGAGCAACACCACCTGGTACCATTACAGTAATGCGACAGATGCAACGAAGGTTTCAGATGTGTTCAACGGCAGCTCGGTCCTAGTTGGGAACAACGCCCCAGTCTGTGCGATTGGGACCTACTTCGGGATAGGAATGACCACTTTCGAGCCCACCATAGGGGTTACCTCCCTGGATAACCTGTACATGACCAGTTGGGGGAACGGGCCCGCCGGCTCGACAGCCATAGTAAGGTGCTCGGGGATGATTGGGATGACAAACGTAAGCGAGTACTCATGTGAGGATGTCTACAGTGCTTTTGTGCCCGTGGCCAACTCCAATGACCCGTACGTCTACGTTGATCCGTGGACGGATCGGATCATGAAATTCGACATGCACGCTCTGTTGGGAATGACAGTGGAATGGTCGGACAACGAAGGACAAAGCTGGGTTGGCCCTTCAGTAGCAACCGGATGGTCAGTACAGGATCACCAAACGATAGCGTCATCCCCTTATCCGGCTCTTTTCCACCAGACCACTTGGGTGTTCTGCGTAAACGGAAACTATCCCTATCCGGTGTGTTCGACAAGCAACGACGGAGGGCTCACTTGGGGACCGGAGGTCCCTGGGACCCCCTCTGACTGCGAAAGCGGTGGTCTGACGGGACATATCACGGGAAGCGAGAATGGAAACTTCTACCGAGGGAACAGGGGATGCAACGGGGGAGAGGGTTACTCGGTGTATAGGAGCACAAACGGGGGCCTAACATGGACGGAGCACCCATTGCCCACCGAGAGCTCGGGAACCGCTGAGACATGGAACTTCGAGGAAGCCCAAGTGGCCACAGACTCCGAAGACAACGTCCACGCATTCTGGATGGGCTTCGACAACATGCCCTATTACGCGTACTCGAGAGACGAGGGCAACACGTGGAGTGATGCGATGATGATTGCGCCTCCGATTGGGCTCAATGGGACTGGTTTTCCTGTCGTCACCGCAGGTGGAGAGGGAAAGGTTGCCTTCGGTTACCTGGGAGATTCGGGGGGGGATACTTGGAACGGATACCTGACTGTAATCACCGATGCGTTCAGCGTTCAGCCGTTGATGACCACTGTACAGGTCAACGCATGGGGGGACCCACTGGACACGTCGGCTGGTTGCGGGTACAACAGGTGCGGGGGATTCGGTGACTTCAATGACATAGTCATCGATCAGCACGGGAGGGCGTGGTTCGGGCACGCTCACAACGTCGGAGGGGAGATTGGGATTTACGGAACCATGGCGATAGGCCCCTCGCTGAGGGACGCGCCGCTGCAGCAGCTGCCGTTGGGCGGATCCGACACCCTGTAGGCTAGAACGCTTCTGGGAGCAATTCGTAAGCCTGGTACGCGAAACCAGAGGCGAAAGCGAGCATACCAAAGCCACAGATTCCCAGTGCGACTCGGTAAGCCTTGGGAGAGAGGGAGCCTCTTGTCCTATCGAAGAAGTAGGCGATAGACATCTTGACGATAATTATGGAGATAAGGAAGGATAGGGCGTAAGCCACCGGAGCCAGAGGCTCCTCGTCGGCTGCTGAAGCCATCAATGGTCCTCCGATGAGAAACCAGAAGACGTACACGTTGGGATTGAGCAGGTTTGTGATTACCCCCCTCCTGAAGGAACCGGTGACCTCCTGCTGTCCTATGTCGGGGTCAGGGGGTTCGATTCTGAAACAGTCGACACCGAACCAGACTAGGAAACCGGCCCCCAAGACAGATATCATGAACAATAAAGTTGGCTGCTTTGCAACCCAACCTGATAACAAAACGCTGACTACGATTAGGGGTCCATCGGTGAAGATTGGTGCTGCTGCAGCTCTGGCTCCGGCGGACCAGCCCCCGGTTAGGGTCTCGCGTATCACCATGGTTAGAAGTGGGCCCGGCCTAATGCCCTCCATAATCCCGAGAGCGATACCCGCAGCGGCAAGACCCATGATGAGGTCGAATTGCATCGTCTAGCGCCTCGTTGCGACGGTTATCTTTGCCAGCAACTTGAGTATTTCCAGATATAACCAAATCAGGGTAACCATCAGACCGAATGCAGCCCTCCATTCCATCTTCTTGGGCGCGCCCATCTGTACTCCTCTCTCGATGAAGTCGAAGTCGGCCACTAAACAAAGGGCGCCTATGCCTATCACAAACAAGGAGAATGCAATGCCTATTGGGCCGGCCCCGTGTATGTAGGGAACGTGGAACCAGCCAGTTAAGGAACCCACTAGTGATACGAAGTAGACCATAATTATCGCGAAGAGAGAGGAAGAGACTGCGATTGCAAGGTTCCTGTCCCACTTGATTAGCCCCGCTCGGTATATCGATAGCATTCCTCCCAGTATCATGAAGGTCAGGAGGGCCGCGATCAAGCCGATTCCGGGTAGTTCTAAAGCAACCTCATAGAACCAAGTTATTCCACCAATTACCATTCCCTCTAGAGCCGCATAAGTGCATATAAGCCATGGGTTCATGGAACCGGAGAAGATTACCATCATCGCGACAATGAAGCCTCCGATTATACCCAGGAGGATTAACGGGGAGGCCTCGGGCATTGAGAAGGCAGTTGCCAGTGCTGTGGTTGTCGTAATCAGAAGGAGAAGGCCGGTCTTCTCAGCTACCCCCTCAATTGTCATCATGTTCGACTCGTAGTTCTCCCACCAGGAGGCCCCTTGGTAGGCTGTTTTATCGAACGTCGAGTCGTTTAGCGCGGGGTTACCAGACCTGTACATCGGAGCCCGGTGTCAATTGGCCTTCTCAAGGGTTGGCCTGGAAATATGTCATACCATCCCGATTAGATGCTGTCCGGTGTAGCTCAGAGGCTCCCTTGCGACTTGGTCGGGGGTTCCTGTTACCACGACGTCCCCGCCGTATTCCCCTCCCTCTGGACCGAGGTCGATAATCCAGTCAGCGCACTTGATGACATCTAGGTGATGCTCTATCACAATCACCGTATGCCCATTGCGCCTCAGGCGGAGTAGTACCTCGATCAGTTGGTGGACATCGGAGAGAGCCAGTCCTGTAGTGGGTTCGTCAAGGATGTAGAATGTGTGCTTTCTAGGGGGCTTATGCAGTTCTGTGGCGAGCTTGACCCTCTGCGCCTCTCCTCCTGAGAGGGTGGTCGCTGGCTGACCGAGTCTGATGTAACCAAGGCCCACATCACGAATCGTTTCGAGAATCCTGTGAATCCTTGGCTGTTTCTCGAAGAAAGAGCAGGCTTCATCGACGCTCATCTCCAGGATCTCGTGGATGTTCTTCCTCCTCCACTTCACCTCGAGGGTCTCTCTGGTGTACCTCTTTCCCTTGCACACCTCGCAAGTGACCCATACGTCTGGTAGGAAGTTCATCTCAAGCTTGGAGGACCCTGCTCCACTGCATGCCTCGCATCGTCCGCCTCTGACGTTGAACGAGAACTGTCCGGGCTGGTAACCCCTCTCCTTTGCCAGCTTCGTCTGGGTGAATAGCTCCCTAATAGGGCCGAAGGCCCCCGTGTATGTAGCGGGGTTTGACCTAGGGGTGCGTCCAATGGGAGACTGGTCTATCACAATGGCCTTGTCAACCATGTCGATTCCGGTAATCGAATCCATCGCCCCGGGTGTAGAGTCGGTGCCATGCAATTGCCTTAGCAGAGCGGGTGCGAGGGTTTCCGTGACCAATGATGACTTGCCCGAACCAGAAACTCCCGTGACTGCGACCATACAACCCAGGGGGATGTCGACGTTGATGTCACGAAGGTTGTTTTGTCTCGCACCGCAAATTGTTATCCACCTGTCCTCTTCTGGGGAGAATCTGTCTTCGGGGATGGGTATTGTCGACCTACCTGACAAGTAGGCCGCCGTGATGCTCTCTTCGTTGGAGAGAAGCTCTTCGTAGCTGCCGTTAGCCACCAGCCTCCCGCCCTCCTTTCCTGCACCCGGGCCAAGGTCAACCAGCCAGTCCGCCTGCTTCATTGTGGCCTCATCGTGCTCGACAACGAGAAGGGTGTTTCCAAGTCCAGTTAGCTCCCTTAGGGTATCGAGCAACCTGCCATTGTCTCTAGGATGCAAGCCGATACTGGGTTCGTCTAGGACGTACATCACTCCGGTCAGTCGCGTACCAATCTGGGTTGCTAGGCGTATCCTCTGGCTTTCTCCGCCGGAAAGGGTGTTTGCCCGCCTATCCAGAGTGAGGTAGTCCAGACCCACGAGTGCTAGGAAGCGTAGCCTAGATTCTATCTCCTTGATTATCTCCTTAGCGATGTACATGGATCTCTCATCTAGCTTCTTGGTTGTCCTGACCGTATCGCTCTTTGGTGCGTCTCGGTCTAGCTTTTCCCAAGTGTCATCTAGTTTACCAAGCCTCCAATTCTGGACTACTGCTAAGGCTTCGAGGACACTGCATCTGGATATGCCGGGGAGATTGACCCCGCCCACAGTGACTCGGCTAACTGCCTCGTTGAGTTTGTTGCCATTGCATTCCTTGCAGGGTTCGTCGTTCATGTAAGAGGAAAGTCGGGATCTTGTCCTGTCAGAGCTGGTGTCGGTGTATGTTCGGCGGAGACGGGAGTAAACCCCTTCCCAAGGTCTTGACATTTGGTAAGACGAGCCCTTCTCAGAGGTGAATTCGAAATTGATTACAGTGCTACCAGTGCCGTGAAGCAGGATGTCCTTGCTGTCTTCATCGAGTTCGGCAAAGGGGATGTCGGTTGGTATGGAGTAGTGATCGCAAGTCTGAGTCATCTGCCCCTTGTACCATCCGGACATCATCGAACGGCGGAACGGCCTGATGCAGCCCTCTGCGACAGTGGCTGTCCTGTCAATCACTAAGTCGGGAGAAAAGGATCTCTGTACGCCTAAACCCTGGCAAGAAGGGCATGCCCCCAACGGGTTGTTGAAAGAGAATACTCTTGGGCTCATCTCGGGGAGGAAAGCCCCATGGGAGGGGCAGGCGAACTCCTCTGAATATGCGATCGTCTCGCCCTCCTGCGTACGGAACCTCTGCTCGTCTGAGTTGTCTGAACCAGGCTTCGGGGAGCTGAGGCTCTCTACAGCAACAGTCCCGGCCCCCAGCCGCAAACCAGACTCGATTGCCTCGGTTAGCCTTTGTCTGTTAGTGGTAGTGAGTAGCAATCTGTCAATTCTAACGTCGATGTCGTGACGGAGGTTCTTCTCGAGCTCTGGTGGTTCCTCGAAGCTGGACTCCCTCCCGTTTACCTTGCCAGCCAGATAGCCCTGATCAACTAGAGCAGAGAATAGGTCTGCATGGGTCCCCTTCCGATTCCTAATGGCTGGACTCCAGATTGCTATGCCATGTCCCTCGAACCTCCAAAGTACGTCGTCCACAATTTCCTGTACGGTCCTCCTGCTGACTTCGCGACCGCATTCGGGGCAGTGGGGGAGGCCCACCCTAGCCCAGAGGAGCCTCATGTAGTCCATCATCTCAGTAACGGTAGCGACTGTGGATCTTGGGTTGTGGCTTCCCTGCTTCTGGTCGATGCTAATAGCAGGAGAGAGACCTTCGATGGAGTCACAATCTGGCTTCTTCATCTGCCCCAGAAACTGCCTTGCATAGGAGCTCAGACTCTCTACGTATCGTCTCTGCCCCTCGGCATACAGCGTGTCGAAGGCCAGGCTGGACTTGCCTGAGCCCGAAACACCAGAAATGACAACGAACTTGCCCCTCGGTATGCTAACGTCGATGTCCTTGAGATTGTGGGTCCTGGCCCCTTTTACCTCTATCCAACCATCCTTGGCGAACCCGTTCTTCTTCCAGTCGGTCATCAGAACACCTCACGCGGGGCCAGCAGTCAAAGCACACTCCTTTGAAACCATGCCCAACCCCAGTTTCAGAACGAGTCGAGTCTGGTCTGCCTCCCCCTGTTGACGAACCATGAGCCTCTCAGCCAATCAGGATAAGATACCCGCGGAGCTACATACGAAATCGCGTCTCCTATCGAATCGAATACTCGCGGCGTACTCTTCATCGCCTCCCTGGCAGTCTCTCTAATCAGCCAAACACCCACTGGTGCCCAGTACCCCGGACCTAT
Source organism: Candidatus Thalassarchaeaceae archaeon (assembly GCA_034399535.1). Taxonomy (GTDB): domain Archaea; phylum Thermoplasmatota; class Poseidoniia; order Poseidoniales; family Thalassarchaeaceae; genus UBA36. The sequence continues at coordinate 21,449 of DASCSS010000001.1, forward strand.
GTCTCTCCAGACCAAGCAGGCTCCAGACCTGCCGATTCTTTCAAAGTGCTCCAACACGGCTAGCCTGCTGGCATAGTATGCGCCGGTGATAGAATGGGCGTACTGTGTTCTAGGCTCCATATCCTCCCAATCCTCGAGGACTTTGTCCTTTGTAGACCAGACAGAACCCTGACACCAAGCCTCCAGCATGTGGAAGGCCCATAGACCGGGCGTGAGGATTACGTGGAACCTGTTGTCAAGATAATTGGCCTCGTACACGAATACCTTGTCGAGTGAGGGAAGATCTCTGACTCGGGCCCACTTCTGCTTAGAGAGGGTGTCATCCGTCGCAGTAATCCCCCACCTAGTTGGCACCAGCTTCCTGCTACCCTCCCTGCCTAGAAGGCCCGAGGAGAGTATCCTTGAGATGTGGGCCTCTCCAATGCCAGAAGCAGTGAGTTCTCCCATCGCGTCGGTGGCAAGTAGGTCTGTTTCTTCTGAAATGGAGTCCACCTTCCTCGGAATGCTAGCATTGCTGATTACAGCGGCCCTGACGACCTCGCCCGAAGGCCCCAACGGTGTGCTGACGCTGTCGAATGAGGGGCTCCCCCCTATTGGGACGGGCCTGTCAAAGTCCATTTCAATATCCACTGTGCTGGAAGCCATGGCGATGACCTGTGTTACCTCCAGCACGGAACTAGGGTCACTAGGGCTGGAGATTGGCATTTTCTTGCCTCCAGTGACTAGGTTAGCATGGCGCGCGGCGACATCCTCCAGTGGTCGGCCGAAGAGAGCCGCTGGATCTCCATTTTCGGGCAGGCTTGCTCCAGAATCCTGAATCCAAGAGGCCGTTGGTCCGGCCCTAACACTCGGATATCCATATCTACCTACAAACAGGGAAGGGGGGCTGGGTCCGGACAAGTCGACCAGGCGCGTTGGGTTCGTTTGGGGGAGCCTTGTTCTTATCTCTGCTAGTAGGGGGCATGGGTCGATCCCGCACAAGCCCTTGACCCCCCGGCACTCGATACACTGAGGGAACATCGGAGGGGAATCGGAATCGAACGCACTTAGGGTTACTGTATCATATCAGCCACAGCGCATCGATAGTTGCACCGATACGGGAGTCAGTGTCGGGAGGTAGCAGAGACAAAGCATTGTGAGCGACCATGCTGTGTATGTTCCCACTTCCTTGGTGGGTACTCGTGGAGCCCACGAGGGAGTCCCCCTCCTGTCTGATGGATATCCTCCTAAAGCAAAGTTTGCCTGGGGCACCTTTGAGAGGCTCCTCCATAATCACCCTGACTCTATTTGCCATTCTAGGACCCGAAACCAGATCTGCACCCATGCACTTGGATATCCATTGAGATACGAGTACCGTGAAAACAACATGGCTGCTCACCGGATTTCCAGGCAAGCCAAAGACCGGCGTGCCTTTCCATGTCCCAAAGAGGGGGGGTCCTCCTGGTCTCATCATTATCTTCCAGAAACCAATGTCCCCTTCAGCTTCCATTAGGATGCGAACGATGTCCCACTCCCCCATGCTCACCCCCCCGCTGGTGATTATGGCGTCGCAAGACTCCGCGGCTTCATCGAGGGCTTCTCTCAGTAGTTCAGTGGTGTCTTGGATTATCTCAAATCTCACAGGCGATCCCCCCATCTTCCTGACTAGGGAGGCAATTCCATACGTGTTCGACTCGTAAATCGCTCCATCGGCTAGGGGTTCACCTGGAGGGGTAAGTTCGTCACCAACCCCAATCACAGCAATCTTGGGCTTGGAAACCACCTCCAGCTCACTGTGACCCATTGTGGCGGCAAGGGAGGTTGCTGCCGGGGTAAGGAGGGAGCCTGCGACCAGCGCTATGGCCCCGCTCACTAGGTTCTCCCCTTTCTTGCGGATGTATTCGGTTCTGGCTGGCCCGTTGATGGTGACTCGCTCGCCCTCTGTAGACGAGTCTTCGATCATGACAATCGAATCCGCCCCCTCTGGAAGGGGGGCACCTGTCATGATTCTGCAGGCCTCGCCCTTTCCTACGGAGGGCGTTGTGCTGGAACCGGCCTGGCTGGTACCAACTATCCTCAGGATGCTGCCTGTGTCTTTGCAGTTGGCTTTCCTAACGGCCCATCCGTCCATGGCCGAGTTGTCGAACCGGGGATCGTCCACCTTAGATGCTAGATCCTTCGCCAGCAGCCTTCCCGCTGCGTCCTCTAGCAGAACCGACTCTGTCTTCCTGGGAAATGGGGACCCCAGTGCTATTTCCAAGGCCCGTTCCAGCGTTACACCCTTCTCCACGGCCTGCCAGAACCGATGCAGTTGAAGTGTCCTTCCCAGACCGGTCCTCGTGGTTTCCATCGAGCTCGGGCTAGTTCTGGTAGGCTTGTTCGCAATCGCTGTACTCTACTCCTCAATCGGGCATGGTGGAGGTTCGGGATACCTGGCTGTCCTTTCCATGACCTCCTTCGCCACCACGCAGGCGATTTGGCTCAAGCAGTACGCATGGTCCCTAAACCTGATAGTCGCTGCCCTGGCATTCTGGCATTACAGCAAGGCAGGGCATCACAACATGCGCCTGTCCCTCCCGTTCATCGTAGCGAGCATGCCATTGGCGGCTCTCGGCGGTTACCTGCTCGTGGAGGGCAGGCTGTACGACCTGCTGCTCTCAGGCGCACTGGTAGCAGCTGCATGGCGTCTGCTGTCTAGTGATGCGGGTATCGGGGACATCACCCGGCCCGAGACCTCCAGGGCTGTGGTGGTGGGTGGGGGCATCGGACTGGCAAGCGGGGTGATTGGGATCGGAGGCGGGATATTCCTCTCCCCGGTGCTAATGCTCAACGGGTGGGCCACTGCGAAGGAGTCGGCAGCCACCGCAGCGTTGTTCATCTGGCTGAACTCGTTGGCGGGCCTAGCGGGTGCGGGCCTTTCGGGCAGGCTAGAGGTTGACGAGGGGCTGTTGTTGCCTTTCTCGTTGGCTGTGCTTCTGGGTGGTTTGATTGGGTCGAGGTACGGGTCACGGGTGTCTTCCCAGACTGGTGTCAGGGGGTTGCTGGTGGTGGTTCTTATCGTCGCTGCGATTAGGAGGGCCATTGGCACCGCGGGATGGGCCTGATTTTCGTCCTGAATGGGCTATCTTTGGTTGGAAGTGAGCTCTAACTAGCCACCAAGCACATGCTTGACTGCGTTGTGGAATATCCGCATGCCCTCGCCCTCTCCGTGCGTGGTTTCCTCCCTTGTCCATGTCGCCCCAAGCCAAGTCGAGTGGTTGGCCTCTGGATGAGGCATGAGTCCGAAAACCAACCCGGAGGGGTCGCAGACGCCCGCCACGTTCCTCCAGCTCTGGTTGGGGGATGTGGGGTAGGGCAGAATCTCATCGCCAGCGCTCGGGTACTCGTCTCCAGGGTCGACGTACCTGGCGACCAGTTGGCTTGAGTCCGCCCATCTGTCCAACAGGGACGGAACGTCGGTGACGAACTTGCCCTCGCCATGGCGAACTGGGACTCGGATTCTCTCCAGGCCATCTGTCCAGATGCACGGACTCTCTGGGTCGAACTCAAGGGTGACCCATCTGTTCTCGTAATGGCCGCTGTCGTTGAGCGCCAGGGAGGCCGTTTGGGTTAGGCTGACCTCCTCATCGCCTGGGAGCAGTCCCATCTTGACAAGCACCTGGAAGCCGTTGCATATGCCGATTACCGGGTTTCCTGCCTTCACGAACTCCCTGACCTGTTCCCTCAAGCCAAACCTCAATCTGTTTCCGAGCAGTCTCCCGCTGCCGAGATGGTCACCGAAGGAGAATCCCCCCGGAATGGCAAGAATCTGGTATTCAGATAGGCTGGAGGTCCCGTTGACGAGCCGGTTCACGTGCAGCCTGTCTGCAGAGGCCCCCGCCATCTCGAAGACAGCAGTGGTCTCTGTCTCGCAGTTTATTCCGAAGCCAGACAGCACGGCTACCTTGGGAGTCATCGGAGCCCACCTCCGTGTAGGGTACCCTTCCAACGCTCCCTGAGGGAGGTCATGGATGCTAGAAGGATGTCGTCCCCGTCCTTCGCGAAGGAAATATCGTCTTCCGCAGACACGTTGCCTAGGTAGTGGCATGACACGCCCCGCATTGCTGACTCGAACTCCTCCCTGTCATTCGGTGCGACACTGACTAGTATCCTCCCTAGGCTCTCTCCGAACAGGGCCCCCCATGGGTCCAGATGCTCGCAGTCCCTCCAAAGCGAGGATATGTCGACCGTGGCGCCGGAGTCTGACCCGAAGCAGCACTCGGCCAGTGCGACTGCGAGTCCCCCGTCACTGCAGTCGTGGGCACTGGCCACGAGGCCCTCACCCATGGCGGACGCGAGGGCACGATAGGCAGCCATGTTCCTCTCGGGATCAATCTGGGGCACTGCTCCGCCGATGCCCTCCCCGCCCTCATCACGCAGCATGTACGCGAGTTCGCTGGCTCCGAGCTCCTGATGTGTCTGTCCTACGAGGAATATCGAATCACCGGTTCTCTTGAAGTCCGAGGAAACGGCCTTGCGGACGTCCTTGTGATTCCCGAGGAGGCTGAACAGCAGGGTGGGTGGGACGCTGATCTTCTCCCCTCCCAGCATGGCGTCGTTCTTCATCGAGTCCTTTCCGCTGATGCATGGTAGCCTGTATGCCCTGCACACATCGTCCAGAGCCCTGTTGGCCCTTACGAGCTGTGCCAGCTTGTACTTCCCGTCGGGTGTTTTGGTGGACTCGATCGGATCAGGCCAACAGAAGTTGTCGAGTCCGGCGACCATGTCTGGGTCCACACCGACACAGATCGCATTTCTCATGGCCTCGTCGACTGCTGCCGCTGCCATCGAGTAGGAGTCGATGTCGGAATACCTCGGTGAGATGCCATTTGACACAACTAAACCCTGAGTACCACCTTGAATGGGAGCGATGACTGCAGCGTCGCCCGGGGCATCATGGTTGACCCCGCAGAACGGCTTGATGACGCTCTGGGCGATAACCTCGTGGTCGTATGAGCGAACCCACCACTCCTTGCTAGCCACGTTGGGTCTTGCGATCAGCCTCTCCAGCACCTCTCCCATTCCCTTTGGGGTCACAGCTGGGAACTCGACTGGCAAATTCACGGGGGGCGCCCATTCGGACTCAAGCCTAAGTTGTGGACAGCCTTCGTGCAGGAACCCTATCGGCAAGTGGGCAACTGATATCTCCCCGTGCCTCACCACGAATGCCCCTGATTCGGTGAAGGTCCCAATTGGGGTGGCCTCAACCTCGTGGAGTCTCGCCATTGCCTCGAACTCATCGCAGTCGTCCGGTCTCACACCGACGGTCATCCTCTCCTGTGACTCGGAAACCAGAATCTCCCACGAAGACAATCTTGCCTGCTTCAAGGGGACTGTTCCTAGGTCGATTTCCGCCCCGCCAGTGAGCTCTGCCATCTCCCCCACGCTGCTTGAGAGCCCGCCCGCGCCGTTGTCGGTAATCACCTGGATGAGCCCGGCGTCCCGTGCCTCTAGGATCATGTCTAGCATCTTCTTCTGTGTAATCGGGTCGCCTATCTGCACTGCAGAGCTGGGGCTCTCCTCGGTGAGCTCCAGGCTGGAGAAGGTAGCGCCGTGTATGCCATCGCTTCCAACCCTCCCTCCGACCATGTACACTACGTCACCGGGTTCGGGGGTCTTGATGTGGGTCTCCCTACCATCAGCCAGACGGCGGGGCATTATGCCGACCGTTCCACAGAACACGAGTGGTTTGCCGATGTACCTCTCATCGAACACCATGGCCCCGTTGACAGTGGGAATTCCCGATTCGTTGCCGCCGGATCTGACGCCCGAGTGAACCCCCCGGAAAACCCTTGAGGGATGGAATAATCCCTCGGGGATGTCGCCCGAGTAATCTGGGGGCCCGAAGCAGAAGACGTCGGTGTTGGCGATTGGCCTCGCACCCAGTCCTGTTCCGAGGATGTCCCGGTTGACTCCCACAATACCAGTTATCGCTCCCCCATAGGGGTCCAGTGCACTTGGGCTATTGTGAGTCTCTGCCTTGATGCAGACGCTCCAGTCGTCGTTCCAAGAGATAACGCCGGAGTTGTCGTGGAATATGCTCAGCAACCAGTCTACCTCCTCCTGGATGTCCAGCGTTGGCTGCATGATGTGCGTCTTGAACAGGGAGTCGACATGCGAGTCCTCGCCCGTCACGGTATCCGAATGCCTAATCCTGGCTGCAAATATCTTGTGGGAGCAGTGCTCGGACCACGTCTGCGCCAAACACTCCAACTCTGCGTCGGTGGGGGCCCCAGGAGGCAACCCTGCCTTGCTTCGGGAAGATCTGACATGTGGGTCCCTGTAGTGGTCCTGAATGGCCTTCATCTCGTTCAGATTCAGAGCAAGAAGGCCTTTTTCGCTGATGTTGATGAGTTCGTCATCGCTGACTTCCAAATCCACCTTTGCTGGCTCCAGGAAGGAAGCCGGGGGGCGTTCGGGAAACTCGAGGCTTGGCCATTTGCCTGCGGAGCATTCAGCACTGCCGGCAACCGATGCTCTTTCGATCATTGGGTTGTGAAGAGTCGCGGCGAGGTCCTCGGGACCCACCCCATCGGGAACGCCCCAGAAGGCAAATGTCCTGAAAGTGGACACTTTCGCCGTCCGATGGTTTGGGAACAGGGTGATCAGCCCGTCGAGCCCTGCTTGACCTGGATTGTCGGTCACCCCCGGCTTGTACCCCACTTGCACTGCGGCTTCCGGGGTCGTTGGGAACCCATCAAGCAGTCTGGAATTGGATGTTCCCGCCTCTATGACTGGATCTGCAAAAAGGTCGTACACCAGGGTTCTGGCTTCGGAGTCGGAGAGTTTCGATATGACTTGGTAACCCAGAATGACTCTTACCGATTCTAACTCGATTCCGTGGTCGGCCGATAGCGTCGAGCGAATTGCCTCGCCTCTTGAGTCGGAGAGGCCCTCGAGATCCTTGGTGGTTACTTCGAATAGCCTTGTCTGCTCCCCTGATGACATCGGGTCACCTCTATGCCAGAACGGCCTCACTAAGATGCCAGCCCATCCATGCCGTGATTGGAGCAAGCAGGTTAAGGGTTACGTATATCGCAGCCGCAGTGGTGCTGTCTGCCTGAAGAAGCCTAACTGTTTCGAAGCCGAAAGCGGACATTGTGGTGAAGCCCCCCAGCAATCCCGTCCCTACGAAGAGCAGGGTGTCCGTTTGCATTGATGATGCCATCACTGCCCCAAGCAGGAATGCCCCAAGCAGGTTCACTCCTATCGTCGCCCATGGTACGTCAGCATCGGTGCTCGCAGGCATCAATTCTCCTATTCCCCAACGCGCAATTGACCCAAGAGCCCCCCCGAAACCAACCAGCACCGCTGGATGCATGGTGCTTGCGGGAACTGGCAGGGCTTGATGTTTCTGAGAAGGACAAAGCCTTGACATAGGGGGGTTCGCGGGGTAAAGCGATGCAACCCGCAGATGCTTGGGGTGCCAGATGGGCCGACTGCGCTCACCCACTTTCGCTTCAGTACATGGAGTTGGCAACGCAAAAGCAGTCTTTGGTAGTCTTGTCAGCCGACTTACCAAATGTCAACGGGTTGGTAGATTTGATTACCGAGGTAGGTGACTACGTAGCTGCGATTAAGACCCATGTCGACATGGTCGTAGACTTCTCCATGGACGAGTGGACCAAGGTCATCGATGCTGCGAAGGAACGGGGGGTACTACTGTTCGAAGACAGGAAATTTGCAGATATTGGAAGGGTGGCTCAAACACAGATGGGCGGCCTGTATGACATTCGGTCCTGGGCAGACATAGTGACCTCCCACAGTGTTAGCGGACCGGATGTGGTAGATGGGATAGCCGCAGCATGGGAAGGGGTCGAGAGGATCGGGGGGGTCTTGCTTCTGGCTCAAATGTCCAGTAGAGAGAATCTGTTGTCTCAGAGTTATGCAAAGAGGACCGTGGAATTCGGGGAGGCCTCTCCCCATGTGATGGGTTACATCGCAAACGGCAGTTCATCGGTAGACATCGAATCCTTGAGGTCGATGGCAGGCAGTGGGAAGTTGGTTTGGACGCCCGGTGTCAGTCTTACGGCCGCTGAGGGAGTTCTAGGTCAAAGATATGGCAACCCCAATGACGCTGTCAGAGCTGGCTCTGATGGGGTGATTGTTGGAACTGGTATCCACGGTTCCGGAGATCGTGCTGGCGCAGCTCGCGAATATGCGTCGGCTTCTTGGGGAGCCCTACTGGAGAGATAGGATGCCAGAGACAGGGGACTTTGTCGCCTGGGGTTGCGCTGGGTTTGTCGTCCTGACAATTGTGGCTTACGTAGTTTTCGAGGTACTGAAGCGTTGGAGAGTGGGGCTCAGGCTTGCTGCCCTCGACGAGAGCCTATTGAGCGACGGGGGCGTTACTGTAGAGACCATCACAGATGCTCCATCGGGCAGTGCCATTGTACCGGGGGTTCCAGCGGAGCTGGTCTCCAATGATTAGTTGGTTGCCTGAAAAAGGAATACTGCCACTCCGACCATGACGAGGGCGACGAGTGGGGCCAGAATCCTCAATGCTCTGCTCCTAGGTTTGGCCTGGGTGGTTTCAGCTATTGGTTCTGGCAACGGAGGAGGGCCATCAATCGGGGGCGTGTCCAGTTGAGGTGTGGGGCCATCGATTGACGGAAACCCGGGTAGCGGAGGGAGGTCTTCCGTCAAGTCGTCCTGAAGCTCGGGATACAGCTCATCTAAATCGGCCAAGCCCGGGGCTTCGGGTATCGGTCCGTTCATGATGACCCAGTTCTGATCGAAATCCGACTGGGTTAGGGGCGTGGTGAGGACGGCTACGGCCCCTGCCGAGAATGCGGCGTCTCTCGCCTTCTGGCTCCTGCTCCTACTGACCACGAACACGATTCGCGCGGAAGGGTCGCTCTCTCTCATCTCCAGGGCCGCCACGTGACCATCGAGAGTGGGTAGGTTTAGTCCGATGAATGTCATTGTTGGCTTCAACTTCACGTATTCGTCCACTGCCTTGTCACCATCGTTGCAAATTGTGGAGTCCCAACCCCTAGTTTTCAGAATGGTCCTGAGCCTCTTAGCCGTGATTCCGCTGCCGTGTACGATTAGCGCAACTGGCTTGTTGGATGTCGTCATCTCGGCCCACCCACATGGGCCCCGCCTCATGAACGGAGTGGTCCGAACTCAGGCAAGGATGGTGTCAAGAAGCCATGACGGGTCGAATGGCTCTAGATCGTCGTATCCCTGACCGACTCCGGCGAGGATTATGGGGCGTCCTGTGGCATGGGCTATCGAAAGGGCTGCTCCGCCTCTAGCGTCGGTGTCCAGTTTGCATAGTGCGGCGCCGTCGAAAGACAGCATGCGCTGAAACTCGATTGCTTGGGTTACTGCATCGTTTCCAGCCAGCGCGTCGGCGACGAAAATCACGAGGTGTGGTTGGGTTACTCTGTGTACCTTGCGAAGCTCCTCCATCAGGTTCGATTTGTTCTGCATCCTACCTGCCGTGTCGATGATGACAACGTCTTCACCCTTGGCGGAAGCGCTCTCAATTGCATCTCTGGCGATAGCGGCGGAGTCACCGCCCCGCTGACTCTTTACACACCTAACTCCCAATCTCTCGGAGTGGGCTGAGAGCTGGTCTATCGCCCCCGCTCTGAAGGTGTCCGCCGCTGCCAGGACGACGGTGTGTCCTTGATCGGTTAGCCTCTTGGCTATCTTTGCCGAAGTGGTGGTCTTCCCGGTTCCGTTGACTCCCACCATCATCACCACAACGGGGGGGCCTTGGTTGACTAGTTCCCTAATCGTGCTATCAAAGTCCCAGTATCCGGCCCGCAGCATCGACAGAAGTGCCCCTCTAAGTGCTCTCTCGACAACTTCCTTCAGTTGGAGCTTTCTAGTTACTCGGGCCCCTATCAAATGCGTTCTGAGGTTGGATGTCAATTCTGAGGCGGTTTTGTGGCCGATGTCCGAAGACAGGAGCTCCTCCTCCAAGTCCTCTAGGATTCCATCCAGAATGGTGCCACCAGTGATGACCATCCCCCCCATCTTCGTGGTGTCCTCACTGATATCGATTTCGAAGTTTGTCGCTTCGGATCTGACCAAAGCTCTTCCAGTGGTAGAAAGGAGGTGTTGCCTTGTTTCCATTCTTCTCTCTTCTACGGGTTGCTTGGAGGTTGACTTCTCCCTTGATGCCAGCTTCCTCTCTTTCGCTGAGAGGGGTTTCGAGAATGGGTCCTCCGGTTCGTCCTCTACTTCGTCCCACTCGTCCGTAGGAGTGGGCGGGGCCTGGAGCTCTTCCTCCACACGCTCTGCTTCGATTCGGGCTGCCTCCTTGCGCAGTGCGATTGCCTCCAATGCCTCCGGGCTCCCTTCCTCTGCCGTGATTCCAATCCCTGCCTCCGTCTCCTCGACCTTCTTCTTGAAGCGATCAAATAGCCCCATGACTGTCCCTCAGTCGTCCAGAGTTAATTCCGTTCCCCTCTTCCTACGTTTCTTCCTGGCAGGGGGTGGGGAGTGTTGCTCCATGCCTTCCTGTGTCTCGGTGGAAGACGGTTGCATTTCTTCAACTGCTTCATTGAACGTATTAGCTAGGGTCACTACTTGTGTCTCCAATTGATCGTATTCCTTCTTTATTGTCTCCATAATGGAACGGAGCTCCTCGTTTCTCTTCTTGAGTATCTCAGTTGCCTCCAGCCTTGTCTTCTCGGCCTGAATCCTGCTTCCAACATCAACAACTGCTCCTGCTTCCGGTGGAACGTCAGCAATCAGTTGAACCCCGGCCCCCAATGGCAGCATGACTCCTTTGGCGCCCGCCTCTGAGATTGAGGTGAGCGCGTCAATGGCACTGTCTTGCTCGACCTTGATGCCTTCGAGGCTGCGGAGCTGTTGCTCAAGAGCCTGTAGGCGGTCGCGGTTTATCTCCACGAGGTTTGCTATTCTCTGGAGCTCGGTCCTGTCGGGGGCACTCATCGAAGGACGGGGTGGGCGCGTGTGCAATGAAGGCGTCGCTCTACGGGGCCTCGCCATCCCAAATGCCCTCGTCTATCATGAACTGCATGACTCTAGTAGATACGTTTGCACGATTGCCTCCCCTGACTCCTGTGGCGGAGACCTCGAAAACCTCCGGGGGTATGTCATTTGCCTCCCTGACCTCGTAACCTACCTTACGACCGTATGATACTGCCTCGATGTCTGGCATTATCCATGCCTCCACATCTTCTCCCTCGTATCGATGCTCAATCATCCGCTTCCTCAGTTGTGCAGAATAGGGGTCTGAATCTGTGACTGGTGTATCCCTTATTCCCACCACGACTCGCTTGCCAATATCTAGTTCCTGCTGGATAAGCCACTCGTGGCCGACGTGGAGTGGCTGCCAGCGTCCAGGAAGAAGAACGGCCTTCTTCTTCACGAACAGTGGTGAGAGTTGGTCGACCATGTCGTCGATAGAGTGGCCTGGCTGACCTGTTGAGTCCAGGGTCATGTGCGCACACTTGGGCTCATCAAAGGGATCGGATATGCCGGTGAAGTTTGCTATCTCACCCGTCCTCGCCTTGGCATAGAGTCCCTTGGCGTCTCTCTTCTCGCAAACCTCTAGGGAGGTTGCAACGTGAACCATCACTGAGTGCTCTGGCAGAATTTCAAGGATACTCTCCCTGACATCTTCGTAAGGAGTGATGAAAGAGCAGATTACTGGGGTGTGCTTGGCAATCATCGTTGCCATCTTTGCGATGCCTAGCAGGTGTCGCTCCCGGCCCTCCCTGGAGAAGTCAGTGTTTGAGAAAAAACCCCTGATTGTGTCACCATCTAGTAGCTCTGCGTTGTACCTCGCAACTGCTGCTTCGGCTATTGTCGTCTTACCGGCTCCAGAGAGCCCTGTTAGCCAGATTACCCTGTTGACCATTGAAGCACCGCGAGGCGTCGTCCCGCGCATTCCATTTAATTCTGATTGGCTTGCCAAATGTCGTTCCATTTGTCGCTGCAGGCGACCATGAAGAAGGGATTGAGGACATTCTCAAGAATGTCGTAGTCCAATGGTGTGGTATCTGGGCCGATTACAATCCCCCCTGCAGCTTCGACTATTGCGTGTGCAGCGGCGATGTCCCAGCACGATGTCGGGCCGAATCTTGGATAGACGTCGGCCGACCCCTCTGCGACCACGCAGGCCTTCAGGGACGAGCCCATTCTGATTAGGTCGTGGTTGCCGAGTTCTGTGGCGAAGGCCCCGTCGTTCTCACCCCTGTGGCTTCCACTGGCCACTAGTCGGACTGGTTCCCCTGGGTCCTGATTGACTCGGATTCGGGTTGTGTTCCCGTGGGAGGTTCTTTCTGCGGGATGGTTAGTCCCACCCATCCATGTCGTGCCGGACACGGGTGCGAATACTACGCCAAAACGAGGGGTCCACCTGTTCCCGTTCCTACTCATTAGGGCAATGTTTACCGTGAACATTCCGTTTTTCTTGATGAATTCCTTGGTGCCGTCTAGGGGGTCAACTAGCCATGTCGTATCAGATAAACGAGGATCTCCAATCCTTCCTTCCTCTGAAACAATGGGTATTGAGTCGTCGATTGCAAGAAGCCCGTCCTTGATGACCTCGTGAGCCATTATGTCGGCTTCCGTGACCGGTGAGTCGTCAGGCTTGGTAGTGATTCTCGGGGGTTTCTCTCTCTGGTATACTTGCATTATTGCTGCTCCCGCTTCACGGGCAATCCTGATGACATGTTCTTCCATGTCCGACATGTGACCAGCTTCTAGTAGTCCTCGAGGTTCTCTGCAGAATTCTCTAGGTTTGTTCTAGCCTCTTCGTCCAAGTAGAACAAGAATGGGTCCTCGTCCCCCATTATTTCCTTCCAAGACGACATTGCCCTGGCCCAAATCTCCTCTTTGGAGTTCCACGCTAGCATTCTGTCAACGAATCTGCAGTATCGCTGAACTTCGTCGTCTTCTGGGGCCGTTCGCCTCAATATTTCATTGGTTTGAGCAATGACGATGCCCCAAGTGGGGTTCAGCTTGTATGTTGTGAAGGGGTTCCTCTCCTGGTTTACTGTAATGTGGTCTCGCCAAAGGCCGAAGGTTACGTCATAGGAGAATCCCACTAGCAATACTATGACTAGGACGGAGGTTGCGATGATCAGTAGCCCGTAGTAGGTGAGGGGGATTGCTAGAATGGTGTCTTCGGAGTTGAAGCGCCATGAAACGTAAGGCCATAGCAACAGGGTGATTGTTGCCGTCCAGAAGCCCAGGCTGATTATGGCTTGGCTCTGTTGAATTCGCCAGTACTGACGCATTAGCCACTTCTTCATGTGCTTGGCCCCCACGAGTGTCGGTTTTCAGAATTGCCCATTTCCGTGGTGTAAACCGGCTATTGGTCAGCAAAGTGCGCTACTACCACCGGTGAAGTTGATTCTGCCGGGTTAATTTCGGCCACGGACTCGATGATTACGAATCTCCGGGAGACCCTGTGCCTGCTCCCAAAATTCGAGTAAACCCTCTCCTTCGCGTCTTCCTCGCTCTCGGCCATCAGATCTACTGTGTAGGGTTGGTCGCGCCTCCCTGCACGAAAATGCCCATTAGCCCTGTATGCCTTCATGCACCGAGCGACCTAGGGGCTCTGTATAAACGCGACTAGTTTGGCTTCCCGTGTCTGCCTCAAGAATCGGTCGCGGATTTCGCCCGTCCCCTCAAGGTTCAAGTGGGAATGGTTTGGAATCGGGTTGACTGGCAATGACCGTGAGTGACCCGTCCCAAGATGATGGTGGCGATTTGAAGCGTCGTCTCGCTGAGATATCCAGGGATCGCCTGATCGACGAGGTTGTGTCCAGATGGGAGGACGTCAACAAGATGGAGGGGGACATTGCTAACCTGAGGAGGCGCCTGAGGGAGGCCGAGCTTGTGGCACGAAGCGATGGATCGGATGGAGTTCTCGTAGGGGAGTTAGAGGAACGCATTCGCGTCTCGGATTCGAGGGTCCGGCAGCTGGAGGGACTGGTTCAGAACGAGAAGTCACGTAGGGAGGGTGCTGAGGCAGAGGCTAGCAGGTTAGCCGAGCTGCAAAAGGAGAATGGGAGGCTCCTGAGGAATGAAGAGGAGCTCTTGCTGCTGGTATTAGACATGGAAGCCCAGATAGACCGTCTTACACAGGAGAACGTTCACTCTTCTTGATCCGAGTCGTCCTTTTCTAGTTTGAAGATGTCAGTATTGTCGGAGCTTTTCCGTTCATGGGAACGCGCTCCAAAGGTGAGGGCGCTGGCAAGGCCCACGATTCTTTCTCCCCACGATATGGGTGAATGATGCCTTGCGTCTGGTAAAATATCCTTTATCTCGGGAATGAATGGCTCTATTTCCCTATTGTCGAACCACAGGGAGCCACACTTGAGACATCCGTCTACCTCTATCGATGACCCGTCTGCGGTGGCGACGGGTCCCTTTACCATCTCGCCCTGGCAAGTTGGGCACTTGTATCCTGCTTGCTCTCCATTGAAAACCCCGGTACGAACGTTTCTGAGAGTGGGTGGGTTCATGTTGGAACCGAGCCATCGATCGCTGGTTAGGATGCCAAAGCAGTATTCGCAGAAATGCAGGTGACCGGTTACTGCGTCCCCCTGCATCTGCATCGAAGAGTTGCAGCATGGGCAGTTTGCATCGGACACGATGCCCAGCAGAGGGCCGTGGGTTTGATACTGTCTGTGTTTTGATTAGCCTGTCATCTCCCCAATCAGGGAAGCAAGCACCCGCTGTAGTTCGTCCGCATCGTCGTACTCCTCAGTGATGTTCCCCGTGATGACCCAGTCTGCGCCTGCCACTGCTGCTGCTCGGGCCGCTTTGCCGTCTCTAATGCCGCCACCGACGACAAGTGAGAGATTGCAGGCCCCTCTGGCGGATTGGATTATCTCCTGGCTGACTGGCGTGGCTGCCCCGCTACCGGCTTCGAGGTAGAGCATACGAAAGCCGAGGCACTCGGCGGCGATTGCATATGACGCGGCCCTGTCAACTTCGTGGGACTCGATAAGGTCGGCTTTCCCGACCTCCCCGGCCTTTCCGCCTGGGGCGCAGATGAGGTAGCCCATGGGAATGGATTCGATTCCGGCCTTCTTCACGTAGGGTGCCCCCCTAACTTGCTCGCCGATCAGGAATTGCGGGTCTCTTGAATTCATTAGCATCATGAAGGTGATTGCGTCAGCTGCCGGGGAGAGCGCGGTTGCTCCCTGAGGGAACAATACTACTGGGATTGCGGGTTTATCCGAAGAGGCTGCTGCGTCCTGAGAAGCCGCCCACTCTACTAGCTCCAGGGCCTCCTTAATCGCTACAATTGTTCCATGGACGTTGTCCATATCCGTATCGCTGGATCCCCCGACTAGAATCATCTCGCTTCCGGCCGACACGGCAGCGATTGCCCTCTTAGCCGCAACCTCCGAAGCTTGATCTGCGGGGTCAATGAGGATGGCGTGCCTAGTTCTTCCATCTCGGGTGCACATGTAGGAGGAGGTCGTTCCTGAAGCCCAGCTATCGCCCATGGCAATCATGTCAGGGCTTACTGTATAATTGTATCAACCAGTGTTTCGGCCGTCTCTATTCCATTACTGATTGCTTCTGCCAAGGAGTGTTTTGGGTCGTCCCCCGCCCATTGCATCCGTTGCACCCATGTCGGATTGGTAGGAGGTTCGTCTTGCCACCAAACCTCCACCGTCCCGTCCACCCTTTGGCCAATTTTCCCGGCGGCCCCTGTATCTATGGAATGACACACTCCCCCCTCCCACTTGGTAGAGTTGTTTGGTTCCTCGAAAGACTCGATGGCCTCGAATTGGATGGTGTCGCTCCCGAGCGGGCCCGCGCCCACAAAGGCGATTTTTCCCCCCCCTCTATTCGTAATTCGGGTTCGGAGGTGAATAGTACACCCACGCGCTGATAACGATGCGGACATCGCCTTCTCGAGCCAGGACCTCCTGACTGCAGTACTATCTTCCTTGGGGGTCTGTTTCCCAAGGCCAAGAATCCAGTGCTCTGGTACCACTGGCCAAGATGTGAAAATCCCGGGAGCTTCCCCCATCAGACCCATCTCAGCGGATTCCTCAAACAGATGCAGTTCGACGTCGTCATGGATATCCAATATCCGATGACCGCAAACGATTGCCTCCAATGAACCACCGATGATACCAATACGCATCATTGCACCACCGATGATACCAGATCTAGGGCATACACAGGGCACGCCGGGATGCATAATTCGCAATGTGTGCACTTGGGCTCGTCAACTATCGCAAGAAGTCCTTCTAGAGATAGAGCGTCGACGGGACACAATGCAACGCATGCAGCGCAGCCAAAACACCGATCATCGTCCACTTCGAATATCAACGAAGGGTTCCTGGCCATGACAGTGGGAATGGGTCCCTTCTCTCAATATTGCCCCCCAACCCCCCTTCTTCCCATGGAATGATTTGACGGGGCAATAACAGTAACAATATATTCAGTCTTCTTTCAATCAACGATAGCCAGTGAAGATATTTCGCTGAAGGAGTTTAATGGTTACCAAGAGCTCAGACCCACGGTCCAAACTGATTTCATCATTCCAATGGAAATACAGGGGTACCGGTTGGGTCTTGTTGATACGCTCCCCCCTGTCCCCAACCCCGTGGTAATCTACAGAGCAGGACGAACCGGTACCTACCCTAGTGAACCACCCACTGAAGGTGTGAGATTCCACTTCCTAGGTGGTGCCGAGGAGGTCGGCAACGTGGGTTGTATCATAGAGGACAACACAGGAACACGGCTTCTTGTGGACTACGGCCTCGCTCCCACCAAACCACCAAAATATCCCACGGAGGCCCCGCCAGTGGAACATGCTGTAATGACACACGGGCACATCGACCACATCGGTATGGCACCGTGGCTGGCAGCATCACACGGGACCATCCTGCACGGGTCCGAGCTTACTGCTGCAGTATCCCGCATTATGTGGGCTGACACGTACAAGGTCTCGGACATAGAGGGATACCCCCTCGGATGGGACAGGAGGGACATGGAAACCGCTCTGGACTCGTGGAGTACGCACGCATACGGGAAATGGTTCGACGTGGGCCTTTGGAGGTGCAGGCTGCACAGGGCAGGCCACATTCCAGGCGCTGCAATGATCGAGATTGAGACGCCCTCCGCTCGCATCCTCTGGTCTGGAGATATAGACAACCGAGACAGCCCAAATGCCCTAGGCGCAAAACCGGTGGGGTGCGACATCCTGTGCCTCGAGGCCACATACGGGGGCCGCAAGCACAACCCTAGGCAAGAAGAGGAGGAGCGCCTGGTGTCCCGGGTCATGGAAGTCGTTTCCAGGGGCGGAACAGCGCTCATTCCGGCATTCGCTTCGGGAAGGGGGCAGGACGTACTCAGAATCCTGCACAGGGAAGCACCTGAGCTAAACGTCCACTACGATGGAATGGGTACTAGAGTTACGAGGGAGTGGCTGGGTTGTCCGGAGCTGCTCAGGGACAGCAACAGGATGGAGGCCGCCTTCAGATGGTCGAAGAGAGTCTCAGGTAAGTCGGACAGGAGGAAGGCCCTCGGAGCGGACGTCATCGTCACGACAAGCGGGATGCTCGACGGAGGGCCGGCGATATGGTACCTGAACCGCCTAAGGCACCACAGTCCCAATGCGATATTGCTGACCGGCTACCAGGCCGAGGGCTCCGGAGGTCGGGCGCTTCTGGAGAAGGGGAGCCTGCCGATTTTCGGGAACCAGACGCGCATCCCCCTCGAGATAGACAAGTACGACCTATCCAACCACGCGGATCACGATGGCCTATCCTCCTTCGCGCGCGCATGCTCGCCGAACGACATCATCCTCTTCCACGGAAACCTCGATTCGTGCGAGGCACTCAGCGAAGAGCTTGCAGGGGAAACGAGGGTCCACGTCCCTACGAACGGAAAGCCTATCTTGATTACCCCGGAATAGCTCAAACCCCGAAAACTGCGTATTCTTCATAGGCCGGTCGCACCCTAGGCCGACTCACCAAAGCGATAGCTATGGTGTAATGGAAAAAAAGGTGAAAAAATGGAAGCATTGGATAACATGTTTGGAGTATCAGAAGCTGGAAGCGATGTGGCAACCGAAATACGAGCCGGTGGCGCAACCTTCCTGACAATGGCCTACATCCTACTAGTGAACCCGTCTATGCTGTCGGTGACAGGAATCCCGTTCGAGGATGCCCTGTTCGCGACAGCCGTAGCGGCGTTCGTGGGGTGCATGGTCATGGGGCTATGGGCGAAGCTACCCTTCGCGTTGGCCCCGGGAATGGGCCTGAACGCGTACTTCGCGTTCACGGTCGCAGCACCGTGGTTGGCCACAGCAGTGAGTTGGCAGATCGCGCTTGCCGCAGTGCTGGTTGAGGGCGTTCTGTTCCTCATCCTGTCTCTACCGCAGGTCGGCTGGAGGACGGCGATGATCAACGCCATCCCAACGGACCTGAAGATAGCCACGGGCGCCGGAATCGGCATGTTCCTGGCTATAATCGGCCTGAGAGAGATGGGATGGGTTCGAGGCGACAACGCGACCCTAGTCAACCTGGGAGACACGGGTGCAATGGACCCGATGTCCTCGGGCGCCTTCTGGGCAATGGTAGGACTAATCGCAATCGCCGTGATGATAGCAAGGGAGATACCCGGCGCCATCATAGCCGGAATCCTGCTGGTCTCCGTGATTGGCTGGGGGTTGGGTGTGAACGATCCGTACAACGAAAGCTATCCAGTCGTAGAGTACTGTACCGTACTCGACGGGTATGCCTCCGAGTGTGTTGTTCAAGGCGAATTCGTAGCAGGAGTGGCGGGCCACGGAACCGCGACCGCCCCCGCATTGGGGGACATCATCGGCTTCGTTGGTCTGCCAACCGAGTCCCTGGGCGCTGCTCTGGGAAGCGATGGCCTAGGCGCCGTTGGTACCGACGCGGTCACCATTGGGGCGTTCTTGTCCATCATGGTTACCTTCCTGTTCGTGGATATCTTTGACACCGCGGGGACACTTTACTCCGTAGGACGCCAGGCAGGCTACGTCGACGAGAACGACGAGCTCATGAACTCGGACGAGGCATTCATGTCCGACGCCGCCGCCACGATTGTTGGGGCCCTTTGTGGGACCAGCACCACGACCACCTACATCGAGTCCGCAGCAGGAATCGAGGAAGGAGGAAAGACCGGCCTCACCGCCGCCACTGTTGGCGTCCTGATGCTGTCTGGCCTCTTCCTCTCGGGCCTGTTCGAGGCAATCCCCCAGTACGCCATGGCATGCGCCTTGGTGGTGGTGGGAGCGATGATGATGAGGCAGGCAGCCGACATCAACTGGGCGGACAGCACGATGGCCGTGCCAGCCTTCCTAACGATGGTGATGATGCCCTTCACCTACTCGATCGCGGACGGAATCGCATGGGGGATCATATCCTACTGCGCGATAATGGCCGGGACCGGCAAGGCCAAGGACATCAACCCAATAGTTGGTGGAATAGGATTCTTCATGGTGCTCTTCTACATGAGCATCGACGGGGACGGCACAATCCTAGACATGATCCTAGGAGCTTGAAACTAGGGAATACGTAACGGGAACCGGGCCCGAGGACCATGTCCGACGGCCCGGACCCACCCGGAGAGCGTGCGCCATGTCAGACGAACTACTTGACAGGATTCGCAATGCGATGCGCACCGTCCCCGACTTCCC
Source organism: Candidatus Thalassarchaeaceae archaeon (assembly GCA_034399535.1). Taxonomy (GTDB): domain Archaea; phylum Thermoplasmatota; class Poseidoniia; order Poseidoniales; family Thalassarchaeaceae; genus UBA36. Next base: position 41,103 of record DASCSS010000001.1, read on the forward strand.
CATTGATGGGATAATGTTCAGGGACATCACTCCTGTCTTGGGCGAACCCGGACTGCTTGCCTCCATCGCCGACCGGTTCGCTCGGGACATCAAGGAACTCGGTTGGGAACCAGACGCAGTCATCGGACCAGAGGCCCGCGGGTTCATCTTCGGCCCGTTGCTAGCAGAGCGACTTGGCATCGGCTTCGTCCCAGTGAGGAAACCAGGCAAGCTACCTGCTTCTACGATCCAGGTGGAGTACTCTCTGGAGTACGGCTCCAACGTGCTCGAGATCCATGACGACGCCCTTCAAGAGGGCCAAAAGGCGATTATCGTTGACGATCTTCTGGCCACCGGGGGAACTATCTCAGCATGTGTAAAACTTTGCGAGGGGCTTGGGGCCAAGGTAATAGGGGCCGCTTTCCTCATTGAATTGGAGGGGCTTGGGGCCAGAGAGGCGATAGCCCCTGTCCAAGCACATGCTCTGCTTTCCTACCCCGCTTGAAACTCCAAACCCCTCACCGTTTTCTTCAAAGGGACCACGCCTCTCCTGAGTCCGATAGCGTGACGGACGACAAGGCGAACCCACCACCACCCCAGGCAAGGCCACCACCACCTGCGCCCCCCTCATCGAAAGCCCCTCCAACGCCGAAGCCGCAGGCAAGGCCACCACCACCTGCGCCCCCCTCATCGAAAGCCCCTCCAACGCCGAAGCCGCAGGCAAGGCCACCACCGAAAAGAAGACCCACACCCCCCAAGACAAGACCCACGAAGCGCCCTCCAACGCCGAAGAAAGGGAAGCCCGGACAACCACCCATCGGGGGGAAGAAGAAGCGCAGCCGAAGAATAAAGATCAAACTCGGCCTCAGGGCCAAGAGACTGTCCGAGGAAGTCGATACGTACACTGACCAGATAGGCTGGACCACCTCTAGCGCGGAAACAGTCCTAAGCGACCTCAAGGACATAGAGGAGAACATCAAGAAGGAGCCTGAGACACTGGTCCACCAATGCTCAATGTGCGGAATCAGAATGGAGATTCCAAGACCGAAGCGCGAGAGATACAAGGTAATCTGCGCATATCCGGAGTGCGGTCACGAGGACATGATCGGAATCTGACGACGACAATCCTAAGAGCCCAGCTCTTCGGTTCCGCCTGTGCCCGATGGCATGTACAACTTGACCAGAATCGCATTGAGCAAGGCGACCCCTGCAGCGGCTATCGCTGCCCCAGTCATCCCCTCCATGAATGCAAACCTCGAGTTCTCAATTAGCTCCTGCCCCAGTAGCGCGTTTCCGGACGCTAGCAGCTCCTGCCCGATTCTCATTGCAGCAGGGAACGATTCAGAAACAATAGCAGAATAGTCCGCTGGCAACCACTCCACGTTCTCCATGCCTTCCGGGACCACCATCTCTCTCTGGTATATCTCATTCAAGGCACTGCCTACTATCGCTATGCCAAACGCCCCCCCGACCTCTCTGCTAGCATCGTTAGTGGCACTTCCCACGCCTGCCTTGTCATGAGGAATTGAATCCATCACCATGTTTGTCGAAGGGGCCATGGTTAGGCCCATCCCCATCCCAATCAGGAAGAATATCATAGCCAGCGTCGTATATTCTGTAGTGATCTCGACAGTCGTGAAAACCAGCATGGCCGTTGCAATCAGGATAAGGCCCGCCGCCACGACATTATTGCTTCCGAATCTCGCGCAGAAGCGGTCGCTGTTCGCTGCCATCGGCATCAGGCCCAGTGGGAGGGGGAGGAACCTAACTGCGGCTTCCAGCGGGGTTCGCCCCCTCACCAGTTGGAAGTGAAGCATCTGTGTGAACATGAACGAGAACATCACGAAGAACGCCAGACTAATCGCAACCAGACCCAATGTGAATCCCCTGTTCTCGAAGAACTCTATTGGTAGCATGGGATACTCAACGTTTCGTTCCCATTTTACGAATAGAATGGTAAGCAAAATACCGAAGCCACCCAGGCCCAAAACCTCCCCGCTCAACCATCCGGCACTAGGACCTTCGATAATGGCATACAGAATCGACGCCAGAGCCCCAACCGAGAGTGCAGCCCCCACAGGATCCATCGGACTCTCCCGTTCGTCCTTCGAGTTGGGCACAATGAACGCCCCGAGAACCATTGCTAGAGCGATAATTGGGGGATTTATCCAGAAGACCGCCCGCCAGTCGTAGTTGTCAACGGCCCAACCTCCAACGAGAAGTCCCAAAGGAGCGCCGATTCCAGCCATCCCCACCCAAATTCCCACTGCCTTGCCGCGCTCTTCTGGGGGGAAAACCACGACAATGACAGAGAGGGTGGCCGGCATCACGAGCGCGGCCCCCAGACCCATCATTGCCCTGGCACCCATCACGTGTTCCGAGGTAGATGCATACTGAGCAGTAAATGCGGATACTAGGCCCACTATTGCAAGGCCACCCATGAGAGCCGGCTTTCTGCCAAACCTATCCCCAATGGCTCCCATTACTAGTAGCATCCCGCCAAACACCACCACGTACGCATCCATAATCCACTGCAATTCTGTATTGTCCGCATCCAGATCCTTTGACAACTCGGGAAGTGCAACATTCACAGTGACATTGTTGAGGAGGGTAATCACCAGACTCAGACTCATTATAGCCAAAATTATCCATCTTCTTCGATACACCGTCTCGTTATCCATGCCCATCCCAGGGCCTGTCTGCTAATAATCGGCAGGTTTCAAGGTCAGAGCCCTTCACAATTGACCAATGCCTCGGTTCCCTGGTGCCTTCTTCACGGCGTTGTTGTTCGCCTTTGCCTCCTTCTCGGGATGCCTTCAGGATGACGCCCCACAGGTGGTCCCAGAACCTATAGCACTTCCAGATGGAATCTTCGTGACAGGACCCGATGGCCAAGAGGTCGACATAGAACCCCTAAATCTCACCTTCGTCTTCAGTAGCGTCGGACAGGAGGGCGCAGAACCAAGCATAGGGATAACCTCCAGCGGGTGCATGTTCTTCACGGCGTTCGAGAAGGTGATGCGGTCTTGCGACCATGGGGCTTCATGGGAGCACATGAACTCAATATTCCAGCATCCTTCCACCAGCGATCCTTGGCTGTGGGTGGACCCCGTAACCGACAGGGTGTTCGATGTTCAGATGGTGGGACTGCTCACGACATGGATTGCTTGGAGTGATGACGATGGCGTGAATTGGCTGGGTAACCCACATGACTCGGGGCCAATCCCCTTGAACGATCACATCAAGCTCGGCTCCGGTCCATGGACCGACGATGGCTATGGACTTCTGGGCGGCCCGACATCATCCGTGTACGAGCAGGCGGTTTACTTCTGCTACAACAAGGGGGCTGGCATATTCTGTTACACGAGCTTTGATGGCGGGGCCACATTCGAAATTGGTGGCCAGGTATACGGGCTCGTCACCACCAACGGGGGCCTTCACGGAGCGATTACAACCGCCCCGGATGGGACGGTGTACGTGACGCCAAGAGTTCCCACACCTACAATCGTGTTCTCGAAGGACAATGGATTCTCATGGGAAGAACGGACGATGGGGGGGGACGTGGGCACACCCGACCCGAGAAAAAACTCTGAGGTAGGAACGGACACGGAATCAAACGCCTATCACGTTTGGATTGGAGCAGACCATGGCGTTTACATGTCTAGGAGCATTGATTCTGGTGAGACATGGGAGCAGAACAGCACCAGGATAAGCCCAACGCAGGTGATTTCGACCACCTTCCCTCACATTGATGCTGGCGACCCGGGAAGAATCGCCATAACATACCTCGGCAGCGAGAACTCCAGTGGGCTGAACAGTTCAGACATTGATGGAGCCCAGTGGTCCGGCAATCCACACTATGCACCTTCGTCAAACGTCAGCTACTACCTGTACATCACATACAGCCTGAACGCTTTGGACGACAATCCCGTGTTCCACACTGTCAGAGTATCGCCGGATCCCGTACAGGTGGGGAGCATCTGTCTGAATAGTGGTGATTGTAGAGACATTGGCGGCTCGAACAGGAACCTTCTGGACTTCAATGACTTGCATATAGACAGAGAAGGACGAGTATACGTTGCCTTCGCCGACGGGTGCACAGACGCGTGCGCGTCTAGCAACAACTCTACTGCAGAAGACTCGCGCAGTAGGATGGGCTCAGTGTACTTCCTAGGAAGCGGCCCGAGCCTATTCGAGGACGTAGGGGACCTAGCAGAGTTCCAAACAGAGTGATTCTCATAACCCAAGTCGATGAGCCCGTGCCGATGTCCCTGCCTCGGAGAGCCATGGAGCAGATGGGAATGTCCCTGTGTTGCCTCGCCTGTGATGCATCGGATGTCGCTGGATTGCCACGATGCAAGACATGCATGGACAGCCACGCCAAGGCGAGGGACAAGCTCACTGTTGGCAAAGCCACCACAAAGGCACAGAGACTCGCTAGGGAACTGGTGACCATGATTGCGGAACCATCCAACTACACCAACGACGACGATCATGGAAAGTGGATGGAGCGGTACTCCTCTCTGATAAACGACCATGAGTATGATCCTTCCACAAAGCAGCTTCGGAGGACAGTGAGCAGAGCCCGAACGTCACGAAAGTCCTCCATAATTAGGGATGTAGCCAATCAGAACAAGTGGGCCGACAGCCCGCCCGATCAAGACGAGATTGAGGAGTTCAAAGCCACTTTCGGAGGTATGAGCAACGAACGCCCAATGTCTTGGGACGATCTTATCGCCGAGATCGAGGGAATGCTGGAAGAGTAACCAATAGAATTCAAAGGAGACCAAAGGTATTCGTGGTACAGATGGGCAGAGAGAGAGACCCACGTGCCTGGAAAATCGACGATGACCCATTCGACAAGAGACAGAATTCAGGAAGCCATTCTGCATCGAGGGATGACGGAACATGGAGGCAGCCGAGGATGCGAGTGGTGCAGGTAGACCCAAGCGGTAGGATAGCATCGGGTATTTTTGGGGATCCCAGGGCCTTCGAGGCAATTCCCATGCATAGAGGTTCAATCTGGCATTTCTCAAAGACTGAGGTAGAGCAGCTGGCATTGGCCACCGGGGCGTTCACCCTAGCTCTGGCACTGATGTTCAGCGGGGGCATCTGGGGCATCTCTGCCAACTTCCCACTACTTTGCATACTCTCCCTGATTACCCTCGCCCCTGCGTTCTTGCTCCATGAGTTTGCCCACAAGTTCGTTGCTAGGTACTACGGATGCTGGGCTGAATTCAGGGCGGACCCCGCAGGTCTGAGATTCGGGGTAATCTTAGCTGCGATTGCGGGAATCGTATTCATGGCGCCCGGTGCAGTGATGGTAGCCGGGAACACCACCAAGTCCCAATTCGGAAAGATAGCTATCGCAGGCCCGATCACAAACGTCCTCCTCTGGAGCATCGGATTCGCAGTCCTCTTTGTGATCGGGGGCGTAGACAGATTCGCTGATGGGAACGCTAACATCCTTGACAATCTGATTGGAACTTGGATGACTGGTAACGCAATCCTAGCCGCCTTCAACATGCTCCCATTCGGCCCCTTAGATGGAAAGAAGATCAAGACTTGGTCTGAACCAATCTTCTACTCCCTCCTGTCCATTACCATTGGTATCGCTTACTATACCCTAACTGGCTACAGCCTGTTCTGACCATCCTCATTGGATAGCGTTGAGCACCGGGCGCTCGTCACAGTGGAAGAAGGTCATAAGTGCCCACCAAGTAATCATATCCAGGCTGTTTACTAGGTTTGCTACGCCAGTGTTTTCCTCCCCGTAGTCCTTTCCTGTGGTATCCATCCATTCCTCCATCTCCTCTAGTGTGTCACAGGTCTGGTGGTAGCACCAGTACCCGTCTACCAAGCCCCCGAAACCGACAGTGACCGTTCCAAGGTTGTCTTGGAAGCTAGCGTGATCACTCCGTGCCGTGGTGTCTTCGTACACTATCACCTCGGGCCTGTCCATGTCCAACCAGACCTCAGTCTTCCATGCCTCTGCCGTGTAGTTTGTTCCAACCAAGGTGCCCATCTGCTCCTCAAGCCCCAAGGCGTCGGAACCGATCCAGTTCGAGAGAGTAACCATCCCGGGTTGATCGAAGCTATCGTGATTGGGTCCCGGACCAATGTATACTCTCATGGGCCAGACCTCTGAGTCTTTGGGATAACCATCCTCGTCTATTTGGGGGTCGGGATCTCCATGTGGGGCGCCACCCCCCCCGGGCCAGTTGACTCCCGCCATATCCAAATTGATGTAGTTCGTGACCGTGACCTCCGGGTTGTCCTCCTTTACGTAATAGTCAGTCCAGTAATCCGAACCGCGTTTGCCCCCCTCCTCTCCTGACCATAGGCAGAATACCATGGTTCTCCTAGACTCGAATTCCGAAAGGACCCTGGCTGTTTCGATAACCATTGAGGTTCCAGCTGTGTTGTCATATGCGCCCACCCTCGTCCCATAGGTCCTGGAGCCTGTGACGTGGGGGTCTAGGAGGACTAGGTTTGCAGGAGGGGCCACGTCAAAGTGGGCCCCGAACACCAACCATTCGTCGGGAACCTCGCTTCCCCATTTGTATGCACATACGTTGTAGGCCTCGGGATTCTGCTTCTCGAAGATGTCAGTGAACTCGAAGCGATGGGTCTTTACTTCCAGGCCGAAGGACTCCAGTTCGTTGATGATGTACTGTGCAGCGTCTTCGTAAGCGGAGTTCCCCTGCCCTGCCCAACGATCCCAATAGCCAGCCTTTCCATCTACCGGATCCAATGAGTTTGCTGGGTCCGTGATTTCGTGTAACCTTTCGTAGACCACCCTTCCATGTAGGATCCCACTCGAGTGTCCCCCGCCTTCTCCTACTGGAACGGAAGATGGCCTTTCAGCAATGATAGTCTTGACTGATACGGGCCCTCCCGATTCCTTGCTGTGGTTGACCGTGTCCAGAGTGGCATTGCCGCCTACTCTGGAAATACCGTTCCCTTGATTTCCATCCGCCCCCCCCCTCCCTAGCCAAGTTCCCCAAGACTCATTATGGTCCCGTATGGGCCAGTTCTCACGACCGAACTCCCCGACGAGCAGAACTAGCGCATCGTTTCTCGGAGGTGCGAGTATTTCTACAGCCAAGGAATCTCCCTTACCGAGGTCCACTACGGTGGAATTTTGGACAAAACCAGTCTCAGGGTCCCTAACTAGATATGGTACGAAGACCGAGAGGGCAGCTCTAGCCGACAGCCCGACATCTTGGAACACACCAGAAATCAGCACCTCTTCGTCAACGTCAAGACTCTTCTCTGAGATGGGACCCTCCTCCTCTGCGAAGCAACCGCTTGACGGTGCCAGCATCATTAGGAAAACCAGCAGAAGGGCATTGCTCGCACGTCTTCTTGACATCGTAATCTACCCAGGAGAAAGTCTTCTCTTGATCACGATTCCGTTTTCGGCGACCTTCAGCACTTCAACGGTTGGTTGAGGAGGTACGTACACCCCCGCAGACCCCTCAGCTGCCTGGGAGAGCTTCTCCAGCTCCGCCGTTCTGCGAATCCTCTTCTTCTTCACGCTTCGCCTTCTAATCCTCCACATGAACAGAATCAATACCGCCCCGATGTAGACCAACATCTGTTCTATGATCCACGCCCAAGAAAGCTCTACATTGAACGTCAATACGTCTTGGTTAGAATTAGGAGATAGCATGTATGTGATTACCTGCTGACCGGTTTCTTCGTTGACATCTTCAGAGACCATTCCAAGTTTTGATGTGAGGTTTCTCAGGAACAGCCCCCTCGGCATGGTCATCTCCAACTCTCCCGTCAACCTGAAACCCAGATCCTCCGGGCCCATCGTGTCAGAGAGCTCCTGAGGCATTGGGATATTCGCCTCACTTGGGAGGCGGATACCCTGTAAATCGACAAGGCTAGCCGACAACGCTCCCGTGAGTCCCTCCATCGCACCCATCATTGGTCCAAGGAAGGGTGCAACCATGGTATTCGCTACATCCCGGGTCCCCACGCCGACTCTAGGCTCCCCCCCCTCGGTTATTATGGAGAACAGCTCGAACCACGAATTATCCACGCCAACTGTCATCGAAACTCTTGGGATATGCACTGAAAGGACGATTCCAGTTGAGTCCCCGACGGCTGAATCATGGTCAATCAGGCTATCCTGTGGAATCGAAGCTACAATTCTCAGACCATCGAGATCCATCTCTCCGAAGCCACTGTCGTTAGAACTGCTCAGAGACCGGGCCTCGTCCCTGATAAAGGAAGTCAAAGCCTCCCCGAAATTTGTGGCGAACGAGGAAAGACCGCCTTGCTCACTATTCGAGAAGGTGATAGTTTGCTGGCAGTATCTCTGCCCTTCGCACATTGAGAAATCGTGAGAAATAGGGTCCCCCCTGCTCCCTATCTCCAACAATAGCCGAAGCAGATCAGAAGGGAGAACCGCCAGTTCCACGCTAGTGCTTTCGGAATTTAGTGAATCCATGATCGAATCAGGAAGGCCAATTCTGTGAATTTCCATGCTGGCCATGAACTCGAACTCAACGGTTACGCCCTTTGTGAGCGGGAGGCTAGCGACACTCACCTTCCCTAGGTCCAAGGCAACGTCACTCCTCACGCACGTCCTCATGGTAGATGTGCAGAAGGCGTCTTCGCTCATGTCAGTGCAGGAGTCACCGGTGCTATTCAGACAAAGGGCGTGCTCCCAGTCGAACATGTTAGATCCTCCTAGGCTTATCTCGCCGTCGTGGTTTCCTGAAACCCTGTAACTCAAGGTGATTGTGCTACTCCCGTCTTTCGTCTTGGCCCACGTGGGCAGGACGATTTCCAGAGTTAGGTCCGCAGATAGGCCACTCGGAAGCATCCCACCGATGAAGGTCTCCATTGTCTCGTCACTCAGGACAGTAGAGAACTCCACCCCCGAGTCGAGAAGGATTCCCAGGTCGTCTCCCGTCACAGAATTCATGAATCCGGCCCCATCACCCAGATTTCCCCCCAATAGATCAGCTAGGCTCAGCGGGAAAGTATGGCTTATTGACCTCATGTAAACGGGAAAAGAATCATCCATTGCAATAGAGCCAGCGGTGCAGTAGTTTACACCACTAGTGCATGGTGAAGAGTGACTGTAGTTCAGACCACCCGGGGACAGAGAGCCTTGGGCAACGGAAGTCCATTGGAAAGTGCCCATGCTTACGCTTAGGTCATCGTTTGAAGCAGAAATCGCATCAGCAATCCCGGAAATGGGGACCTTGTCCGCTAGCTCAGATAGATCCAATAGCCCCGTGTCGTATGCCATCCGTATGCCATCAGAAGTGATTACCGGAATGGTGGCCTTGTCCTTGCTCATCAGCGGGCTAACGCCCCACTGTTCAAGCGTCGATGACTGAATCTGATAGATTCCTGCAATTACTTCGATGGATGCGCTAGACTCGTCCGCTAAGTCCAGTACCACCTTGAGGTCTAGGCTTCTGGCATCGGAATCGATACTCACCTTGTTCGTCCCGTTAATCTCCCTGAATCCCATAGTCATCAGGAGGTTACCCGGAAGGGGGCTGTCCGAAC
>DASCSS010000002.1:0-5817 GCA_034399535.1 Candidatus Thalassarchaeaceae archaeon
ATAGATGCTTCAAGGTGGGGGCATAGGCCCATTTCATTTGGCATTCCTGGAGACTCTCTGGACCGAGGTACAGCAAACTCCCTATTGGATGCTGGATTTGAGATTGTGGGGGATGGCATTGGGGATCTCCCTTCCGGGCTATCTGCAATGGAAAGGAACGGGGGTAGTCTGGAGAAGGGGGCCAGTGATATCACGCTTCTTGAATCGGCCGAAGAGGACTCGCTACTGAGCGTATATTGGAGGGCTAGAGTAGACGATCTACGAATCCGGGAAGACAAGGAAGCAATATCATGGCTTGAGAGTCAGGAGGTTTGGCTTACTACGTGGGGTGAGTGGCATCATCACCAAATTTCTGGTAATGTCGCATCTGAATCCATAGAAACTGTGGGAAATTTAGTGACCGTGTCGTTGCCCGAAGCATCAAACTGGGCAGTTCCCGGCTCCGTCAAACTACAGTTTGAAGGCGGAGTGCAGTCTGTATCGGACTCATTAGGTAATGAGATTCCTCAATATTCCACATCAGAGAGAAACCTGACCGTTGGTTGGCGTACCTTGGACGACGGGGTCATCCTCACGATTGGCAGGGGAACCGAATTGAACATTAGCTTGGAAAATGAGGTCGAATCAATTATAGCGACGCCATTATCAACATTCAACGATCTCCATCATTCCGTAACAGTTGTTGGCCATCACACAACAAATCTCTTCCAGTGGACCTCGGACTTTCAAGGATCTCAACTGCGTTTCACATGGCTTGTTGAGAGGCCCGCTTCAGAGGAGATTGGCTTGGCAATACCAATCCTTACAATAGCGGTACTCGTAGCCGTGCCCGTCTCGATAATACTGGTACTGAGGCGTGACGCCATGGGAGCTAATGATCCGAGCTCTTAGAGAACACAGGCCCTTCAATCTCCACGCCCCTCAAAATCATTTTTTCCAATATCCTTGAAATTACGTCCGAAGGCAGGGATTCTGGTGCATGGACTCCCACTGGTAACATATCGGAATTGTCCAACCACTCCTCTATGCAGCAAAATGTGACTAGTCCGGTACACCTTGCCATCGAGTGACCATCGTCTCCACCATGATCTTGTATTCTCCATTCCATCTTCGTGCCATCATGGCTCTGTGCCGTTACCTCCATCCAGGTGAATTCAGTCCTCATCGGATTATATTGCCAATCAATTGTCAATTTCTCTTCGTCTAGCATTCCAGAATCCCTTTCATCAATAAACATCTGGATATGTCCGGGCCACCTGACAGTATATTCTGACATATTTACTGCAGGAATTGAGTTTAGAACACTCCTTAGGCCGTCAGTGAGGAATGCCTCCATTTCTCCCTTTCCTAGTACACTAATCGAATGCCTCTCCGATAGTGCTGGCAGCGTAACCTCTTCGGAGTCACGAATTACTCGTGCTGGCCTGGTATACTCTGCAATCACATCACTAGGTGAGAAAGGGGCCATGTAGTTCCAGCCACTTGTGTGTTCCGTGGGGTTACCTCCGACTCTAACTTCTCCAATTAGTAACGGCCCCAATTTTCTATGGGCCTCTGATAACAGCATATTGGATAATCCCGGGGCAATCCCCACATCCCAGAGAATGGATGCACCGAATTCCTTGGCCTTCTCGCTATCCCTATCAGGGGTTAAATTACTGAAGCTAAGATCAATAGTCCTCCATGGGGATTCAGCCAGAATCGTAGTACTAGTATGACCAATTGAACCTGGAAGCATGTTGACCACCATATCTATTGGACAACCCTCATCATTTGTGTGGACTTTCGCCATGGCATCAATTGGGTCCTCATCTGGTTCCAAATAGTGAATGAATATCCCGGAAACTCCCTCTACACGGTGAGGGCTGGGATCATAGGCGTGCACCACATGGCCAGATTCAGCCAACCTCTTAGCAACATATGAGCCAACAAGTCCTACCCCCAGACAGTGAATCACGGCCATGTACGTGCGACCTCGACTTTGCTATTCGGTCTAACGGTCCAGCCATATTGGCTGAATTTCTTGCGAAGTCTTGATTGAGGGCTTCACTAGCCGGGTAGCATGGGAAATGGCGAACGCATTGACCCATGGTCATCTGACCAATCAACCGACTACGGGCGAATAATTGAGCAGTTCGGATTAGACAGTGTGGATCCGTCAGGACTACCTAATCCTGGTATGTTGCACCGCAGGGGGATCGTCTTCGCTCACAGGGATCTGGACGTAGTAGTAGGCTGTATGGAGCGTTCCGACCCATTTGGGGTACTAACTGGGCTTATGCCAAGCGGGAGGATGCATCTAGGGCATAGCATGGTTATTGACCAAGTCAGGTGGTTTCAAGAACAAGGAGCCGATATCACCGTCACAGTTGCCGATTTAGAGGCTCTCGCTACAAGGGGGACATCACTATCCAAGGGAAGGGAGACAGCAATTAGTGAATATATCCACAATTACGCTGCATTAGGCCTCATTCCCGATACTACAAATGTCTATTTCCAGAGCTCCCGTCCTTCGGTACAGAGACTTGCATTCACACTAGGACGTAGGACTAACCTCTCAGAATTTGAATCAATATACGGTTTCAGCGGCAGTACCAATCTTGCACATGTACAGGCACCACTTGTTCAGGTTGGGGACATTATCCACCCTCAGCTAGAGGAATATGGTGGGCTAAGGCCCATAGTGGTCCCCGTCGGAGTAGATCAGGACCCACATATAAGACTCACACGGGACATCGCCCAGAAGACCAACTGGTTCAACGTCAAACCAAGGAAATCCGGAGGACTTACCGTAGCCCTATCGGTGCAGGATGAAAACAAAACTAAAATGGGCTTCAATATTAATGGTGGCGTTGATCGAACAACTAGGTCGACTTTATTCGAAAGAATGGAGTCAGGGCTATCTAAAATCGGATTCTCAGACATATTCAGCAATCCCAAGCATGGAACTCTCGAGATCCCCGGAGCCACACTTTCAGATCGATTCCAAGTTAGGATGACAATGCTTGCTATGGAGAGAGAAATGGGAGGCATGGGGCTCTTACCTCCTTGTTCGACCTATCACAGATTTGCCGTTGGCATGACTGGCGACAAGATGTCTTCTTCAAAACCCGAGACTACAATCTTCATGGATGATGGACTGGATGAGATGTCCAAGAAGGTCAAGCGAGCACTAAGTGGAGGCCAGCCTACGGTCGAGGAGCATCGCCGACATGGTGGCGATACTGACAAGGATGTGGCATTCCAATATCTCCAGTACTTTTTCGAGCCTAACGATGCCGAGCTTGACGAAATTAAAGGCGGATATGAGAGTGGCAGAATTCTTGCAGGCGAAATTAAGCAGATTTGCATTGAAAGGGCATCAGAATGGCTAACTGAGTTAAAGGATAAGAGGGACGAGTGGGAAGGACGATTGGACGATTTCCTCGCCCAAGATGCATCCTAAGATGCTTCGAATACAGGCAACTCAGAACCCACGTCAAGGTTTCTTAACTCCGATTCTGTCAGGTCTCTGCTCGAAGCCTGTTCATGGATGATCTGACTCCTTCCCCTTGGATCGAGAAACACAATCTCCATTACAGCCAATCCCAATTTTAGACGTCCCAACCCTTCTAGGATTTCATTTGCGGCCCCAATATCAACGCCATCGTCGTCTGCACCTGCACCATGCAATATAATGCCAATAGCGTCTTCGAACCTAATTATCAGGCCTTCAACATTGGTCACGAATCCACTTGACGAGCTCCCCGGGCTGACTTCCAATTCCAAATTTGGTATCCTAATCGTGCATGAGGATGACCTCACAACTCTGGCACTCATCATTTCCTGCGAATTGACCACGAGTGACCAGTAACCCCTTTTCTCTCCTTCTGAAGGGATGAAATCGGTATGCTTCCAACCACATGATTCACAACGGAGCGTAATTTGTGTGTGCTCACCGAAATAGGGTATCTCCGAGCTCATTGTTAGCATCGTGACCCTACCGGAGCTGTTGCACTCCGGACAACCAATCTCCAACCGGGTTTCCATCCTACCACTATCGTACCCTTGAACTATCGAATGTAGGAGGAAGGAGTAGCAGTCGGGAATTACCAAGCCTTACAACCTGTCCACATATGTCCCCCTCGACGAATTCTTGCATCTTGCTTACAGCCAACTGTAGCTCTAAATCTCTTGATAGTAGTCCAGTCATCTCGACAATTACTATATCGCCATCAGAAACCCAGTTCATCAACTCGCCAATTCCGCTAATATCCCCCAATATTGCTCTATGGACAATGATGTCACTAGTGCTCCTTGGAATGGGAGCATCGGGATACTTACTTCCGAGATCATGGTAGTCTTCGCCGACCTCAATGGAACCAGAGGAATTCCCAGAAACGCTAGGCATATCCACCCATTTGGGCCCTGTGTCATTCGGACCCATGTATGTTGCAGATAACTCTGTTTCTTGATACCTTCTGCTACAATGGAGAATACGAATATATTTCTGTTCTGTCGATTACAAGGGCTCAGTCCCGTCGCATTCATAAGGGGGCGATTTCGAGTTATATTCACTCGGCCTCTCGGCGGGTGAATATTATGGACGTATCCACCAACGTAATCAAGACTGGTACAAGCACCGTTGGAATAACATACGACGGGGGCGTTGTTGTAGGCGCTGACCACCGTGCCACGATGGGCCATTTCATAGCAAACAAGTCAGTCCAGAAACTATTCCGCATTTCTGAAAATGTCGCTCTAACAACAGCTGGTTTAGTCGGCCACGCTCAGTCACTTTCACGAATGCTTGCAGCTGAATTGCGCCTTTACGAGCTAAAGAGGAACCAGCAGATGACAGTCAAGGGGGCCGCCACTCTAACGGCAAATATTCTGTCTGGAAGACCCCACTACGTTCAACTCCTCATAGTGGGTGTCGACAGCTCAGGAGCGAGCGTGTACAGCATTGACTCAGCAGGCGGCTCGATACCTGATGTATACTGCGCTACTGGTTCAGGCAGCCCATTCATGTATGGGGTGTTGGAGGACCAATTCAAAGACGGGATGGACAGGGACCAAGCCCTAGCCCTAGCGGCAAAGTCACTCCTAGCATCCGCCCAGCGTGATGCCGCAAGCGGAAACGGTATGGATCTGGCCTACATCACCAATGACTCTGGATTCACCTTGCTATCTGATGATGAAGTTAGCGAATTGCTTGCAAATCTTTGAACACATTCCCGGCCTAGAGCCCCATGGAACTAGTAGCGGGAGCATGAGGGATTGTATTGAGACTGACACTACCGGAGATTAAGAAGAAGGTAGCCACATTGATTCCTTCTGGAATCGAATACGAAGTCGATCTTGAAGCAGGCTCGATTGCAATCATTACTAATCAACCAAGAGAATTCACTGGCGGTGGTGAAAGCCTTACAGTCCGAATCGCGAAGTCAATCAAAAGAAGGGTTGTCATCCGACCCCACCGCGACATTCTGTCAGATGAGAATCAGGTGCACGATGCAGTGAACCGGATAATCCCCCCCGAGGCGGAGTTGAGGAATATCTGGTTGGATCCAGCCCTTTCTGAAGTTATTTTGGAATGCGACGACCCGGCCTCTGCTGTTGGTCCCAAAGGTAGCAATGTAACTAAACTCCGTGATGAGATTGGTTGGTTGGTGAAGGTGGAAAGAGCACCCGCAAGGGAGAGCCGCACACAGCATGATATTCGTAGGTACAGGAAGGAAATGTCCGATGAACGTAGATCTCTACTGAGGAAGTTCGGGACCAGGATATACCGACGTCAAAGGCCGGGTGATACATGGGCAAGGGTTACTGCCCTCG
>DASCSS010000003.1:0-5269 GCA_034399535.1 Candidatus Thalassarchaeaceae archaeon
ACATTCGACGAGGCCGAAATAGCCTTAGTCCGAGCTAGGCGACTAATCCCAAATCAACCTTCTATTCCTCTAGAAGAGGCCCAACTAAGCTTAGATGTTGGGGATCTTGAACAAGCTAATGCACTCGCACTGGAAGCCACCACGGTACTGAAGAACAATCCTACGGTGCCATTCATCAGAGGCATCATCGCAGCAAGGCTAGGAAGATTGCAAGAGGCGCGCAACCTCTTCACCACAACACTCAATACAGATCCAGACCATGTTAGAGCCCGGTTGAACCGGTGTTCAGCAGCTCTCCTTTGCGGTGATCTAGCCCTTGCTCTTGACGACGCAAATCATTTGGTAGACGCCCGACCAAAACATGAGATGGCCAGACTCAGGAGGTCTGAGATCCTGATGAACCATAGCGACTGGAAGGAAGCAGAAACCGAACTAAGAGCCCTGCTTGGAATGCGTCCAAAGCACCCAATGGCATTGGTTCATTTGGGAACTTGCATGATTGCAATGGGTAAGTCTGAGCAGGCAGAGAAGCCACTAAACATGGCAATCGAGACCAACCCAGAACTTTCAGAGGCGTGGTATCAGAGGGGCCTCTTGTGTCTTGACTTCGGCAGAATCAACGAGGCGATGTCCGACTTTGAGGAAGCAGCCAGAGCCGAACCTCACCACATAGACGCGAAATTGCGAATTGCCGCAATACTGCACGAGGGTGAAGATACAAACAAAGCCGTGGCTGCATGGAGGCAGGTTTTGGACATTGACCCCCAGCATCGTCTAGCGAGAAGACGGTTGTCGGAGTGCCGAGACCAGTCAGTTACTAAAAGAGAGCAAATCCTTCCAAAGGATTGAACAGCAACTACGTAGCCCCGTAGATATGAATTTACAGCAATCTGTGGAACCGGGAACTAAAGCTCCAGACTTCGCGCTACCGAATGCCAATCCAAACTCAGGCGAGGCTAGCATGTCCCTTGTTGATACCATGGGTGAGAAGGGTGCAGTGGTGCTATTCACTTGCAATCATTGCCCGTATGTAGTTGGTTCGGAACCACGAATTGAGAACATTGCTGAAATCGCTAGAGCGGGAGGGTTAGGATTCGTTGGAATCAACTCCAACGATCCCGTGAAGTACGAATCAGACTCGTGGGAAAATATGGTAAAACGAGCATCGAGGGGTATGACATACCCCTATCTCCATGACTCTACCCAGGAGATTGCAACCTCATACGGTGCCGAGAGGACTCCTGAATTCTATCTAATCGCTCCAGACTTCACTGTCACGTACCGGGGAAGACTGGATGACTCACCAAGAGACCCATCACACGCGACTACGTCCGAACTCACCGATGCAATAGGGCAGATGCTCTCAGAACAGGAGATATCTAACCCCCGAACTGACAGCATCGGGTGCTCCATTAAGTGGAAGGCATAGGTGTTCACTTGCCAATGGGAATTCCCGCAAGGGTCTTCTACGTAATAATGCGAATCTCTCCACCTAGATTCAGAAGCAAAATGTGGAAGTGGCTGTATCAAAGGATGGCCAACTCCCAGACAGATTCAGACTTTCGATTCATGAACTATGGATTCGAAGACGGAGACCCCCCCCTCCTCAAAGAATCCGATGAGCCCAACCGGTTGTTTATCCAACTTTACAACATGAACATCCGTGACGTAGAGATTAGTGGAAAGGACGTTTTGGAGGTTGGCTCGGGAAGAGGGGGCGGTGCTAGTTGGATTGCCAAAACAATGCAACCCAAGTCATTGGTCGCCATTGATTATTCTGGTAAGGCCGTGAAACTTTGCTCCGATTGGTATTCAAGTCAGGAGAATCTCACTTTCATAGAAGGCAATGCAGAGAGCATTCCCATGGAACAGAACTCATTCGATTTGGTTTACAACGTAGAGTCGTCTCACTGCTATGCCAATATCCCAGCATTCCTGAGCGAGGTCTTTCGTGTTCTGAGACCGGGAGGGAACTTCTGCTGGACAGACATTAGGGAAGGTAAAACCATGAGCGTCTTGCACGAACAATTCCTCGAAACCGGCTTTCGCATTGATTACCAACGAGAAATCACGGAGAACGTCGTAGCCGCGCTAGACAAAATCAATCAAGGCAGGCGGCAAATGATCCGTGATAGGGCGCCCCCCAGTCTAAGGAAGAGCTTCGAGACGTTTGGAGGAGTTCCTGGAACCCCAGTCTATGAGTCATTCAAATCGGGAAAACTACATTATTTCAGATATCTACTGACCCGTCCTTGAGGGAATTCTCAATATTGCTCTAGAACTAACTCTGTCTGTGTTGAGCTAATATCCCCAGGAGCTGCTAGCCACATCTTGTCTAGCATGTTTCTTAGGGCGACGGTATCGTCGACATGGACCACAGCGACCAGATCGGCATCCCCACTGATTTCGAAAACCGACTCCACCCCAGGCCATCCTGCAAACTCACCCGCCAAAGTTCCAATTTCCGTACCCGGGCCAACCTTGAGTCTAATCAGGGCCGAGAGTCCAATTCCCGCCTCTCTTACGGTGTATCCTCTGATTACGCCGTCATTTTCCAATCTACGCATTCGAGTTCTGACAGTTCTTTCTGTGACTCCGACGCTCTTGGCTATATCGACGTAGGGGGCCCTTGCGGCGTCCCTAAGAACGGATAGAATAGCCCTATCTAATGAGTCCACGCTAGTCATCAATTTCGCCGGAAATAAACTAATTTATGTATCTTGCTTGAATAATTTCAGAATTTCCTAAGGAAAGATTTCCGTTTTCCCTACCCTTTCGCAATCCACATCTTTGGTTGCGTTCAAATGGGATGACCTTCCTTCAACTCTTCGTGGACCAGGACGAAACAGTCTCCCAGCTTGGGATTCAAGAGTATCTGGATGAGGTCTCGGGACTCGATATTCCTAGCTCCTTCTCACAGTGGTACAATGTCGATGTGGCTTCGCTCTTGGACGGCACAAGTATTGTTGGCCACGAACTAGACCCCGATTCTGGGACCTCGCTCATCTTCCTCAAGCGAAGTGCAATGCTGTGTTGCCCCAAGTCTGGGCGTATTCATCACTTCCCAAAGCATCTCCTGCACTGTTTTGTGGATGATAACAGAACAAACAGCAAGGATGTAAGTGGAGTAATAATGCGCGCCGAACTGTTTTCTATATCTCCCAATGAAGAGCAGTTATGCTGGGAATGTTGTTGCAGATCTGAACTAGAGGTCCCAGAGATACAGAGCAAGGTTTCTCGTTGGCTCACCTGGCTTAACGCATAGACGGTCAATGCGCTACCTTGAGAAGCCACGTACCTGTCGCCATATCAATGAGTGGCGCTATCAGCGACCTCTCCGCACGCGCAATACTGGATTCTCGGGGTAATCCGACAGTAGAGGTTGACTGCTATGTTGGAGGGGTACTTTCTGGCCGCGCCGCCGTCCCCTCGGGTGCCAGCACAGGTACCCATGAATCAGTGGAACTCAGAGACGGTGGCCAGAAATGGTTGGGCAAAGGAGTCGAGGTGGCACTGAATAACATCAATGGCGAGATTCGCGATGCCATAGTTGGGATGCAGTCATCAAATCAGGAAGGAATTGACAACAGGATGATCGAATTGGATGGTACTCCCAACAAGTCCCGATTGGGTACCAACGCAATTCTTGGTGTTTCTATGGCATGCCTCAGAGCATCGACAAAAGGTCCTCTATGGGAGCATCTGGCTTCGGGAAACCAAGTTAGCTTACCTGTTCCTCTAATGAACATCCTGAATGGGGGGGCCCATGCATCATCCAATGTTGACATTCAAGAGTTCATGGTTGTCCCCCATGGCTTCGAAAATTTTCATGATGCTCTACGTGCTGGTGTTGAAACCTATCACTCACTAAGGGAAGTCCTTGGGGGAGAGGGACTACTCGGGGGGGTTGGTGACGAAGGGGGATTCGCACCAAATCTTGCTTTCAATGAAGATGGCCTAAGGTATGTTTTGGCTGCAATTGAGAGGGCCGGATACTCTCCCGGAGACCAAATTTCAATCGCACTCGATGTAGCAGCCCAGGAGTTCTTCAAGGCAGGAAAGTACGACTTCGATGGTACCATTCTAACAGGCAGTGAACTAGGCGCAATTTATTCCAATTGGATAGATAAATACCCTATAGTTTCAATCGAAGATCCATTTGGAGAGGATGATTGGGAATCTTGGTCGGATTTCACGAAGAGAGAAGGCGAACGCCTTCAGATAGTTGGTGACGATCTGTATGTGACCAACCCTGAACGACTATCTAGGGGCATAGAGATTTCAGCATCAAACGCCATCCTGATTAAACTAAACCAAATTGGGACGGTTACTGAGACAAACAATGTTGTGAAACTGGCTAGGGAAGCTGGCCTCGGCGTAATCATCAGCCATCGTTCCGGCGAAACTTCTGATGACATAATATCAGACTATGCTGTAGGAACAAACTCGGGCCAAATCAAAACCGGAGCACCCGCACGAAGCGATAGAACTTCGAAGTACAATCAACTTCTTAGAATCGCAGAGAAGGTAACGGATTTCACAACACTATTCCAAAGCCAATAGTAGCAAAGGTAGAACAATACTGGCATCCGATTCGATAACGAAGCTAGGGGTCTTCGGATCCAACTTCCCCCAACTCACCTTCTCGTTGGGAGGCGCTCCGGAGTAGCCACCATAAGAAGGACGAGATTCGCTTATCTGAGCAAACCAAGACCAAAGTGGTACTTCCATTCCGACATCCTGCCTCAACATTGGGACAACAGAAATCGCGAAGTCTCCGGCAATCCCCCCTCCGACCTGGAGAATACCCGTAGGTGAGTCATCTTCTCTGTACCAGTCAGCCAATCCTTGCATCGCATCCAGACCCCCTCTAACTACGCGATTGCTCTTTAATGAGCAATCCAGAACCCTTGCTGCTAGTAGGTTCCCAAGAGTGGAGTCTTCCCAACCTGGAGTGAATATGGGAAGATTCGCATCTGCAGCTGCCATAAGCCAGGAATTCTCTGGCTCGCTTGAAAATTCCAACTCACCGTGTAGCAACAAGTCGTAAATGTACTCGTGTGGGAAGCGGCTGTCACCTACGAGCTCCGCCTCTTCCCACAACACCATCAATCGTTCACCGACCAATGTTATTGCCGATTCGGGAATTGCCACGTCAGTGACCCGATTCAGGCCCCTTTTTGCTAGAGCCGCATCTTCATCAGCACTCAGTTCTCTCCAATTTTCTATCTTCTCATAGTCGGCCCGGGCTATTAGGCGGAACAGGTCT
>DASCSS010000004.1:0-37817 GCA_034399535.1 Candidatus Thalassarchaeaceae archaeon
ATCACGGATCGAGATCCCTCGGACGCGTGCGGCTTCCAGAAATCGCTGCTGTCTAGCAAACCATAGAGGAGCGACGCCTTCTCCCGATTCCTCCCTATTGCCCCATCTAAGCCGCCATTCCTCTCCACCCATGCTAAGACCCTGTCAAGGACGAAAATTCCAGATGTGTTGGGGGTGTTGAACATCGAACCCTTTGCAATGTGGGTGTGGTAGTCCAGCATTGTCGGTAACCCGGCCTTCGCCCTTCCCATTGCCCATGGTGAGAGGATCACAACTGTGACCCCACTGGGGCCGAGATTCTTCTGGGCACCAGCGTAGATTACATCGTGTTCAGAGACTTCGAGTGGCACGCCACAGATGTCAGAGCTTGCATCGACAACTCTGGGCTTTCCCCGACTGTCCGGGAGATGGTGGAACTGAGTCCCGAACAGTGTGTTATTTGACGTGTAGTGGACGTACTGCGCATCTTCCCTGATGGCATATGATCCGTCCGTGGGGACTGAACTGAAGCCGTTATCCGAATCATCCCAAGCAGCGAAAACGTCCCCGACCCTACTTGCCTCTTCCATCGCCTTCTGAGACCAACCCCCAGTCACTAGGAAGTCCGCCTTCTCCCCCGCTTCCAGAAGGTTGAGTGCAGTCATGTAGAACTGAGTTGAGGCCCCACCTTGTAGGAACAGAACTTCGTAGCCGACGGGCACGCTTAGGATGCTACGCAGCCTAGCCATGGCTGAGTCGATTACTTCTTGGAAAGCCTCGCTTCTGTGTGACACCTCTAGTAACCCAAATCCGCTGTCGCCGAGATTGGGGAGCGTTTCCGCGAACTCCTCTACAACTTCCAATGGGAGGACTGCAGGGCCCGCACCGAAGTTGTGGATGCGACTGGATGTCTCCACGGATGCCCGGGCTCGTTGTCGGTCTTTCAGGCCATCGGAAGCACACACAGGGTTCATTTCTCTCAGACTTGCCGCAATGCCATGCTACGCATTGGCCTAGTGATGCTGCAAGGTGCCCGGCACTCGCACATCGCCTCATTGAGAAAGGCCTCAGAAGAGTCAGCCATCGAAATCGCCGTTCACGAGTTACGCAAGGCCACTGACCTCCTATCTGCGGATCCCCATGGGATTGTAATGCCAGGCGGCGAGTCGACCACGATGAGGCTAACTGGCAACGACCCGGCTTCATCCCTCTTACCTGCCCTATTCGGTTGGATGAGGGAAAATCCATCGAGGCCAGTGCTCGGAACATGCGCGGGTGCGATTCTTCTCGCAGAACCAGAAGACGGAGGCAGTCCCCTCGTCGATGTAGGGATTGACCGAAATGCATTCGGCACCCAGACGGACTCGTTCCAGGCTTCCCTGTATGCCATCGAGTTGGAGAGGGAATTCCCCGGGGTCTTCATTCGCGCCCCTAGGTTCACAGGAATCGGTCCCGACGGGCAGACCGCAGCTACCATTGGCGATGAGATAGTCGGAGTTCGGACCGCCAATAGGGTCGCACTGACATTCCACCCCGAACTGTCCCCCGACCCCGGGTTCCATGTCTGGCTTCTTGAAACTGCAAAATCATTGGAAATGAGCTGATAGCATGATCGAACTCCCACAGGTGCCCGAACTCGCAGAAGCTCCCGACGAATCCGATACCGAGGGCTGCATCCAATGCCAGATGGGGAGCAAGCTCGTGCTCTTTGTCACTGGCAACTGCCATTGGCAGTGCGACTACTGCCCCCTCTCTGAGACTAGGCGGGACATTGATTGGATGTTCGCTAACGAGAGGCGTTGCGACTCGTTCGACGAGGTGATCGAGGAGGCCAGGGCTATGAGGGCAACGGGCGCAGGAATCACCGGGGGAGACCCCCTTATGGCCAGAGAGAGGACACTCGAGGGGATTTCTAGGCTGAAGGAGGAATTCGGTCCCGGATTCCACCTTCACATGTACACAAGTATACCCTTCAGGGCGGAATGGGCATCAGATTTTGCAAATGCCGGACTCGATGAGATACGATTCCACCTATTAGACTTGGACTCACAGAGATACGGGGAATCGATTTCTGCGTGTGCACAAGCAGGGATACTGACCGGAATCGAGATTCCCTGTGAGCCAGACAAGGAAGATGAACTACTTGCCCTGCTCGAGGATCTCAGGGACTTCGAGATTTCTTTCCTCAACATCAACGAGCTGGAAATCACAGTGGGAAACCACGACAACATGGAGCTCAGAGGTTTCAACCTATCCACCGAGATCACCGCCGGAGCTTCGGGCTCTTCGGAACTTGCGATGATCATGAGGGACCGGGTCTTCGCGGCCGAAAGGGGCGATCCCGACCCATTCGACGGTGAAAACCGTGAACCCTATGGCTTTCACCTCAAGTTTTGCACTGCGGTATACAAAGATGCGGGGCAACTGCGACGCAGGTTCCTAAGAAGGGGGGAGGCCACAATTTCCCCCCATGAGATTCTGACAGAAGACGGGACCCTGGTTTTCGGAGCGATAGATGCAGATGGGAGTTCCAAGGACTCCTGGATGTCGGAGATTACGCGAGTGACGGGACTACCGGAGAGATTCTTGCTGTGGGACCCCGAGACCAGTCGAATCGAGATGCCCCTGGTAGTTGCAGAGGCAATCGCTGATGAAGTGGATGCCCCAGTTTCAATGGTCGAAGTGTTGCCCACCCATGAGAGGATAGAAGTAACCATGGTGCGGCTTAACGGATTTCAATGATTTCTTCCCCACTGCGCAAGTTCATATGACTTCGATTTCAAAGGTGTGCCATGCCGGTCAGAAGGACAGACCCCGAAAACCATACAGTCAATCCATATCGCCGCCTTTCTGCATCACAGGTGATAGCTTGGAAGAACTGCCCCCGGCTTTGGTACTACGGGTGGATATCCAAGCTGAAGTCCCCCCTACCCCCGCCGGTCCTCCGCGGAAACGCTGTTGAAGAGTGCGTCTGCCGGGTTCTACGTGACTCCCCTTCGCTGATCGCCGCCGACTCAAAGGCATCATTGAGGTCGCCTCTGGCCGATGATGGGTCCCCCGATTTGGATAATCCGGACTATTGGGTCGGCCCGGGTCTCAATACCGTCGCGGAATCACTTCGACCTACAGATCGAGAGTCCCTTCACATGTGGGCGACCTCTCGGGCCGATGTACACTTCCAGGGTTGCTGGGATCGTGCAATAGAAGACTGGGAGGCGAGTCCGAACAGGGTTGGCTCTTCGTCCGATATTGACCCAGATGAAGGTAGGGAGATGGTGGAATCCGCGATACGCCTCCATCTCGATCAGGTCGAGGCCTGCATCAAAGCAGGAGGAGGTCCCGGATTCGAACAATGGAGATCCGGAGAGAGGGAGAACTGGCCAGCACCAGACGGCTTCCCGCGTTCTTGGGAAAGCCCACATCCTTCCGTGGGAACCGGCACGATATCATGGTCCGAGGCATGGGAGTTCGCCCGCCCTTGGTTCGTCGATCCCGATGCAAAGTCGTTCACGCAGACCAGCGCCCATCCCGGAGAGTGGTTCCAAGGTGAGTACGACTTGGTTTACAGATGGTCTGGAACTCCCCTAATTGTCGATCTGAAGGCGTCCATTGGGAAGGGGGACCGATCCGGTGGTTACTTGGATCAACTCCGGATGTACGGATGGCTGTGGTGGGAGACTCACTCCAGGGAGGAGATCCCGCTTTCCTTGGAGATTTGGTATCTGGGCACTGGCTCGATCAAGGAAGTCAACATTCCAAGCGAAGAAGAGATGCTTGAGATGGGCTCGGAGCTCGAGCAGCTGTACCAGGCAATCCATGCAAGAGACCCCGAAATATCCGAGTGCCCCACCAACCCCTCCCCACTGAGGTACTTTGACGCTGGAGGCATACCCTCCAACCCACCAACCCATCCAAGCGAGAGGGCTCGTTGCACATACTGCGACTACAGGGGGTTTTGCGAGGGTTCAGACCACGAAATACGCCTCCCCTTGGAGAATAGGATTGAGAGATTCGGACATGCCTGGCCAGTTACCCCAATCGCCGAGGTGGTGACAAGGACCAATGTAGTCGGAGAGGTCGTCGGACTCCAGGGCCCAGAGTTGCAGGGCGATGGGGGAATTAGCCTCGAATTCACCCTCCAGGACGGTTACGACAGAGCTAGGATAAGACCTTCTAGGCAGGGCTTTCCGAGGGACGTGACTAGATCTATTTCCGAGGGCTCAAGGGTGAAAGTCGAAAATGGCGTTCCTTCCATGTGGAGGGGGCAACTCCAGATAGATATCGATGGGAAATCTTCGGTTTCGATTGCTGATGAGGGCGACGAGGCCCCTGTCGTGGAGGTCGAGACGAGAGTCAGCGTCGTCGGCAGGGTATGGTCGGTGGATGCATTCCCCAATGGGGTAGACGTTACTCGTTGGTCAATCACAATAATGGATCAGACGGGTTCAGCCGCTTCGGTAGCATTTAAGCAGTTCATTCCGGTTTCTGCTGCTTCCATCACTCGTGGTGATGACATAGCGATACTGAATGGCGAAGTCGGGGAGTGGGCCGGCAGACCTCAGGTTAGGATTGGCCCCGGCACAAGAGTCGTGATACTCCGTCATGCTGACGACACTCCAGGATTCTAATCGCTTGCCTCCCTTCTGTAACGGCAATAATACGAAAGCAGATGGAGAAAAACCCGTGACAATGAACCGGGCACAGGCACAGGTAGTATCGGCCACAATATTCATTGCACTGCTATCAGTAAACGCATTCGCATTCGAAGCTCACTACGAACAGTGGCAAACCAGGAAATGGGACAAGTTCGAGGGCTCGATTCAGCACATCGAAATTATTGATTCATGTGACGAGGATGGGTGTACTCACGAACTCAATGTAAGATACAGGTACGTTGTCGATGAACGGGCCTACTACAGCAGTGAGATTTCCCTGGTTGACTGGGGCACGGACTCTAGTCTGGATTGGAAAGTTGATTTCATGAGGAACAACCCCCGCGGTGCCGTAATCACTGTCTCTGTCGACCCAGCAGATCCAGAGAGCTCCGTCCTGCTAACTGGATTCGCCATTGGCACTGGCGCCCTGACAAATTTCCTCATCCTATCGAGCATTGACTTGGTAACTTTGGGCGTATTATGGCGCCTTGCACCCAGGGCTAATAGGGAGGATGCAAGGAATGACCTCGATAAGGATGGAACGGGGGATTACCACAACAGAGAACCAAACCGGGATTCCAACGACCCCGATGTGCCACTCCCCGAGCCCACTGATATTGTCGAAGGAAACGATGATGTCGAGAAAGAGAACTGGTGGGAAATCGAGGACACGGACTATCCATGAAGATGCCCCAAGGTTGGCGCCGAGAGAGGGATTTGAACCCCCGCGTCCAACGGACAGTGGATTTCGAATCCACCGCAATACCGGGCTATGCGATCTCGGCAGCGAGACGGCCACCTGCGAATCAGACATAAGGCTGACTCGGCCCCAAGGGGGCGTGAGGATAGCAGTGGAGCACCATGGCCTGGTCAATTTCGTGGATTCGGACGAGCCGATATCTATCAGCGACGTGCTGAGCAGGCTCGAGATTCACCCCTCAACAGTTCTCGCGGTCCACGATGGAACGATTGTACCCCACACCTCCGTCATCAGCGATGACTTGGCCATCGAGTTGGTCATCGTTTCCTCAGGTGGTTGACAAGTTTCCCCTGACGAACTTGATGTAACGCTGCTCCTCGTTTTCCTCGAACGGATGCAACCCTATGTTCTGTTGATAAGCAATCCCCATCCACTCTCCATCGGGGCTTAGTACAGTCTCGAAGAAGTCGTGGAGGGCATGGACGTCCCCTTCTTGATGCTCGTATGCGGTGACGATGTGAAGGGGATTTGGATCAGCGATGGAGAAGTCCCACGTGTCCCCTTCCATGGGGGTTTGAAGAACCCCCGCGTAGAGGAACCACTCCTCTCCCTCGACGTAGCCCCCCTCGAGATCCCCATCATCGAAGTCCAGACCGTAGAATGCTAGCGCCACCAAATTGTCATCACTGATGCTCACGAAGGGGTACATCTGGATGCCATTGATATGTGAGACGTTCCAAGTCGACCAATTGGTCCCGTGGTCGTACGAGATTGCGAATCTGATTTCCCAGGAATCAGTACTTCCGTTGGGGCAATCTGCCCAAACGACGGCCACCGTGCCGTTCTCGTTCGTGTTTACCACTGGATAGCCTTCTGGGCAGTTTCCCTCCCTTATTCCCACTTCGACCGGAGATGCCCAAGTCCCATCGCCGAACCCGGTACCCCTCCCATGATCGTCACTGATTCTAACGATCACTGAACCGGATTGCGTGTCCGCGTTTTCCTGGGCTATGTACACGTAGGGGCCATGCCTCTGACTAGCGATGGTGCTCCACCCCCCTGGAACGGAATAGCACTGTGAGAAGGTTGCTCCACCGTTTTCCGAGTGGTAGTACCAGTACCTTCCCGAGTCACCCGTGCATTCGGGCGGTGGCGCCCCAGAGTTCCCCAGGTAGTGGATAACGCCGTCAGCCTGAGCGGCCACCCAGGGCCTGTCATCCGCAGCCATCGTATTCATCCTCTGGCAGATGCCAGTTGCGTATTCGGTTCCTTGGTCGGTCAGCGTGTGCCACCAGTTGTCCTCAAGGGTGGTATCGAGATAGTACACTGTGTCCATCGCATCTACCGAAATGTCCCCCTCGTCCCCAAGGCACTCAGAACCGCCAGCAAGATAGTTTGCGAATAGCATGTTGCCGGGCGTGGGCCCAAAGTTCTCACCGTGATCCCAGGACGTCCCGTTGTCGTAAGAAGCCCAGAACCACGATGCCCAATAATCCCAACTGGTATCTTGCCCTTCCGTGCAGGCCCACCATGGCCCCGGATCGTCTGGATCCAAGATAATCGGTATGGGGGAATCCTCCCCGCCCCATCTCAGATCCTTATGGGCCGTGATGAACATGTTTCCATTGCTGGTAATGGAGATACTGGGCTCATATCCTATTCCGAACTCCGGCATGTCCTGGCCATTTCCTTCGTCGATGCACTCTTCATGCCTCGGCATGTACCGGCTCTCGCCCCATTCTATGCTAACCCCTCCACCTGAATCTTCGCCAGCCGTCGAACCATTACCTGATTTCACGATGGATTGGTATCCTGCAGCCACAAGAATGACCACAACCAGAATCGCTCCAGCGGCCCCAATTATTCCATTTTGACTTGCAATTCTCCGGGCCGGCCATGAATACTCATCTTCGAGCAGCTCTGCATCAATTGCATCCTGCTCGTTCATGGCTGTGAGATAAGGTGGCCCCTATTCACGCTGACCCATCCTATCGCTGCTTGGCCCGCTTTCTAGCAGCCTTCCGGCGCCGTAATTTCTTCTTTCGCCACTTCCATCGCTGCTTCCCCTGCTTTTTCCAAGCACGGGAACCTCTCTTCATTAGTTAATCAGCCCCAATGGTACGAGGCCTTCCGACCTGCTTCGCGTATATGAGCGATTCGCGCCACTACCTCATTCGGTGGTGGGCGATACAGGATTCGAACCCGTGTCACCGGCTTAGAAGGCCGGCATGATATCCAGACTACACCAATCGCCCGACTCATTCCGGAGGCCACACTTAGATGAACCCTCACTCCGCCTCGAACCTGCTCGCGCACTTAGGGCACCGAACAGGGCGAGTCACTCTGCGCCTCTCCCACGCGTGCCCGCACTTACTGCATATCCACTGCCCCTCCGGTAATCCTTCTAGCACATTCTGCCTGAGTTCGCGAAGAACCGGAGAATCCCTCAACTTGGGCGCCGGTGCTACCGTTTTGGCTATCTCCGAATGACGGCCATCGTGATCCAGAAGTCCGGCAGCATGCAGTAATTCGTGAGCAATGGTGTGCCTGTATAGTGCCTGGTCCCCTTTCAGAATTGGATTGAGGGCAATTGTCACCGGACCAGGAGGGGCACCCAAACGTCTCCTGCGGTACAGTTCATGGTGGTCGCACTCGAATCTGGTAATTCCCAATCTCCCCTCCTCCTTAGGGAGCCATTCCAAAGACAGCTCCCTTTCCAGGTGCTTGAGGAATGGGGCGTCTTCACCTTCCAGCTCCGCGATTAAATCATCAATCATCCCTGTGGGGATTTCTGGAAGCCCCCCCTCCTCTGTCCCCGGTCCCTGCATTGTATTCCCTCCGTCCCCACTCCCTTAAATGGGCGTCGAGGGTGGCCGACGCACTGGGCGTGTGGCGCAGCTTGGAAGCGCGCTTCCTTGGCATGGAAGAGGCCCCGAGTTCAAATCTCGGCACGTCCACCAACAATATCTTCAACGAAACAGTATGCCAATCTATAGGGCAAACAATTGATTTTCGATGCATTATTTACATCAAATTATCTCCTGAACGGCCAAAATAGCCGATTTTCGGGTTCATACTAAATACCCCACATTCCCTCAATAGGCCTGATGAAGACTAAAGCGAATGCTCTTCTATTATGCATACTAATGATTGCATCAACCCTAGCGGGATGCGCTGGGGATGATGTTGAAGTGATCAAGACCCTGGAGCAGGCTGACTGCGACGCGATTGGAGATGGATACACTCTTGACGCTGACCACAATGTTTGTGTCAAGGAAGTGACAACGACTGTGACCGACATCGTCGGTTGCATGGACGCTGCAGCTGACAACTATAACTCTGCAGCGAACGTTGCGGGAGAATGCGTCGTCGGTGGATGCGATGACTCTGAAGCCACCAATTTTGATGCCGGCGCAACCTACAACGATGGCTCTTGCTCATACGACCAAGCTTACTACTTGGGCAAGTACGCCAGTGGCGATATGTCCCTTGCAGTGACTCAAGAACACCTTGAGAACCTAAGAATGTGCAAGGAGGACTCACTTTCAGGTGTATCTTCTGCTTGCGAGATCGTCGCTGTCACAGCTGACATCGATCCTCCGATGATGGACCCAGCTGACGCGTACGACACGTCCTCTGGAGCAATCATCGAGAATGTCTATGACACTCTGTACCGCTACGAGCCATCTGCTGATGGAACACCTGTATTGGTGCCCCGTCTGGCTACCGGCTACTCAATCAGCGAAGACGGTCTGACATACACCTTCACTCTGCGTGAGGGCGTTTTCTTCTCCAACGGAGAGGCCTTCACTGCTGAGGACGTCCGCTACTCGTGGTGCCGCGTCATAGAGTACGGAAGCCCCGACTCTGGTGTCGCTTGGATTATGTACGAGACTATGTCCACCTGTGACGGACTCGTTGCTGTGGATGACTACACCTTTTCGGCTACCCTCGAGGTTGCCTATTCGGCTTTCATCCCGACCATCGCGTTCTGGATTGGCGCTGTCACGGACGCAGGAACCTGCGAAGCCAACCGCGTCATAACGACCGACGAGAACGGAACCGTTGTCACCGACGACCACTGCAACGCGTACCTGCATTCTAACCCAATTGGTACTAACGCATACGTCCTAGGCAGTTACACACCGGAGTCCGAGATTGTCCTGACCCCGAACTGGCTGTACTGGGAGGAGGGCAACTTCAACCTGAACAAGATTACCAGGACAGAGGTCGCCGAGGAAGCAACTCGCGTAAACGCACTGAAGGACGGTGAAGTCGACTTTGGCTCCATCCCGACCGGTAACCTGGCCGAGGTTTGCCTGAACACCGACACACCCACTGCCATCACCGGGAACCCGGATCTTGGAACCGACTGCGGTCCCGAGAACTCGCTAACTGTCGCTCTGGGCATCATGAACACCAACCCCACCTGCGAGGACGCAGCTGGCGGTGACGATGTTGCATGCAATCAGTTCATGGCTGACGGAGAGGTCCGCAAGGCACTCTCTTACATCTATGACTACGACACAGCGATATCGGACATCTACGACGGATTTGCAATCCCACTGCACGGACCCATCCCCCTGGGGATGCCGTACGTTGAGACGCAGCACCCGACGTTCTCGTTCGATCTAAATATGGCTGCTAGCATCCTCGATGCAGCAGGCTACACCTGTGAAGACCACGACAGCGACACAAACACCCCCTGCCAGCGATTCAGCGGCGACGCTATCCGCGTGTTCTACAACGATGGAAACGTCAACCGTGAGGCCAACGCCAACCTGCTAGCGCAGAACCTTGACGCCGTTGGTATCGCCAACGAGGTCATCGGCGAGCCTTGGGGCAACATGCTGGGCAGGATGTTCGGTACGGCCAACTGGGATTTCATGTTCCTAGGCTGGGCCCCTGACTACAACGATCCGGACAACTACTGGTTCCCGTTTGTTGCAGGAGCTGATGAGCATGGTGACGTGTACAACACGCAGTATGACAACGATGACATCGACGCGCTTCTACTAGCAGCGAAGACAGAGACTGACTACACTGCGCGCGCGGCTCTATACGAGCAGGCACACGACCTCTTCATGGAGGAGCCTTCGTTGATCTTCATGTGCCAGTACCTAAGCTACCACGTCCACTCGGACCGTGTTAGCATGCCATCGGAAGTCCCACCGGCCACGATACCGTGGTTCAACGTGGACAAGACCTGAGCATCTGGTAAACACACGTGAATACGTAAGGTCACCAGCAGCGGCTCCGAGCCGCTGCCGGTGTACCGCATCATCCCCCATCCAGATTTTTCTAGATTGAATAATCTGAATAGATGAGAGTTATCCACCCCTCTTCGACTCTCGAACCCTAAGGGTTCGAGAGTCGTTTCTCAGATAGGGATGATAAGCCCATCTTCCCTCGAAGAGTCGCCCGGATGCCTGGATGACTTGGGGAATGAATCATGCAGTTGTGGGAATATATTGTCAGGAGGTTGTTTCTCCTCATTCCCGTGATGATAGGGGTGTCTATACTGACATTCGGAATTTCCCATCTCGTCCCGGCTGACCCCGCTCGAGCTTTCTGCGGCCTCAAGTGCCCCGAGGAGACACTCGAGCAGATCAAACTCAACCTCCATTTCACCGATGAATATGGCAACGAAGAGCCGGTTTGGAATCAGTATAGTTGGTACATGGGCCTAACCGATGAGGACGGTGATGGAAATCCATTCTTCGACGCGGACACTAACCTTGGCTCATCCGATCAAGGCTCATCCTTCTTCGGTATGGACTTCGACAGTGGAGGTCTATTGGATGGAAATTGGGGCTATTCCCTAGCTTACAAAAAACCTGTAGTCGAAGTCCTCGAACAGGCCGTTCCGGTCACTTTAGAGATGTCATTCGGAGCTATTCTATTCGGAGCACCGCTGGGAATATTCCTAGGTATCCTGAGCGCAGTATACCAAGACAGGTGGTTAGATCACGTTACTCGATTCATTGCAATCGCCTTCGTCAGCCTTCCAATATTCTGGCTGGCTCTGATGTTCCAGTGGCTACTCGCAACCCAGTTCGGAATCTGTGACCCACTCTTTGGAACAGAAGGGGGGTGCTTTCCACAGTTCGGTCGCAAGCCTCCCGGTTCTGATTTTCCCACCGAGAACGGCGTTATTGATTTGGGTAATGTTGGATTGTCGGCGATGTTTCTATTATTCGCCTCAGTAGCCGCCTTCGACATGAAGGTCGATGGAAGACTTTCTAAGATTAAAGGCCCAGAGACCATACGGGACAAGATAGCCGTCTTTACCATCGCCGTATGCGTTCTACTGTCGGCTTTGTTACTGCTGTACCCACCTTGGTCCAGTATGGAACCAATCGTCATCTCCGAGTACGAGGCTACAGGACTCTATACTCTTGATTCACTGATAGCCAACCCGGTTCCCGAGGACAAGACTAGGATAGGCTTGTTCGTGCAGTCGCTCAAGTTCCTGACACTGCCAATCGTATGCCTCTCACTCGCCACAGCCGGAGGGCTCCTTAGGTACATGCGATCAAGCCTTCTGGAGGTGATGAACGAGGACTACATCAGGACCGCTAGAGCCAAGGGACTAGATGAGAGGACCGTGATTTTCAAGCACGGCGTTAGGAACGCCCTGATCCCTATCGTCACCATTTTGGGTTTCATGCTAGGTGGAATTCTGGGCGGTGCCGTATTGACGGAGACAATCTTCTCGCTACCTGGCATGGGGATGGCGGCCGTTAGGGCAATCATCCTGCTGGATTTCTCAGTGATCATGGGAATCACCATTATCACTTCGGTAATTTTCCTGATATCGAATCTAGTGGTCGACATCGCCTATGCTTGGATCGACCCAAGAGTAAGGCTCGGGTGATAGTATGATTGGCAGTGTTTTCAGAGAGTTGACTTTGAGAGACCTGCTTAGATTAGTAGTCTCAGTTCTGATTATCATGATAGTATACTGGAACAGGGAGATTACAGCACTCTCGGTTTCGATTATCCTGTTGCTTTCCATTATAATCCCAGAACGACACAAACTGATTGAAAGGGCATGGGGTGCGTTTTCTCCAGCCTTCGACATAGTCTCGTTTGTCCCTGACTCGGATGACCTCGCCACCAGATTCAGCAGTTCCATGCAGACATTCAGAGATGCTTGGAAAGGGTTCAGGAGGAGCCTATTATCAGTAGTTGGTCTACTTATGGTTGTACTGGTTATCGACATCTCTCTGTTCGCTGACCACATCGCTCAGGAACACCAGCAGGAAACCTTGAGCGGTCAAGAACTTTGGCCGATTTATGTTGACGACCCTGAGACAGCCGAGCCAGTAGTGACCTACGCGTACAAGAAACTCCCACCCTTTGAGGGCCCCAAGGTTGACTCGGTAACATCCGCTCCTTCTGATGAGGATCAGAAACTCCAACTTGATGTGCAGACCGCTAATGGCGACGACGACAACGATGGCGATCTGGTCACAAACTTCTACGATATGGATGACGATAACGACGGGATCCTTGATTTCCAAGATTTCATGTTCCCGAATGACTTCGATGAGGACGGTACGGCGACCTGCGATTCGAACATCTGGTTCGACAACAGCACAGGTATGTACTGCGGGCCAGACTGGGCAGATCTGGATGACGATGGGGACGGGATCCCTGACTACGACGAGGTTTCCGACGACGACCCATTGACTGACATCTATGACAGCAACAACGACGGCATACAGGAGTGCGTGGGCGGAAGCGCCAGCGACTCGACGACTTACCTGAGAATCCATCACGACACAGGGGCAGATCCGAGTTATCTCAACATCCAAATCTTCTCCGTTTTTGTCGACTCTGAGGGGGGAAGTTGGGATTGCACGGGATGTGTCTCTGGTGAAATTGAAGGAACCCATGGCTCCTTTGCAATCGACGAAGAAACAGGTTACTGGAACTATGGAATGTCAACAGTCACTAACGCGGTTAGTGTTGCCACAACTTCGAGTATCGCTCTCAGCGGTTTCTTAGAACCAACTGGGGTATTGACCTATGGAGAATATGATACCTTAGTTCCAACTGACGTATTGACTGATGGAGCATACGATACCATAGAAGCCACTGGCGTATTGGTCACTGGAACTTATGTCCGAGACAACACATCTTCAATTGCCTTACATTCTGTAGATGCAACAACCATGTTTGAGGCCAATGACAATGTGTATGACAGTTCAGGAATTGAAGTTGGCATAATAGAAAGAGTTACTCCAAATGAAATTATTTTCTCCGGTAATATCGCAGTTTCATTACAAGAAAATGAAGATCTACGAAGGGGCCAGACGGTTATTCCCGTAGATTCTGTAGATGCAACAACCATGTTTGCAGTTGATGAAAGAGTGTATGACAGTTCAGGAAATCTAATTGGAACAATAGCGACGGTAACTGCAACCCAGATTAATCTGACCGGAAATATCGCAGTAGCATTGCCAGATAATGAGAATCTTCATCGGGGACAGACGGTTATTCCCGTAGATTCTGTAGATGCAACAACCATGTTTGCTGCCAACGACAGGTTGTATGACAGTTCAGGAATTGTAGTTGGCACAATAGAGACGGTAACTGCAACCCAGATTAATCTGACCGGAAATATCGCAGTAGCATTGCCAGACAATGAGAATCTTCATCGAGAGATGTCCATCGACGGAGTATCGATAAAGTCAGGAGATAGAGTTCTTGTAAAGGACCAAAATGACCTATCTGACAATGGCATATATGTCGTAACTTCGGGGTCATGGTTTCGCCTTGACTATACATCAATCTACACTACATCTGGACTATATGTTTGGATTGAGGAAGGAATCACAAATGGCTACCAGTGGATACTTACATCCAATGACGACCCCAGCACTAACTCGCCTTCATTCTCAGAATTCTCTGGGATTTGGGTGGAAAACTTCCCTATACAGCATTCAAATGCGTCAGGGCAAATCTCTGAGTCTCATATCAACATCTCGATAGCCGCATTGAATGAGCCTCCAATCGTAACGAACCCATTCTCCAATCCCCCAGATGACCCCGATGACGAGTGGTTTGCGTTAGAAGTTCCCAAGGACGCTGAGATGGCTGCCGACCTTTCCGTTGAATCGGGGTCTGACTACAACCTATTCCTGTACACCGAGCTTGGTGCAGATTTCGATTCAAGCCGCTTGGATAACGGTTGCCCTGACTTCTATTCATATGACTGGATGCCAGAGGGCTACGAGTTGTGCCCGTTCGGAACGACCCACACTGGAAGCGACATGATGAGCAAGATACTGTATGGTTCTAGGAAATCCCTCAGAGTTGGTTTCACTGTGGCGTTGATAACATGTTTCCTAGGCCTAGTGGTTGGCGGAATTAGTGGTTATTACGGCCGATGGGTGGATGAGGTGATAATGCGAATCGCTGATGTCTTCTTTGCGGTTCCTGGGCTAATTTTGGCAATGGCCGTGGTGGCAGCGATGTACAATATCCACGACCTCGGTAGAATAGGAATGCCAGACGTCAAATTAGATCGTCTTGAGAAGATAATGATAGCCCTAGTTTTCACAGGTTGGCCAGGTTATTCCAGATTAATCAGAGGGCAAGTCCTGTACGTCAAGGAGCATACTTACGTTGAGGCTGCTAAGAGCGTCGGCTCGAGCGATTTCAGAATTCTATTCAGACATGTGTTACCTAACGCGTGGGCCCCCATGCTGGTCGCTGTGTCATTGGATATCGGTGGGACCATTCTCACAGCCGCCGGTCTATCTTTCATCGGCCTAGGTGCGGATGCACTATCTGCAGAATGGGGTAAGATGATTGCAGACGGCCGCGCATTCTTCCCCGTCCATTGGTGGATGGTCACTTTCCCCGGAATCGCCATACTGATTACAACTCTAGGATTCAATCTACTAGGAGATGGCCTCCGCGATGTCTTCGATCCCAAGCAGAGGAGATCGAAATCATGAGCACCACTCCGCTTCTGCAAGTAACTGATCTAAAGCTGCATTTCCCCACTGACGAGGGCGACGTCCGAGCTCTGGAGTCAGTCACCTTTGACATAGGGGAGGGCGAGATTTTCGGTTTAGTTGGAGAATCAGGTTCAGGAAAATCAGTCACTTCATTAACAGTAATTGGCCTATCCACAGGCAAAATCGACAACGGCGAGATTTTCTTCGAAGGAGAGGAGTTGATATCGGCTTCCGAAGAGAGGATGAGGGATCTCCGAGGCAATGACATCAGTATGATTTTCCAAGAGCCGATGACTGCACTCAATCCACTATACACGGTAGAGAAGCAGATTCACGAGGTAATGAGCCTGCATGACAAACTTCCTCCTGCTGATAGGGGGGCTGTAGAGAGGATGTACATTGGAATGAGATCCAGCTTAGCAAGGCCATTCTCAAAACTTCATAGCATAGCCTCCAATCCCACGGAATACAGGCCAAATGGGAATGATATACTTGCAATTTTCATGTTATTCACTGCATGGCTCCTCCTATCAAAGGCCCCGATATTTTCTATATTCGCAATAGCATTCCTATTGGCTGCATGGCTATTGTCTTCGATGAACACTCTGGATTCAGTACACCATGATGTAATCGTGGAAAGACTCAGAGATGTGAGGATACCTAATCCGTCCGCTGTAGCAAAGATGTACCCTCACGAGCTTTCCGGTGGAATGCGGCAGAGGGTAATGATAGCCATGATGATGGCATGCGAGCCCAAACTGCTGATTGCAGATGAGCCGACAACAGCTCTAGACGTCACCATTCAGTCTCAGATTGTAGAACTGATGAAGGATCTGCGAAAGACGAAGGGTACCGCAATCCTGCTGATTACGCACGATATTGGGTTGGTGGCTGAGATGTGTGAGAAGGTAGGGGTGATGTACGCGGGATCAATAGTCGAACAGGGCACTATAGACGAGATTCTAAATTCACCGAGGATGCCCTATACCATCGGCCTGATGCACAGTATTCCAAGAATCAGGGATACCCGGGAAGCACTCCCGATAATACCGGGGCAAGTTCCCGACCCAATTAATCTTCCATCGGGATGTAAATTCCACCCGCGATGCCCATTTGCCGATGCAAAGTGTGTTTCTGAATATCCACCAGCGGTGGATCTTGGAGGGGGTCACGTGGCCAGTTGCCACCACTTGGAAAAGACCACTGAAATGAGTGAAGTTCAGGACGCCTTCGACAGATTCGTAGAGGAATTGGAATCCAAAGGAGGTGAGACTCTTGCCTAAAACTCAAGATGCAATGATAGTAATGCAGGATGTTCAGAAATACTTCCCACTAAAGGGGGGACTTCTGGGCAGGATTCAGAACTACGTCAGAGCAGTTGACGGCGTCACACTCCATGTATTGCGAGGAGAGACACTTGGAATCGTTGGCGAATCAGGATGCGGGAAGACGACCCTTGGTCGTATGATGATGGGGCTGATAGAGCCGACTGCAGGAGAAATTCTAATCGAGGGTGACAGGATTGACTCCATCTCCAGAGAGCAACTCAGGCGCAAGATGCAGATGGTGTTCCAAGATCCAGGTGGTTCGATAAATCCTCGAATGACCATCAAGACCGCAGTAGGTGAGCCATTGACTGTGTTCAACATTTCTCGAGGTCAGGAATTAACCAACAGGGTTACAGAATTACTCGAAATCGTTGGCATGAAGCCAGATAACCTCCACCGTCTACCCCACGAGTTTTCTGGAGGCCAGAAACAGAGGCTGGCAATCGCCCGAGCCCTTGCTCTCAACCCCGACTTCATAATGCTTGACGAGCCAACAAGCGCTTTGGATGTCAGCATCCAAGCACAGGTTCTGAATCTACTAGAGGAGCTCCAAGAGGAGTTCGGCCTGACCTACGTCTTCATCACGCACGCGCTCAACGTCGTTCATCATATCAGTGACAGAGTTGCGGTGATGTACCTTGGAAAAATAGTCGAACTAGCCGAGACCGATACTCTGTTCGACGAACCTCTACATCCCTACACTCATGCACTACTATCGGCAATTCCCGAGGCGACTACGCAACGGGAAAAGCAGAAGGTCGTGCTGGAGGGAGATGTACCTAGTCCGGTCGCACCGCCACCGGGATGCCGCTTCCACACA
The DNA here is from genome assembly GCA_034399535.1 of Candidatus Thalassarchaeaceae archaeon. Taxonomy (GTDB): domain Archaea; phylum Thermoplasmatota; class Poseidoniia; order Poseidoniales; family Thalassarchaeaceae; genus UBA36. Next base: position 17,457 of record DASCSS010000004.1, read on the forward strand.
CGCTGCCCGATAGCCGAAGAAGGAAAGTGCGATGTCGAGGTCCCCGAACTGAGAGAGTTCTCCCCGGGGCATTTCGTCTCGTGCCATTTCCCGCTGTCCGATGGGGCGAGCCTGCCTGTCGTCGACTGATTCGGCGCAGATATGATGTAGAGCCATACATCCGCATTAGTTATGCCCGCCATATCTCCGTCGACAGGAAGGGACCCTGGAATCGAGAGTTTGGCCCAGGAAGAGTTCCTCACGAAAAGTGAGCAGAGAAATCTCGCTCTGAAGAGGCTAGCGCAGAAAGCCGACTCCCGCCGGAGAGCTAGTAGGGACAGGATTCTGGCCCAAGAGGGAGAGAGTCTGTTCACGACGGTGGGTAGGGTGGTTTACCTGTCGGGCTGCATCTTGTTCGATGGGCTAGTGCTGACTGAGATAATTGTCAGGCTGGCCGGGACCGTCTTTGCTTGGTCTGCCTTCTTTGTGGTCCTCGGATGCGCGATTATGATTCAGCGAAATCTCTATGCCAAGTGGTTCGCACTAGATCTAAGCCTACTCGACTAATCGGTAGCAACTCCCTCTACCGGAAATCGCTCAGTTGGTATTCGTTCGAATCGTCTGAAAGAGGGCACAATTAGGCCTGCCATTGTAGCGAGAACCATGAATGAAACTGCGATTGAGAATGTTGTGAGTACGTTGGTCTCCTCAATCATCCACCCACCCATAAGTGGTGCTAGTGGGATGAAGATTAGCGACCCAATAGCATCCAATGAATTCACCCTCCCTCTCAGGTGCTGGTCGACGCTGTCCGACATCGTTGTCCTCCAAATTACCCCCAGGGTCCCGCCCATGATCCCCTCCAGTAGTACGAACACTAGAATAAACATGAATGGAATCGGCATCGCCCACATCAGCATGCACCAAGCAATCCCTCCAATCAGGACATAGAATATCAGTCCACGGACCTCCTTTGGGATTGGCCTAATCCCTCCGAGTAGAGATCCAAGCATAGCTCCACCAGCCCCCACTGCTCCGAAAACCCCGAATTCCCTCGAACCCAATCCCTTGCTCTCAATGATGAATGGGATCCCGATTTCGATAGCAGAGTCTCCGATATGCCATATCATGAACATTGCAATGCCCGCGAAAAGCCATGGCTGAGTCTTTACGAATTCCCATGCCTCAGATACTTCCTCCCTCAGATTTCCCTCTTCGTCCCGTTCAACCGGGATTTCAGAAATGCTCCAAAGAACTACGCCACTGAAAACGAATGTGATAGCATCAATAATCAGGCATGCCTCGATTCCCCAAATAGCAACTGTGAAACCCCCAATAAGGGGCCCGATCATCCAAGCAGCAGTCATCGCTACGCCCCTCATTGCATTGGCCTGCGGCAGTAGTTCCTCCTCCACTAGGTCGGGCACAAGGGCACCAATTGCTGGGATCGAAAATGCCCCTGCTCCACCCGTGAGGAAAGTGACCACAAGAAGAGTCTCAATCTCTCCGAATCCAACAATAAGAAAAATGGCCGCAAGAGTGACTAGTATGGCCTGGGAAATGTCTGCAACTAGGGCCACGGTCCTCCTAGGCATCCTATCAACTACCATTCCCCCATACAAGAGTAGAGGTAAGTGGCCCAGGAAATAAGCCGTGAAAATTAATCCATAGGCCTTCGGTCCCCCGATCTCAGCTACAGTCCACCCCATTCCGATAATGAAGATAGAACCACCGAGCATGTTTACTGCGTTGCCAATAAGCAGACGTCGGAATTCGACAATCTCCCAAGCTTCCCTCATCCCCATGGGTCATGGCTCGCCCCAACTCTATTCAAGATGCCTTTGTCACTAGCCAATTCACGAACGTTGATCAGTTATTTCGTCACAGCCGTGTGGCTTTGAGAGTGAATGAAAGTGGGAATCTCAAATCCCCCTCCTTGAAGGTCCAGTAGTTCTTTCTCGATTCAATGAACTGTCCGGGATGGGGTTCGAAGAAAATCTCGTCACGTTCGTTCAGCAGGTCAATTCTAAATCCGTTTTCAATTAGGGCGTTGATTATCGTGTCATAACGATACTCCCAACAATGAGTTTTCCTTTCCCCTGGCCATTCGGGATCTGCATAACTTCCTTCTCCCATCTCGGATACTGGATTAGAATTGTACAAGTCATACTTCAGCCCGAATACTGTGTCGTTTGCAATGTCCATTGGCTCCAGTGAATTCAGCATCGGAGTCGACTCTTCGAGATATAGAATCCCACCACTCTTTACCAAGTGGCTGCAGATTGATGCCCATTCTCTGATATCCGGAAGCCAGCATAGTGCCCCCCTCCCCGTATAGACAATATCGAAGCGCTCCTCCCCGAGCGCCCCAATAGCATCACTTACACTAGAAACAACGAATCGCGCATCTTCAATTTCCAATAATCGAGCAAACCTAACGGCTTCTTTCACTGCATTTGGGGAGAAGTCGAGGCCTGTTACTTTCGCTCCTTCGCGAGACCAAGATAGCGTATCAGTCCCGATGTGGCACTGAAGGTGGAGAAGTGATTTTCCCACCACAGGACCAATCTCTTCGATCTCCCATGGCGCTAATTTCGTCTCTCCAGCAAGCCATTGTTCAATCCTATAGAATCGTGAACCGCTACCCTGAGCATGCAAGTTTGCTAAATCATTCCAAGACTCAAGATTATCTTGCAGCGCCCCTTTTTCATCGGCGGGTGGTTCCATGGGTCTCCAAGCCATGATTTTGGGTAGTGATTCTACTTGTAACAATAACTCCCTAGGCCGTCATTCCTGCCCCATTCCATCAATGATGTAATCTAGTATCATCTCCTCATCGGGATCCAGAATCTGCTCACAGGAGTTGATTGCCCTCCGCGCTTCCTCAATCTCATATCGGGCCACTTCAAATCTCCCCCCTACAAACGAAAGAATGGCCTTATCCACATGAGAATAAGCATCAAAATATGGAATTCCGGGGTTTATCTTCTCCTTCACATCCCTCAACAATTTGGCGGCTTCATCGATTTCCCCTTTCAGGAATAATGCTGTTGCCATGTTTCTGCTTTCAGCCCTCAAACCCTCTTCGTCCTCCTCATTTCGATATATCTGAATGGCCATCTTGTACTCTTCAATTGCACCATCGAAATCCCCTGAGAGACGCAGGCAGTAAGCACGAGCATGCAAGGCCAAGGCCCTCCCATATGGGAGGCAATTTTCTGTTGATTTCTTACAAGCACCATCCGCGAAAGATAGAGCCGAATCGAAATTTTCCCTATCTGCGCATATTCTAGAAAGCATTGAGAGGCACGTTGCTGAAATCCAATAATTTTCATTCTCATCTGCCATTGCCAGCGCCGTATTGAAAAACTCCTCAGATAATTCACTTCTACCTTGCTTCATATGAAGGATTCCCAGCCCCAGATGAATCTCGTCAGAGTCAGTACGTCCCAATGGGTACGCCTCAAGAACTTCTATTCCCTTGTCGACCTGACCCATTTTCAACCATTTGCTCCAGACACGCTGAACCTTATTCATCGGTCTCGGAGAGGGGTTCCATCCTACACACTTCCGGCAACACAGATTCACAGAAGAATCATCGTTAAGCGACGCCTTCATTTGTTACTTCCAAATGTGCGGGCCATGATACGTGCCTTCGAAGCTAGGGATGGGCGCAATCTCGATTCCTTGGTCGGTGGGGAAATTTACTCCAATACTGCTCTTGTCTGCCACCACGGGACACCAAGTGATGCGACAATTTGGTCAGATTGGCACGCGATAGCCCTTGAGAATGGATTAGCACTGGTCTCCATTTCAAGACCAGGCTACGGACTCTCCGAAAGAAGAATCGATCGACAGGTATCCAATGTTGCCGAGGACGTCGAAGACGTTCTTGATGCCCTCGGCATTGCTGAGTTCTTGACTGTTGGCTGGTCGGGAGGGGGTCCCCACGCCTTGGCATGTGGTGCCCTGATGCCTAACCGATGCAAGGCCATCTCTTCGTTAGCGGGGGTCGGTCCCTATGGGGAACCAGATCTAGATTTCCTAGAGGGAATGGGACCGGAGAATGTTGAAGAATTTGGAATTGCATTAGAGGGCGAAACTCCTTTACGAGAATGGATGGAGAAAAATGCGCCTCCCTACAGAACAATCGACGGCGACCAGTTAGCCGCAGCACTCGGAGGACTTGTTCCCGAGATAGATGTGTTTGCTCTGAATGACCAGGGCCTCGCGAAAATCTGGGCAAAGAGCATGAGGCGTTGCTTTACGAATGGATGGGATGGGTGGATAGACGATGATTTGGCGTTTTGCAAACACTGGGGATTCGAGCCCTCCGAAATTACGGTTCCCGTTACTGTTTGGCAAGGTGACTTGGATCTCATGGTTCCATTTTCCCATGGCAAGTGGCTCCTGAAGCACATTCCAACATCCAAACCGAGATTGGAACCTGGACATGGGCATCTTTCATTGGTTGCAGATAGGAAACAAGCAATTATCGACGATCTTGTATCGGGCCTACGTTAATCCCCACTCACGACTATCCGACCCATGGGAAAATTGTTCGATTGAACGAGAACGTCATTTACTTAGATAACACTTTATTCATTTGAATATAATTATAATGAATTAATATACATATGTACAGATAATCTTCTAATTATTGATAATTCAATCAATTTATTAGAATTTTATTGTACACTAGACCCAAATATTATAGCATTATTTCGCCCGACCGTTCGCATGGGTAGTGGGGCAATACTGCAGAGTCAAACAGATGCCGATATTGGCGTTTCTTCGAAGAGCCAAACTTTGAGGGAATTTGGTGCTGAATCTGCTAGGATTGGCAGAGAGATTGCTGACAGCTATGAGAGGTATCACATTCATGTGCACGAGGTCAAAGATGTCGACCCTCTACCGCACCGATTCCTAGTCAAGGTTGGCAAATTTGGCCTCGCAAAGTTGCTGGTCAAGGAGCTAGTGACCTATTTCCCTAAGTTCGACGTTATTCTTTCACGACCCTGTACTTATGGCGTGTTCTCCGGCCCTTTAGGGGGCTTCTCCCCCCGTCCAGAACTTTGCGTCGGATGTCTGCGTTGCACTGTTCAGCACCCTGATTTTGTCGAAGTGCTCCACAATCCAGAGCTCTTCAAACTAGGAGATTCGTATACCACACATGGTCACATTACAGCAATAGATGAGGAAGCGAGGAAAGGCATGGTCCCAGTTAGGGGGCAAGGGTATAGGGGTCGTTTTGGAGGTCCCGGATTCGATGGGATGCTGACTGACATGTCTGAGATCGTTCGTCCCAGCAGAGACGGAATTCATGGGCGCGAGCTAATCGGAACTGCTGTGGACATTGGGAGCAAGCCAATGCATCTATCTTTCAACGAAGACGGTAGGCTTTCCGAGGCTTCTCCGGATATGTTTACAATTCAGGTACCATTCATTTTTGACCTTCCTCCGGGTGATTTTATGTCCGATAAACTCTCAAAAGTTGTCGAAGAAACAAGCAGGACCATTGATACTCTGGCCTGCATTGATGCTGACTCTGTCACTAGATTGGGGCTGGATTTGCCCCACGTAGTCCCCGTGTTGCGGTCTTCCGATGCCTGTCGAATCAGTGAATTCAGAAACTCTAGGCTCATCGAATTAGAATCATGGGATATCGTCGCATTTGAGGAAGCCCGACTATCCACCGCGGCAATCGTCGGAATCCGCATGGAGTTCAGAGAAGGGTGGCAGGGGCGGCTAACAGATGCAGTAGAGTCCGGGGTCAAGGTAATTCACTTCCTTGCAGATCTTCACGGACGAGATCCCGGGGGCTCGTTTGTTTCTGATCTCTTCAAGGAGGCCCATCTGATGCTAATCGAGCAGGGTAGGCGAGATGCTGTAACCCTGATTGGAAGCGGGGGGATTGTTGGTGCAGACCACGTTCCCAAGGCCATAATTTCGGGGATGGATGCGGTGGCCTTGGATCTGCCTGTCATTTTTGCAATCCAGGGTCGAGCCAATGCCCCTCTGAAGAATCGAGATGAAGTGCGGGGGACCCTTCCCAAGAAGTTCAACCACTCTTGGTCAGTGCAGAGACTCGCCAACCTCTGTGGATCTTGGCGGGACCAATTGCTTGAGATACTGGGGGCAATGGGAATCAGGGAAGTTAGGAGACTAAGGGGAGAGTTTGGAAGATCGATGATCGTCAAAAACCTGGAGGACGAGGCTTTCGAAGGAATTGCCGGATATCCCGGAGGTGGTTCCTGATGACAATTGCAAAACCCAGCGAGACACTAATCCACAAGACAACCCAGCTAATGAGGGAAGGAATGAATGCCCATGCTTTTGGTGAATATAGGGCGCCAGAGGCATTGGGGGACGCTAGGTGGACTGACGAACTTATCCTATCAACTTGGTACATGGCCGAGACGGGAAAAATTCCTGCCGATATCAATTTCAAGACCGGAAAGAGTGGCGGAGGATTCGACAGACTAGAATTCGGCTACATTGACGAGAGCTCGTGGTTGCCCCATTCAGACGACATCGACACAAGCCTGACCCTAAACAGGCGAGGGGACAATAAGAACAAGATCGACATCGACATTCCCTGGTATGGGGGCGGAATGTCATATGGTTCGGTATCAGTCAACGTAATGATGTCCCGGGCAAAGAATGCAAAGAAATGGAATTCATTCATGTCAACCGGGGAGGGGGGCTATCCCCCTGAGTTGTTCGAGTACAGCGACAGCGTAATCACCCAAGTCGCAACTGGCTACTTTGGAGTCGACGAGAATTCTATCAAGGCCACCCCTATTGTAGAATTCAAGTATGCCCAAGGTGCGAAGCCTGGCCTCGGAGGCCACCTTCTCGCTGCCAAGGCCGGCGAGGAGGTGTCAAAGCTCAGAGGCTCCGTTCCATTTGTTAGTCTGTTCAGCCCCTTCCCCTTCCATTCAACTTATTCAGTTGAGGACCACTCTAAACATCTTGATTGGATAGAGACAGTAAATCCGAACGCCCTTCTCTCGGTCAAGGTCAGTACTCCTCATGATGTGGACATGGTGGCGGTCGGCTCATTCTATGCGGGAGCGCACATCATCCACTTGGATGGTAGCTATGGGGGAACCGGAGCAGCCCCAGAGATCGCGAAGAAGAACATCGCCATGCCGATTGAATTGGCCATCCCAAAGGTACACAAGTTCCTCGAGAAGGAAGGAGTTAGAGATCAGGTCACGTTGATTGCTAGCGGCGGTATCAGGACAGCAGATGATATCGCCAAATCGATTGCTCTGGGCGCCGACGGATGCGTTCTTGGAACAACCGATTTGGTGGGGATGGGTTGCACTAGGTGCGCCAACTGTGAGGGAGGCCCCTCTGGTAGGGGATGCCCGTGGGGCCTAACTACCACCGATGTCGAACTGCAAGAGTGGGTTGATCAGGATTGGGGCGCGTTGAGACTAGAAAACTTGTATGGGGCCATGCAATGGAGGGTAAGGGACATTCTCCGAAAGCTTGGAATGAGCAGCGTACGTGAACTTAGGGGCAGGACAGACCTGCTCAGATACATTACAACCGAGGGAAACTCATGATAGATCCCCGAACAATCCTCGATTCTAGGAGGGAGATGAATAGGGGATTTCCGAAGTTCGAGAGAAAGGAAGAGGATGCTGCCGAGGGGGGATGTGGTGTCGTTGGACTAGCATCCGAGGTCCCGGTAGCAGGAAGGCACCTCTTCGCCTCCCTAGAACAGATGAGGAACAGAGGAAATGGTAAGGGCGGGGGAGTCGCAATGGTGGGCCTCGAACCAGAACAGTTTGGCGTGGACGCGAAAACAATGTCCGAATCCTATCTTTACGCAATTGCATACCTAAATAACGAGCACAGAGAAGCAGTAGAAGAGAGCTTCATTCATCCGAATTTCACAGTCAGTCACGTACACGAGATGCCAACATTGGAGTCATGGAAAACAAATCTGATGTCACTGGACACGAGACCTCCAGACGTTGTTTGCTACTTCGTTACCCCCAGGGAAGAGGAAGTGGATCGCTTCATAGATGAGCGCCTGGGGGCTGTGATAGATCCTAAAGACCGGGAGGCAGCAACCCAGGAGTTTGTTTTTCAGACTACGCACTCCCTCAATGTCGAGTTTTACGCTAAAGACGGCAGAACCGATGCCTTCGTGCTGAGTCACGGCAGAGACATGCTGATTCTGAAGATTGTAGGATACGCAGAGGACGTGATTCGGTATTACTGCCTTGAGAATATCACGGCCCATGTTTGGATAGGGCACCATCGTTATCCAACGAGGGGAAGGGTCACTCATCCCGGCGGTGCGCATCCATTTGGACAAGGAATAGACTGTGCATTGGTTCACAATGGGGATTTCTCAAACTATGTCTCCGTGAAGGACTACTTGGCACAGAGGGGGATGGAACCGCTCTTCTTCACCGATACAGAGGTGGGAGCATTAGCATTTGACCTACATCGAAGGGTATACGGATACAAGATGGAGCATGTCATTGAGAGCCTAGCGCCAACCAGTGAATTGGACTACATCATGCTTCCCGATGACAAGAAAGAAATCTACTCGGCCATTCAGAGAACCCACATTCACGGAAGCCCCGACGGGCCGTGGTTTTTCATCATCGCCCAGTCTGATGGCCCATCCCATAGATTGGTCGGCATCACAGATACCAGCATGCTCCGCCCGCAGGTATTTGCCTACCAAAGGGGAGAGGTTGCAATTGCATTCTGCGGTTCTGAGAAGCAGGTCATAGATGCAGTCCTGAATAGCCTATCTTCCGAAGACAAGAGATTCTGGAGACGAGCAGATGAATACTGGAATGCTAGAGGCGGGTCATACACCGACGGAGGGGCTTTCATCTTCGACATAAATCCGAGACCGTCCGGCGGAAAGGAACTCGTGTTGTCCAATAAGTTCGGAGACATTGTCGACACACATCCACCGGGTGATTTCCGATCGGCCAATCCAGACGAGGAACCCCCGATGGCACTCTCTGCCCTCGATCCTGAATCTGCTTTCTTGGCCGTCACCGAATCCATCCCCCATATTGGCTGGTCCTCAGCCAAATCAATTCTGAACCATGTAGAGGGGGATGCTTCTGGGCTTGGAAGAGAATGGGCCTGGGAATTGCTAACCAGGTTACTTGATAGAAGGTACAATTTGGGGAAACTACGTCGTAGCCGCTGGCTCGACGAGGTAGAAGCCACGCTGAGCAGAGTCCTATCTTCTTCCACTCACTCTCCTTGCGAGTCCTTCCAAGGGCAACTAACGCCCGGCCACCACCCATCCCCATCATCAGACTTGCAGCGAATAGTGGTCGATGCTCGCCCCTATCCCCCAGAGGGGACGGAGTCCCTAGCCCTGGAACTCGTCTCGTTGAAGGATGCCGGCTGGAAGCGTTTCATTGTCATCAATTGCCGGGGCCATCGCTTCATTGGCAACGGGTTTGGCCCGGACTCATCCGGAATCCGCATTGATGTTATGGGGGCCGTTGGAGATTACCTAGGAAGCGGGAATGATGGGATGGAAGTCCACATGCATGGCAATGCTCAGGACCAAGTAGCCCAGATTCACAAGAGTGGGGAGATTGTCGTTCATGGAGACGTTGGCCAATGCTATGGCTATGGAGCCAAGGGTGGATCGATGTTCGTTCTCGGAAATGCTGCGGGGCGACCGATGATAAATTCTGTAGGAAGTCCCAAGCTAGTAATCAACGGTACTGCGCTCGATTACCTCGCTGAGTCTTTCATGGCCGGGGACCCACTTGATGGAGGGGGCTTCGTTGTGATCAATGGGATGGAGTACAACGCGAGTGGCGAACTTGTCAGGCTCGAGACTCCCTATCCTGGAGGGAACCTATTCTCTCTTGCCAGCGGCGGGGCAATTTACGTCAGAGACCCCAATTGCCGACTCTCGGAGTCTCAATTGAATGGAGGGGCCTTCGTGCCGATGACCGAGGATGACTGGAAGGTCGTCGAACCAGTCTTGCAAAGGAACGAGGAACATTTTGGAATCACACTTCAGAGACTGTTAACAATAGACGGAGAGGTCATCAGCCCATCTGATGCCTATAGGAAGATAATTCCAGTGAAGTCCAAGATGCTACATGCGGAGGCTGCATGGGTCGGTCATTCAGATTGACTGATAATTCTCGCTACCTCTTCTGCACAGCCCCAAGATAGCGTTACCCCGGCCCCGCCGTGGCCATAGTTGTGCACTACACGCCTATTGCCCATGACTTCGACCTCGAGTCTGACCTCCGACCTTGATGGCCTCAGACCAACTGTGCCTCCGACGATCCGATTCCTATCGACCTCTGGCCATATCGCTTCGACCTTCTTCAGGATCATTTCATTGTCCTCATCCCTTATTTCAAGTCCCCAGTCATCGATTTGCGCAGTTCCCCCCAGGACGGTCACATCGCTCCTTGGGATAGTGTAGGTCAGAGTTTCTGGTTGCTGATCGTAATGCCCGATCCCTGGATCCTGTTCGATGAACAGAATCTGCCCCCTTGCCGGCCTAACATCCTCATCATCACATAATTCCCGAGCCCCAAGTCCAACGCAATTTACTATCCAATCCCCATCTATCTCACTTAGTTCGGTAACGAAACGCTGCGCAATAACCCCGCCACCCTGTTCAACCCCTTCCCTGAGCCATGGCATGTACTTGGGCATCTCAATTATTGGAGATCTGAATTCCCACCCATAGGCATAATCATCAGGAATCTCACTAGGTTCCAAGATTCTGAAGTGGGAAATGTAATCCTTCCACGATGGAACATCAACTTCTTCTCTCAGGTATTCTCTCCCATCCCTGATTGTTACTCCAGACTCTGGGTTCTCAACAGATAATCTCTCCAGCACTTGGTAAGTGATCTTACCCCATTCGTCGGCTCTCGCCGCCGGGGCGGTCAAGAAGGGATACCATAACGCTGCGGCTACATCGGAGACAGTTTCGGGGCTAAATTTGTCCGAAACAACTCTGACTTCATGGCCATCCTCCAGTAGTCTAATCGCACATGTCAATCCGGAAACTCCAGCCCCGATTATGGTGCATCTCACGTGCATTCCATAGTGTCATCATTCATGATAGCGTCGATTGTCGGATCTCACTTCCGAGTCAAACTCTTGAGCGATGACCATCTTGGAATTATCATGCCCAAGGTCAAGCGCCCGAAAAAGGGCTGGTTCGTCGCCAAGAAAAGACGTCCCAAAACCACCCCAAGTGCAGGGTCCAAAGTTCGGGGGCTGCCCCCATGTCCAGCATGTGGGAAGTGGACCATGCAGAAAGATAACACGAAGAATGAACTGTTCTGCAGGTCCTGTGGGGCAATCCTTTGACGCCAAAGCCCAAAATCGACTACCTCGCCCGACGAACGCCACAGTGATGAGGAACCGCACCGGGTACACCGGGTATCCAGAGTGATGGGCGATCTGAGTGGCACCGGTGATAATATGTTTGAAGGGGACAGAATATTTTTCGATAACCTTGGTCGGAGATTCCGAATATTGCCTCCAGCCAGGCTAAGCGAACCACCCCCAAACCTCAGGATTTCACGAACTAGCAGGCCCTGGAAGACTTACTTCAATATGCTCGGAACCGTTCTTCCCGCATTCTTCTTGATGTACACCTCTCTGTTTCTGATTCTAGGCGTAGTGAGTCTTGATCCTATCATGGTGCTCTCTTCCGGTCTGTGCAGCCTGCCTCTAATATTGGGAATCTTCCGGCTCCACCGCCCCAAACTCGTTCACGTCAGGCTGGCAGTTCCAGATACCGGGGGGTCCGGAACGCATGCCCTTCCTGAGGGCGGTTCACTTAGGACTCCCGTGAAAACAACTTTCTCCAGATTCCTTCTGAAAGATGACTCTGTCTTGGAAACACCCCCGAGCAAGCAACTTTGGTCGATATTTGCATTGATTCTACTCGCTGGAATTTCAATTGCTGTTCTGTTCTATCAAAGCTCAAGCGGTTGGCAGATAGCAGGAATCACACTCTTCCTCTTGTTCGCGATTCCTCTTTGGTTAGTCGGATTTTCACTCCCAGTCCTCGCTTGGTGGGGTACCTCCACTTCACAGTTGGGACTGCCCACTAGGAGGAGAGATGCAGAGGCATGGCTGATGGCCGGAATGGCATCGGCCTTTCCCGCCTTCATAATTAACAGCCTATTAGCACCTGAACTAATCCCCTCATCATTCCCTGCTTGGGCTGGTGATCTATCATTGCTAGCAATCGGAGCGCCTGTATGCGAGGAGATTTCCAAGGCGTTAGCAGTTGCATTGTTCTTACCAGCAATTAAGGGCCCAAAACAAGGATTCCAAGTGGGTTTCACTGTCGGCCTGGGGTTTGCGCTGATTGAGAACTTCCAATACATCGGCCTCTCACTGATTGGCGGGCCAGTCTCAGTAACGATGACTATTCTAATTCGAGGAATAGGATCAATACCGGGCCATGCAATTTGGACGGCAATTTCCGGAACTGCGATAGGTTGGATGGCAACCGATAAAGAATTCAAGGCAAAATTGGAATGGCGGGCAAAAAACATTGCAATATCTGCTATTGATATGGCCGAGAGCCTGGGTTTAGATACCGACGGAGACGGCGACCTATCGGGATTTGATGGTTCGAGACAGACCCTAGAGGAGGCTATCGAATCCGCTACTTTGGATTCCGACAAGTCCACCGATTCATGGATATTGAATTCCAACCCATCTGAAAAATCAAATCCCACGCCACCCAAACCGATAGAAATAGCGGGTTACTCATTAACTTACAGCAAGAATCCCGAAATCCGGAAATTGCGAGGCCTTTCTACCCCTAGAAACGTCTCATCAGCATTGGCAATTGCAATCATGGGGCATTCTTTCTGGAACGGGTCTTCCTTTCTAGTGGGTATGGTCACATCCGAGGAGGCTGGAATGAGTGAAGGAACGGGCACATTGCTCATGTTAGGTTGGATCGTGATATTGATTGCCGTAGTCATTTCAGTGGCCAGGGGGCTATTGAGGGGAATGGCGACTCTGGAATCTGATTTCTAACAGCCTATTGTACCGCATCGCTCCCCCAATGCCGAATCGTTCTTGACCGCCTATACTGACGCCAGCCCGAGAACATGGTTGAATTGAGCGAAGACCAAATCATCTCTCTGGTTCTAGTCTCTCTTCTGCTGTTAGTCTCTATGTCAAGGGACCTTTTGGACAGAGGGGGCATAATTGCAGCCCTTTTTGTTGGCATGGTAGTCTCCCTCCTCGGCCACTGGACATGGTTGGCGGTTCTGATGACGTTCCTAATTGTCGGATCAATGGCCACTAAGTGGAGATTTGAGGAGAAAGCCAAGATTTCTGCCGAGGAGGCCAACGATGGTGTCCGGGGTTGGAAGAATGTCCTGGCAAATGGCGGAATGGCCAGTATCGTAGCATTATCTCACTATTACACAGGAGGCCACGAATGGTCATACTACCTCCTATGTTCTGCGATTTCGGTTGCCTCATCTGACACACTAGCGTCCGAGATTGGTAGCCTTGATCCTCGAACTAGGATAATTACCACGCTTGAGGCAGTTCCCGCAGGGACCAACGGAGGCATGTCACCAACTGGAACTCTAGCAGCATTCTATGGGGCCCTTCTTATTTCCCTCGTCGCTTCGGTGCTGGGTGCGGTTAATGGCGACCGCACCCCAACAGTCTTCTTCTTCTCCTCCTTGGTGGCGATAGGATGGATCGGCTGCCAAATCGACTCTCTTCTGGGTGCCCTATTGGAAAACCGCGGTTTTCTCGGAAAGCACAGCGTTAACTTCCTATCCACAGCGGCCGGCACCATTATCGCTCTCGGGGCAGCTACGAGGTTCCTTTGAATGGGGGCGAAGGGTTTGAAGGTCTCAAACGATGGAGGTTCTCGGGGAATTCTGTTGACGGACCGGAGTCTTGGCGTTTTGATCTTGGCCTTTCCCGTATTGCTTTTACTGTGCTCATCTACGATCGCCTCGGGCCAGAACCAAGTTGCCTATGATGGTCCAGGCTTCGACTTCTCGTATCCTGAAGAACACCGACTTTTCCTGAAGGGCGATGAAGATTACCAATTTCTTGACAGGAATTGGACAACAGTTACGGGACTCCCTACGGGCAGTGCTTCATTCTCCAAGACAAGCTCACTATCAAATCCAACAATAATTGACTCTAGCGCACCCCCCCTCCAGGAACCCTTCCGGTTCGAGGGAAACATCACCGTACAACTCTATGCCTCCTTGGAAACCACCAGCGAGGCCTGTTCCGTAACCAATCTTGTCGGAGGCACAGCACTTGGTTCGGAAACCCAATTCTTCGTCACCCTTTCGATGGGCGGGATAGAGGCTCTTTCTGGAGTTCAAACAGAATCAATAGTGATGAAGAAGGATAGGACCGACCCTCATATATTCGAAGCTAGAGCAACAAATGTCAATGTTTCAATGAATTCGGGCGACGAAATCAGCCTCTCGATCCAAGTCAAGCATGAGTGCGCAATCTCCGGGACCTTGTGGTGGGGGACGTACGACGCCCGTTCCGGGGTCATCTTTGATGGTGACATTATCGAGACAAGACTCAACGTTATACTGGATCAGAATAGGATGGCTAGGTTTGAGTTTACTCCAATTTCCCCATGGGGACCAGATGACTTCTCAGCTCAGGCTATTGAGCTAATCGGCCCGATAGAATGGGATGAGATGAGGCATGGTTACCATGAGGAGGACATCTGGCAGGACCACTTCGAACTTCCCCACGGATTCTCGAAGGGCGAGTCCAACAGAACCGTCCTAACATGGTCAACCGAAAGACCACTGAAACCTGGCAACTACATGGTTGACGCATGCTTCACTGTTACCGACCAAGATCCCGGTGAATCTTGTGATTCGTGGGCCCTCCTCCGATTCGCCGTCCCACCTGATTCCCCTCCGTTGTTAAGCTCGAGTGTGGCTGCTTTCCTTGTCCCTCTGTTCGTTTTGGGTTGGATTGCAACTTCCCTGAAGGGAACCACCCTTCCACTGCCAGCATTCGGAGTAGTACTGCTACTCGCGCTAGCTAGCATAGGCCCTGCTGCATCCCTTCCCGACATCGAAAACGCGGCCCTTCGTGAAGACGGCGCGGCCCCCTCCTTCCTACTACTCTCCCACGATCCCGAAGTTGGTGCGATATCGCTATCCGATTTGCTTCAGGATTCGGATGTTGTGGTAATTGGGTTATTCACATCGGGGTCTCCTAATGCAATGAGACAAAAGGGAGACTTCGAAACAGCTTCGGTACTACTCGATCAAGACGGAATAGAGCCCTCCTTTGTTCAGATTGCCACGGGCGAGGGGCTCCAGGCATTCAACCTGGATGAGTACTCCAATGATTTGAATGGCTCTTGGCCCTTGTTATTGGACGATTCAACGGTGGGTAGAGCACTGCCAAGCGGGGCAACCGATGCCGTCATAGTTGTCGACTCAGCTGGGTTCGTTTCGGATTGGAATCCCGGGACAATGTCCCCAGCGGATATCCAGGTGGCAGCAAATGAGGCCTCTATGGGCTCTGGAAAAAGCCCACTAGGTGTCTTTTCCATGCTGATTGGAACGGCATTCCTACCTTTGTTGATTCTTGCAATGCCAAGTGAGAGGAGATACGAATCTCCCAAGGAGGCGCTAATTCCTGGCGTTGGCGGCATGATGACCATCTTCGCTTCTTCGCTGGGATTCCTGGTTTTGGCGCTTCCCGTCTCAATATGTTCGGGACTAGGACTTGGGGCATACTGGCTTTATGTCGAGTTAGTACTTGCTGCCGCTCTAGTATACCATGGGGCATCTATGCTAATTCGAGGGCGGGTTTGGGAAATTGAGAAGTCCTCATTCTTTGCACATTCTAGACTTCCAGTGCAGTACAGGGAATGGCGCGGGAGTCGTAGATTTTCAGAAGATGTTTACTTGGGCCTTTGGATGGCATGGCTTGTATGGCTCAGGGATCCTTCAATGGTTCCTCAGGGAGTCGGTTCGGTAGCTCGAACTGGGTTATTGGGTGCCATGTTATCTCCACTCTTGCTCATCGGCTTCGCAATATGTGCCGGGGTGGCCGTAGTCGTAATTCGTTCGGTGGCCCTACTTCCTGGAAAAAATTCCAGGATTTTAGGACTGATTAGCGTTGGAGTCAGGCCCAGAGCATGGGGGCTAGTTGCAGCAACAATGGGTTTATGGGTACTAGTTAGCATCATTGTCGGGCCCCTGTTGGCTTCCCGGTGAGCACAATGTCTAACCGAGAGCATCATAAGCGACCGTTCTCTCTCTGACACACCCTTGGGGGTATAGTATAACCTGGTAGTACCGCGGGCTCCAGTTGCACGGGAATGACGACGAGTAGGTTTTCTGATGGCTTTGATGACCAACTGGAGCACCGACCCGTCGCAACCCGAGAGCGTGCGCTTGCCGGGTGCACGCTAAGCGGAAGATACCCGCTGATCTGGGTTCAAATCCCAGTGCCCCCACCAGGGGTTTGATCTAATTTCATGCTTCCATTCAAACCTACAGAGGTTGGTTTGAAGGGGTCCGCATATTTCGCAGGCACGATGTGTGACAAACATGCCGGTGCGTTGCTATGCGTTCTGCTGCTGCTGCCTCTGGCCGGAACCATTTCTCCACTGCAAGATAATTCTAAGGCTGATCCTTCCTTTCTAATGGAAATCCCAGAACTTTCCGACACAGTCCCCGAACAATCGCCCGTTACTTGGTTGGACCCAGGTCCCTGGTGGTCTTGGACGGCCTTGGACTCCGACAGAAATCGAATCCACGACTCCTTGCAGGATTCCATCGGTCCGGTAAACGTTGGCCTATCCTACGGTCGTCCAGTGACTGGTGAAGACAGGGCCATATTGGCAGAAATGGGATTCGAAATCACAGTACACCTTCCTGCCATCGATGCGGTTCTAATCGGCCCAGTTGATTCTTCAGAAGTCGTTGGATTATCAAACATAGATGGCGTCGTAATGGTCGAGAGATACGGCTCTCTGGTATTTTATGGGGACATACAGACACCTTCTGTGAAGGCCAGAAACTCTTCCGAATACCCCATTGGAGCTTGGAACTTAGGAGTCAGTGGGCAGGGTGTCAACATAGCCCTCACAGACACCGGAGTCGATAACGAGCACCCGGGGCTTTCGGGGAAGTTCGTCGCCGGATACGACGCAGTTTGCTTCGTCCACTCCGACCCCCAGTGCATACTTTCTGGCGGTAGGGAGGACGATGGGTCATTTGATCCAGATGACGGCAACCAGCATGGCACTGCATGCATGGGTATGGCCAGTGCAACAGGTGTTGAACCCGATGGAAGTCAGTCAGACTTCTACGGCTCCGCTCCAAACGCTTCCCTAATTGATGTCAGAATTGGAACTGACGTCGGAGCGGGTCCGTTCGAGAACTACCTGCTTGAGCAAGAGTTCTACGAGTCGGCGATGAATGGCCTCCAGTGGATTATCGATCACAAGGATGATGCTTGGCCGGGAGTTGACGAGGGAAATCATGGAATCGACATTATTTCCCTATCATGGGGCATCACTAGTCACGAGGAAGGTGAATCCGATGGCTCCGACATGCATAGCAGAATACTTGACGATGCCATGCTAGCTGGGATCACGGTCTCCAATGCAGCAGGCAACTCCGGCCCAGACAACGATGGACTTTCTGGGATGAGCGCCTCCTCGCTTTCGATCACGGTTGCGGCAACTGATGACCAGAATACGGTGAACAGAGATGATGATACCATCGCCTCTTATTCATCTCGAGGGCCTAGGAGGGACAATGGGGATGGCAACCCTGTGAATGAGCTGATTCCAGAGATTAGCGCCCCGGGCACAAACATTGTTCAGGCGGAGGGTTGTGTCTCCAGCGGCGGTTGCAACAATTTCCTCGGTGGCGATGCCTCCGGGAACACCTACACCGGCAGAGGTAGTGGCACTTCTTACGCCACCCCAACGGTCTCTGGAGTCATCGCACTTGTCATCGAAGCAAACGGACAGCTCGCCCCTCTAGAGATCAAAGAAGTCCTCAAACACACCGCGGAGAGGAAGGGGGAAGCCAGTGCACCGGAGGTTGACCCATACTGGAACCGTGAATTTGGTTATGGAATGGTGGATGCCCTCGCAGCAGTCAGCTTTGCTCAGAGGCTAGCCGAAACCCATGAGGCCCGGGATTTCGATGTAAGTATTCAGAACCATTTGATCAACGTCAACCAATCCTCCGGAACAATCAACATTACTGGGCATGCATGGGGTCAAATGGGTAGCGTAGAAAGGGTTGAATTCAGGCTGGGCGCGGGGCCATGGATAGAGGTTTCATACCAATCTTCACCGAGTGAGATTGGCCCCCTCACTCCCTTCAATTGGCAGGTAATCCTAGATCCAACAGAATTACCCCTGGGGGGGATGGAATTCGAAGTAAGAGCTATCTCAGGCTCCTCTCAATCACTCCCGTCCTTTGCGACAGTGCATGGCACCAGTGAAGGGGACTCTGAATTCTCGGTCCCACCGTCAGTAATCGGATTGGTTGCCTTAGTCTTCTTCGCATGGTGCGCATCCCTGGTACTAGTTCGACTCAGAACAGATGTCGAGATCGAAGGCATAATTTCTTCTCTGGGTAATTCAAAGGGTCAAGTCATCGAAGCCGAAATATTGGGGGATTACAACGATACTACTAGAACCAATATTGAGCACTGAGCCGCCTTGTTCAAATCATAGAACGTTAGTCCACAGCACATGGTGCGATTCTCCGACCGCGCCAAGAGCATCCGCCCAACCGGGGTCAGGAGGATGTTTGACATGGCTAGTGACGATGCGATCCAGTTCGGTTTGGGGGAGCCAGACTTTCAACCCCCCGATATTGCAGTGGAGGCATTTACTAGGGCGATGCAGGAGGGAAGGAACAAGTACACCACAACTGCGGGACTCCCGTCGCTTCGGAGAAAAATCTCCGAAATGTGGCATCACTTGGTTCCGAGCCTTGACGAATCCAATGTTTGCATCACAATGAGTGGCACAAACGGACTTCTGGACATCTTCCTGGCAATCGTAAACCCCGATGACAATGTCTTGATCCCTGAGCCATACTTCCCCCTATATCCCCCGGATGTTGTAATTTGTGGAGGCGAACCCAGGCTGTATCCCTGCCGATTCGACAATGGATTCGTCCCAACAATTTCTGATTTGGAAGAGCTGGTCGATGAAAACACCGTTGCGATCCTCTACAACTTCCCGAGTAATCCCACGGGCGGTAACGTGAATGAGAATCAAAGGGATCAGCTGGTTGAATTCGCACGAAGCCATGACCTATGGCTGATCACCGACGAAGTCTATGACAGGATTGTCTACGATGCCCCGCACGTCTCCTTCTTGGGAGCAGGATACGACAAGATGGTGATGGTTCAGTCGTTCTCCAAGACATTCGCCATGACCGGATGGAGAATTGGGTACTTACTTTCCCCGGACGAAGAGCTAATGCAGGAGCTGACGAAGATGCAGTACTACGTCACGGCTTGTTCCAACGACGCTATGCAGTACGCAGTGCTGGAAGCATTGGAGAAGGCACCAAACTATCCGGAGAAGATGTGCCAGGAGTTCAAGGAACGAAGGAATCTGATTTGCGAACGGCTGAACTCAATCCCAGGAGTCACATGCCACGTTCCAACGGGGGCCTTCTACGTCTTCCCCAAGGTCGAGGTACCGGGAATGACAAGTGAAGAGATTGCAATCAAGCTTCTCGAGGGAGGGGTTCTTTGCTCCCCAGGTACTGCCTTCGGCAAAGCTGGTGAGGGCCATCTTCGGTTCGCATACACTATCGGAAGAGATGACATCTCGAGGGGGATGGATCGAGTTGAGAAGGTACTGAGGGAACTTAGGGGCTGAGTCGCTGAATTTCACAGTCAACGTGCTCTCTGGGGCTGCTTCATTCGTAATTTCATTCTGGCTCCCTTCGAAATACTTCTCAGTGAAGCGAGAATTAGCTGCCTGCATTCTTGGTGCTTCAGGTGTCGCCTTATACCTGTGGGGGCCAAACGTCATCGCCTTTGGCGCATTCTTGGGTTCTGGCTGGGTGCTCCTGAATGAAATGGCCGATCGGATTGATGTCGACTAGTCGTCCTCGAAGAGGTTGAATGGCAGGTCAATCATCCTCCCACTCCCACTCCCTTCGCCATCATCGCCTTCTTCGTCTTCCTCGCCAATCTCCACCTTTTCCAACGAAGCTTCCTCAGTGACCCCCTCTTCTTCGAAACTCTCCTTCAGTTGCCCCCCCCTCAATGACTCGAGTACGTCTTCCTGCCCATTCATCCATTCCGGCATCTCCTGTGAACCACCTAGAACAGAGATTGTGGTGAAAGTGG
>DASCSS010000005.1:0-16325 GCA_034399535.1 Candidatus Thalassarchaeaceae archaeon
TCTGTAACCACTATCTCGTCCCCCGGTTTCCAAGTCCTACTCAGGGCACTAGCTAACTGGATGTTCAGACTCGTCATGTTCTGGCCGAATACAATCTCCCTGTAGTCATTGCAACCTAGGAAGTCCGCGCAGGCCTGTAGTGATTCACTAATCACATTGTCAGTTTCTACCGAAGTTGCAAATGACATGCCAGTGTTTGCATTCTGATGAAGGAGGTATTTGCTCACTGCATCCGCTACGGACTTGGGAACCTGGCTGCCCCCCGGGCCATCAAAGAAAATAGCGCTCTCGTTCCCAACAACCCGACTCAAGGCAGGGAATGCAGAGCGAATCTTTCCTATCGGATAATCCACCAATGAAAACTCCTCATCATGGTTCTATGGAACGATTAATCACGAGTCTTTGAACTTCTTGTGTACCCTCGTAGATTTGCGTGATTTTTGCATCTCGGAAGAATCTCTCAACTGGGAAGTCAGTGGTGTAACCATAACCTCCCAGAACCTGAACAGCCCTCTCAGAAACCCACATCGCAGTATCCCCTGCAAACAACTTGGCCATGCTAGCCTCCTTGGTATGCCTCGGGGCCCCATTCTCGTAATGCATCTGCTTGGCCCAGGCAGCCTTGTAAACCATCATCCTGGCAGCCTCCGTCCTCGTAGCCATATCTGCGAGGTAGTTCCCAACGCTTTGGTGATGAGCAATAGGCCTGTCAAATGCAATCCTCTCGTGCGCGTACTTAAGTGCGGCTTCATATGCCCCCTGGGCAATCCCAAGTGCTTGAGCTGCAATGCCAATTCTGGAGTTGTCCAAGGCATTCATCGCTATTGGAAAGCCCTCACCGGCGACCTTCAATACATTTTCAACCGGAACAATGCAATCCTCTAGAAGAAGTGAGCACGTATCGCTTGAACGAATTCCCAATTTATCCTCTTTCTTCCCTACGGAAAATCCCGAGAAACCCTTCTCGACGATGAAGGCTGTAGTGCCGCCGTGCTTCTTTTGCCCAAATTCGGAGTGATCGACGTCTTTAGCGAAAAGAACGAAAATATCGGCACTGGTGCCATTTGTGACCCACATCTTCTCCCCATTGAGCACATAATGAGAACCGTCCTCACTCTTCTTCGCCTTGCAGGATAGAGCGGCAGCATCGGTCCCTGCTCCTGCCTCAGAGAGTGAATAAGCGCCAATTTCATTCCCTGCAAGTCTTGACAGGTACTTCTCCTTCTGTTCCTTGTTTCCATGGAGTGCAATCGTCTTCGCGCATAGTCCGACGTGTACGCAGTACATCACAGCAAACGATGGGTCTACTCTAGCCAACTCTTCCACTATTATGGCCTCTGAAACATCATCAACAGGACTCCCTCCGAACTTCTCTGGAATTGTGACCCCCTGCAATCCGGTATTCTCGCAGAATGAAGCCCACTCATTGAGCGGGGCTCTTTGTTCTCTGTCCCTATCGAGGCAAGTCGGCCCTAGTTCTTCTTCAGCGAATCCTCTGACCATCTCTCTAATCATGCCCTGTTCTTCGGTCTCCGCAAACTCCATCCTAACATTCCCGCGAGTGAGGAGAAGTTGTTAATCCCTTTTGGGAGGCAAACAACCCCCTCCAATCGAATAGTTCAAATTGGAAATGCCCCGGCGGGCGGTCGGTGTAGAAATGAATGGCGGCGATTTCTTCGAATTCAGTATTGCTCACGACAGAAAATATACTCTAGACCATCTATGGGTTCAACCCCTTGGTGACGACGATGACATTACAGTGAAAATTGGGATTAGTGAATTCATCCGAGCCGAATTCGGTGACATCGTGAAGGTGGTGTTGTCGAAACCAGAGGATGACAGCGAATTCCAGGTGGAAGGAAGCGGGGAAGGCAACGAAAACGATGACGACTCCATCACAACCCCTCTTTCCCGAGGTGATGAATTGGGGCCCGAAGACCTGATGATTACAATCAGGACCGTCGAGGACAGGGTTCTGATTAATGCCCCATTCCCCTGTAAGATTGTAGAATTAAATGGTGAGGTAGAAGATAATTCTGATCTTGTTAACGAGGAGGCCTATGGTGATGGGTGGTGCATGATTGTCAAGCCCCATGAATGGGACGAAGACATGCATCTCGACGAGTCCGAATATATCGATTATCTGAATGAAATCTGAGCTAAGGCCAAGATAGGGTAGCCCAGGTCCCTGGATCAGAACCAGACCAGTCAATCTCACTTAGGAGCTCCAGAACCTGTATTGAGTCTCCCAAATCGTCTTCTATTTGCCGCCTATGCAACCAACCTTTCAGCTTCCCCAGTCTCCTTCCAGCTTCCATTCCAGTAGTTTCAGAGATCATGTTTCCGTTTACCAAGGGTGCGTTCCCTGCTTTGTTCGGTGGCACAGATTCGAGCGCGGTCATCATCTTCGACGTGTCATTACCAAGACCTGCCATGTAATCCAAAACTTCACTCTGCAAATAGACCGGCAAATATGCCCTAAATCTCCTGATGCTGCTTGGCGAATGATCCAAGTCAGCATTTCTAGAGTCATGGAGGAAACTGATTGACCCAGCATCATCATTTGATATTCTCAGAAATTCCTTCAGAGAATCTGCCAACTCACTACCCGAGGATTCCACCGAACTGCACAATAGGGATAGATTAACCCTGACATTTCTTGAAAAAACGACGTCGCAGTTGCAATCGATAGCTGGTAAAATGGAACCAAGAACCCCATGTGCCCGCATCGACTCCAAGATCCCTCGAGAATTATTCCCCGATAGAATTTGAGATAATTCTGCCCAAATCCTCTCTTTTGAAACACTTTCCAACATGTTGCAATTTGTAGAAATAGCCTCACTCAACCCATCATCCATAATCCTGAGGCCATTGGGGTCATTATCGAGGAATCGGAAAGCCCTCATGATTCTTAATCCATCTTCTGCAATCCTCTTCTTTGGGTCTCCGACAGTTCGCAGTAGGCCTTTTGATAGGTCTTTATGGCCCTTCCCTCCTAGATCAATCAGCTCTCCAGTGTGATCTATAGCCATTGCATTGATGGTGAAATCCCTTCTTTCCAAATCTGCATTGATGTCATTTCCGAATGAAACGTTATCTGGCCTCCTCCCATCTCCGTAGCCACCCTCTCTCCTGAGAGTGGTAACCTCCCAGAGTCCTTCTTCTTCGTGAACCCCTTCAAGTCTGACTATCACAGTCCCATACTTTTCTCCTACCATTATGCTCCGAGGAAAAATCTCCTTCAATTCCTTGGGCATCAGGGTCGTGGCGATGTCCAGATCTCCTGTTACCTCCTCCTTCGAGAGTAATTCCCTTACCCATCCGCCAACTATCCAAGCCTCGCCCCGATCCCTAATTTTGCTGAGCACAATTTTGTCTTCTTCACCGAGGATATTGTTCACATCTACCCTCAGTCCAACCACCTTCTTGGTCCGTCGCCAAGGAGCAGATATATTGAGTCACGGCTCCTGCGGTCGTTGTGAAGGTAGAATTGGTACCTCTAGAGATTCTTCGGCCCCACGAGGAAACTATTTCGAAGAAGGTCGATGAATTGGAGAGGATGACTCATAGATGGAAAGCATATGTCCTTCCTCTAGTGATAGACGGAAATTCAGGAGTAATACTAGACGGGCATCATAGGTACCAAGTTGCACTCAGGCTAGGCCTGAAGTGCCTCCCTTGCGTTCAAGTAGACTATATCGGGGACGACTCTGTAGAATTGGATGTTTGGCCCAATTGTGGCCGGAATTCTTTGACCAAGGGGGAAGTAATCGAGGCAGGACTCGGCGATGACCTATTTCCCCCGAAGACAAGCAGGCACCGTCTTGCAGACCACTTACCCCCAATTTCAGTCCCATTGATCCGCCTTTTGCTTCCTGCCGTAAACACCTAGTACGCCTCAACGGCTCAGGGAACTAGGTCTTCATGACCACCCAGGAATTCCGAAACCTCAATCTCCGGCGCTCCAGGGTTGGCCAAATCTACTGCTAGGTACTCGCTGAACAAAGGCCAGAGGGGGCCGAGCCATTCTATCTCTGACATCAACAAATCTACTACCGGATGTTCCATGATGTCGTCTTCGGTGGAATCTTCGTTGAGCAGGGGCAGGTCCTCAGGCATCTCCCTCAATGCACGGATAAGCTCAGTAACCCTATACTCCGTATCTCCCTCAATTTCAATCAAACCCCCTACTAATTCCAAGGCGTCTTCGATATGGTCTGCTAGGGAAATTGGATCTAGAGGGCCCCTTTCCGTCTCACTTACGTCCATTGGTCCAAATACCACCCCCCCGAGGTCATTATCGATCCATTCACTTCCCTGCTTCTCTTTCTTGATCAGTCTCTGGTGCACTGGCCCTCCAAACGGCCCTAGGACAAATCCCCCGTCATGGACAAGGTGCTTGATTCCCATAGGGACCGCTCTGACCGCTCCAGTGATTAGTACCCTGTCGACCGTTCTATCCATCTCATCAGGATTCTCTAGATCCATGGGCTGTAGGACTCTCACATGGGAAGACTTTGGAAATTCCCCCAACCTATCTTCTGTATGTGTCCTAACTTCTTCATGAGGCTCGATTATGGTCACAGCCCCATTCGGTCCGACTATTGCATCGATAAGAGCCGCCAAATAACCCCCCTTCGAACCAACTAGGACTACGTGTTGCCCAACTCCAACTTCTAAATGATGGAGTAGGGTGACTATCATGTGCGGGGCTGAAATCGTCCTCGAAACTCCAAAGTTGGTACATAAGAAGGGGACTGGGCGGTCATGCCAAAAGGGCTCCAGATGATAATCGGTGAAAAATCCAGGATCAACCTCATTCATCGCTTCCCATATTGCTTCATCAAGAGGAATACCTGCAAGTTTCAGCCTCTCAAGCAAATCGGCCATCATCCCCATCCGGTACCCTCAGACTCCTAATTGACCATAGGGGATTTGAATGCATTGCTCCTCGGGCCTCTCAGGGTCCGTGGTCTAGGGGTTATGACGTCGCTCTTACAAAGCGAAGATCGCAGGTTCAATTCCTGCCGGACCCACCAACATATCTCTGACACAAACCGGATTTTTCGCAATTTCTAGCTTTTCTACCACTGAAAAGGTCAATAGTGCATGCCATGACAGTATTTCGTGGTCGAGGAGACTTCGGCACTCGCTTCAAGGCTAAAGCGCAGCCTTCAGAAGAGAGGATGGACCATTTCTACGGCCGAATCATGCACCGGTGGCCTAATTGCCTCTATCCTTACTGATATTTCTGGGGCCAGCTCTTGGTACGCTCAAGGATGGATAGTTTACTCAAATGACTCCAAGATGAGGGAATTGGGCGTTGAGAAGTCTGCCTTTGATGAAGGCGAATCCGGTGCTGTTTCTCATAAGGTCGCAGTCCAGATGGCAAGAGGGGCTAGGTACAAATCAGGTTCTAACGTGGCTATTGCGATTACTGGAATCGCTGGACCTAGTGGAGGCGTCGGCGAGAAGGAAGTAGGACGTGTACACGTTGCAGTAATTGCTGAAGACTATTTTCTTGTGCGGAGGATGGACTTTGGAGAGAATGACCGTTTGGACAATAAGAGGTCATTCGCGGCCTTCGCGCTTAGATTAGCAATCGAGGCCATGGAAAGATTTGGCGAAGGTGAAAAACCCGAGAAATCGCTCAGCGAAGGTCCATTTGAAGATGCTGAAACGAATTCCCCTCTCACAGATGGCGAAGAACATGGAACCGAAGAGTGGGAAGGGGCCATTTCATGGGGTTCCGAAAAGAAATCCGTGTCCCAGTCGCTGAAGAAGATTGATCTAGCATCATTGATCGACTGGGACAAGTAGTTCAGGCAGACCTTTTTTTTCATCGATACCATCAAGGGCGTCCGTGATAGACACT
The DNA here is from genome assembly GCA_034399535.1 of Candidatus Thalassarchaeaceae archaeon. Taxonomy (GTDB): domain Archaea; phylum Thermoplasmatota; class Poseidoniia; order Poseidoniales; family Thalassarchaeaceae; genus UBA36. The sequence continues at coordinate 5,876 of DASCSS010000005.1, forward strand.
AACTCCATGGCCTCTGCGAGCTGGCAAGATAGGTGCCAAGTTCTCGCGGCGGCAGGACTAGTCGTTCAAGCCAGTGCGCGAAAGGAGCTAGAGTCCCTCAACAGCATATTGCCCCTGATAGAAGCCGCGAACTCTTCGGGCGTCCGGATCCTCAACGGGAGCACAGTCGATGATCTACTGTCTATTGTTCCCTCTGAAATCGACGAGGAAGCAATCCTACTCCCAAGAACGAACCAGGCCTCTCTCGCCGACCCCGATTCCAATTCCCCAATTGGAAGGGTTTTAGCACCCGTGAGCAGTGAACAAACCTCCCTTCCTCCCAAGCCCCTTGGATCGTCTGGGTACAGTTCTACAGACTTCCCAATGGAAGCCAAGGATATCGACTCTGAGATTGAGATTCACTTCGACATTACCGGAAAATCAACCTCCGAAGGAACATTGGTAAACATGCAGGCCTGCTTCAGGAGCCGACTCTCACAAATCCGCAACATGATGGTTTCTGAAGGGGTTTTGCCTAGAAGGCCAACTGGCAATTCCGATGCCTGGAGGAACAGGCAGAGGCATAACTCCAAGGACTATGAGATTACACTTGTTGGGCTAGTCAGTGAAGTAAGATGGGCTCGTAGTGGAAGCCTTATGTTCGTCATCGAGGACGAAAATTCCCAGATAGGATGCATTCTAAAACCACCCTCTGATGCTACGCCACTTCATGCTTCCATGGATGGGCTAATGGACGATGAGGTTGTGGGCGTTAGCGGAAACTTTCTTTCCGGTGAGAGAGATACGAAATTCTACGTCAGGGATATCCATAAACCACCACTTGGCAACCACTCCAAATCACAGGCTGGCAAAAGCTCAGCAGTTTCAGCCGCATTCTTATCGGATGTCCACCTTGGGAGCAAGACATTCCTGGCTCCCCAGTGGGCGAAATTGATTCACTGGTTCAATAATGACCCTCTAGCAAGGACCGTCAAGTACTTCGTGCTGAGTGGCGATGGTGTCGATGGGGTGGGGATTTATCCCGGTCAGGAGAGGCACCTGACGATCAAGGACCTGTTCAGGCAATATGGCGAACTGGCTGCGATGTTGGAGGACATCCCCGATTGGGTCGACGTAGTGATGTTGCCCGGAAACCACGACGCAGTTAGGCCCGCAGAGCCACAACCGGCTTTGGATCCTGAAGTGCAACAGGACTACTCGAACACGGTTTTCGTCGGAAATCCTTGTGATTTTAGCCTTCACGGCGTCAGAATCCTATCCTATCACGGCAAGAGCATTGACGACTTCGTGGCAACTCTTCGTTCAGTAACGTATTCCAAACCCGAGATGGCAATGCGGGCCATGCTGGAGCGAAGGCATCTAGCACCATCTTGGGGCGGAAAGACGCCCCTGTCTCCCGAGCCAGAGGATAGGCTGGTGATCCCTGTAATACCGGATATTTTCGTCACTGGGCACGTCCATGGGCACTTCGTTGGCAATCATAAGGGAACCATGATGGTGCATAGTTCAACTTGGCAGGATCAAACAGACTTCCAGAGGATGCTCGGATTCCAACCCAAGCCATGCATCCTAACCGTGGTAAACCTGCACACCTTTGCCACTGAATCTGTCAGCTTCGCTTGAACACATCTTCCTCTTCCGGATAGAGGAATGGCCAGATGTCCCGTAAGTCAGCAGTCTTCACGGTAGGGACCCCAGCGTCGCGGAAGGCCCTGACAGCCCTATCTCTTGTTGGGTTGAAGCCAATGAACCCAGAACTACCAACTTTCATCGATAGATCAGTACTGGAATCTCCCACGGACACTACCGAAGACTCATTAAATCCGTTTATACGGACTAACTTCTCAACCATCCGGCCTTTGTCATGCGAGTAAACCCTGGTTGGAAGGCCTCCGACCAACCACCCTTCTGCATCCCATTCAAATCCATTTGAAGCCCAATCATCGACTTTCAGCATACTGGCAATTGAACCCACGAACAAGTCTACCCCCGAAGAAATAATTGCAACGTAAACCCCTCTGGCTTGGAGCTCGTCAACCACTTCTCTTGCACCTTTAACTAGGCTTATTCCTCCATAACATCGCATAATGTCATCTTTGTGAATTTTCGGACTAACCTCTCTCCATTTGCGTATGTCATCATCTACAAAATCACTCTCCGAGATTTTCCCATCCAAGAACATCTGAAGGGTCTCTTCGTTTTCAGTTCCAAATTGACGATGAATCGCCTGCCACGACGAGCCGCAATTGGCTAGCACCCCATCACAATCAAAGGCAACCGCCTCAATCATCGCAACCGTCTACACGAATGATTGACGGCTATTAACACGACAGGTGGATTGATTTCACTCCTCATCCTCGGTAGTTTGTGACCGAAGGCAAGAAGCTGAACCGTGCGATAAAGGTGAAGATGATATTTTTTGGCCCCCTAGTTGATGAAATTGGCACTAGGGAGATTATTGTGGCATTGCAAAGGGGGACCGCCTTAATCGAATTAGCCGACCAATTCCACCTTTCTGCTCAGATTGGAAATGGACTGAGGGTAGCTATCGACGGGGAAATAACCGACGATTTTGATCAAATTCTCAATGATGGTGCTGAATTGGCCTTCCTTCCCCCTGTTTCAGGAGGATGACCACCGGTCGAGCCGAAGCATTTGAACGGGAAACCCCCCACCTAGGAACGAAATTATGGCACTTGGCACATTGGAGATGGCTTTCCTAGCAGTAATCGCGATATTCCTGTTTGGAGCAAACAAGATTCCCCAATTGGCCCGCAGCGTTGGACTTGCAAAGGGTGAGTACCAAAAGGCCCTGAACGAGGTTTCAGAGAACGCAGCTATGCAGGATATGGACAGGGGCGGGATGACGGAAAGTGTCTCCTCCGAGCAGGAATAGTGACTACCTAATCCGCTTTGCCTTCAGTGAAGAACCACAAATCTTGCATGACCCCAGATCCCCTCTCGCCTGAGTCGCTTCCTCTGGAAGCTCGTGCCTTTCCCCACACCCAGAACACCTGACTTCCCAGTTCCATGAAGCAGTTATTCCATCGGTCTCGATTGGCCGCCAATCAACTCCAGCCACCTTACATAGATTCTGTAATCGGTAATCATCAGTATGCAACCTCCCTCCCTTCTCGATGGCCAATGCTAGAAGGCCCAGGTCAATCTCTGAGATTCCGGCTATATCTCCCGTTCCCACGGCAATACTGGTTGCATCGGACAGCGATTGCTGATTGGGAGTAGTCCACAACAAGTCCGCGACATCAAGAGAAATCAGTCGCTCTGGCTCAATCCTCTCAACTTCTCTCCGTTGCCCATTTAGGACGACCCCACCCGCCAATCTCTCAACTGGCCATGAGATTAGTGCTGCTGTGTCCAATACTTCGATCAGAACCATGCCTCCCCGAGACCGCGTAGCACATAGAGGTCTTGTATGGGGCATTCTGGGGCATCATCAAAGCAACGATTATGTCAAGCAAGGTAGACCAAACGTCGTGCTAGAAGGTTTTGTCGGCCCTGTCATCGAATGGGCCGATGGCTTCGGCTTGTTGGGTCTGGCAGTAGTTTCCGCTACCGAGGCAGCGTTTCAACCAGTACCGCCGGACCTCATCGTGCTCCCAATGGCACTGGAATCTGACGGGTTCCTAGACTCGTTGATAATTTTCCTAGTGGCAACAATATCCAGTGTAATTGGATCATTGGGGGGTTATGCAATTGGACTATTCGGCGGTCGCCCAGTTATCGAGAGGTTCGCAAAGCCATCTAACTCGAGAAGGCTAGATGAGCTGATTAGGAGGTATGGGGACGTTGGCGTATTCCTTGCGGCAGTCTCTCCAATTCCGTACAAGATGTTGGCGTGGACAGCTGGGGCAGGAAGGATGCAGATCCGAACTTTCGTATTTGCCGGCCTAATCGGAAGAGGAATTCGATTTGGCATGGAAGTGGCTGTCTTGAGTCTCTGGGGCAACGAGTTTTTGGAAACACTAGAGAAACCCCTGTTCTGGATAATTGTAGGGCTAATCTCCGTTGCAGCGTTTTTGCCATTGAATTCATGGTGGAGAGATCTTGATGCCCCGTTAGAATCCAAAAACTAGGATTCTCCATATCGAACCGATTATGAGACTCACTACACTCGCCAACACGCCGCTCGTGTGGTGTAGTTCGGTCCATCATGCCGCCCTTTCGAGGCGGCGACCCGGGTTCAAATCCCGGCACGAGCACCAATTGAATCCACTTACAACACTTGAAAAATCACCATCATCTGGGTGTAATGGGTCGAAGTATGGCATTGGACGTCAATTCAATCAGAGCACACTTCCCAATTTTGGAGAGGACCCTTCCAAATGGGAAGCAACTCGTCTACTTCGACAACGCTGCCACATCACAGAAACCAAGATGCGTAATCGAAGCCATGACTCGATATTATGAGGAGTACAACTCCAATGCCCACCGAGCCAATCATACCCTAGCGGATGAGGCTACTGCTGCCTTGGAAGGGGCAAGGGACAGGATTTCGTCATTCTTCGGGACTTCCCCAGATCAAATGATTTACACTAGCGGAGCAACCGAAGCGATCAATCTGGTGTCTTATGCGTGGGCAAGAGAGAACCTCTCAGAGAGGGATGTAATCGTACTCACAGAGATGGAGCATCATGCCGACATAGTGCCATGGCAGCAACTCTCCAAGGAGAAGGGTGTGGAGGTGCGATACGTTCCAATAGACACGAAAGCATTCACTTTGGATATGGAGGCTTTCGAGGTCGCCGTACAGGATGCCTCACTCGTCTGCGTAGTACACACCAGTAATGTTCTCGGAATTCGAAACCCGATAGAGAGTATAGTTGAGAAATCTCACTCCAACGGGGCCAAGGTGCTACTCGATTGTGCACAAGGAGCTCCACACGAGAGAATAAATTTCGACGATTCCGGAGTGGATTTCGTTGCTATCTCCGCCCATAAGATGGGAGGGCCAACAGGAATCGGTTGTCTGTTGGTAAAGAGGGATGCCATGGAGCAGATGGGCCCTTTCATGACAGGGGGCTCCATGATCAAGACAGTTAGCACTCAGGGTTCAACCTTCCAAGACGGCCATGCCAAGTTTGAGACAGGTACGCCGAGAATCGCGGAAGCAATTGGATGGGGTGCAGCAGTAGAGTGGTTGGAGCAGTTCGATATGGTTGAGATACACTCCCACATCAACAGAATAGCATCTTGGACCGCAGGAAAGATGGAAGAGATCGATGGCATCAGAGTATACGGCGATCCCAGTAGGCATGACAGCAGCGGGGCTGTCTCATTCCTACACGAGTCCATCCAATCCCAGGACCTGGCCCTTCTCCTGGATGAGGGGGGCTTTGCAGTGAGGACCGGTCACCACTGCGCCCAACCCCTGATGGATGCTCTGGGGGTCCCATCAACCAATCGTGCGTCTTTCTGGTTATACAACACGATGGACGAGGCAGAGCGATTCGTGGAACACCTACGATATGTGGTAGAGAGATTCTCCGATTCCCAATGAGCAGTTTCAAGAAATCCCATCCCGACGGCCAAACATGGGACATTCAGGAACATGGCCAGAACACCTCAACGAGATTGTTGAGGAATTCTCGGCTTGCTTCGACTCCATGGAGAGATATGAGCTGCTTTTCCAGTATGCAAAGAAGCACCCATCTCCTCTTCCACCCGAGGAATGGAACGAATCCAATCAGGTTCATGGCTGCCAATCAAGAGCCCATGTCATTTGTTCCCTCGACGAAAAGGGGGGCTTCATCCTAAGAGGCGGCGCCGATGCGCAGATTGTTCAGGGATTGATGGCCATTACAGCAATTGCAGTCAACGGCGCTGCTCCTTCCTCGGTGGCATCAATGAACCCGGAATTCGCTGATGCCATGGGCATCAGGGCATCTCTGACACCGAGCCGGGCAAATGGTTTCCTCAACATGTTCAATAGAATTATAGAAGAGGCAGGGAAACTTTCGGAGCAATGAGCATGGTTTCTGAATCCAATGTTTTCGACTCACTCAAGGATGTCGAGGATCCAGAGATGAAGATGTCAGTGATCGACCTTGGTCTGATTTATTCAATTCGAATTGATGAAAATCACGCTGAGATTGACATGACCCTGACCAGTCCGGGATGCCCTGTTGCACCAGAGTTGATGGCAGCAGTTCACCGTTCAGCCATTAAGACTGAAGGAATCGAAACCGCCCACGTCAACCTGACGTTCTCCCCACCATGGGACCCCAAGTTGCACGCAACCGATGATGCCAAGTTCGAACTTGGAATTTTCGACTAAATCGCCCGATTCCGTGCTGCTCTCACTGTATTCCGCATCAGCATTGCAATTGTCATAGGGCCTACTCCTCCCGGAACGGGGGTGATCCATCCTGCAACATCTGCAACCGAAGGATCCACATCCCCAGACAACTTCCCGTCACTAGTTCGAGAAATTCCCACATCTGCCACGAATGCCCCCGGCTTGATCCAATCAGACTTCACCGTGTGTATTTTTCCTATTGCAGCGATGACTATGTCGGAATCTTGGCATATTGCCCGCAACTCTTCTGTTTTCGAATGCGCAATTGTAACTGTCGAATCAACCCCCCTCTGAGACAACAGTAGTGCCATCGGCATTCCAACTATTCGAGATCTTCCGATTACCACGGCTTTCTTGCCAATAGTATCGAATCCACTCACTCCGAGCAAATGCATTACGCCTGATGGGGTGCATGGAAGAAGTCCGCTGACATTTCCCTGGACAATTTTTCCCAGATTTATTGGATGGAAGCCATCGACATCCTTGTCGGGGTCTATGGCCGATGCAATTGCCAATTCGTCAATACCATTTGGAGTGGGGCTTTGGACTAGAATACCGTGAACGTCGGTGTTCGAATTCAATCCTCTGACTACCTCAAGAATTTCATCTTGGGTCGATTCTACGGGCATGTCAATCCTCGTGCTTTTTACCCCACATTTCTGACATGCCCTTTCTTTGTTACGAACATATACGTGGCTGGCTGGGTCATCACCAACAATCACTACAGACAGATGGGGCTCAACCCCACTCCCTAGTAGTTTATTGGCCTCTATCCCGACCTCTTCCAGGATTTTCCCGCCCACCGACTTACCATCAACGATGACTGCACCCACGACTCCTCGTGGCGACACGTGCATTTGACCTTTCACAGGCCTTCGATGGAGCCCCAGGAGGGATTTGAACCCCCGGCCGTCTGATTACAAATCAGATGCTCTACCGAGCTGAGCTACTGAGGCGTGTTTGAAGACAGCCACACTCACCACTTGAACCCTCCACTTGGATTTTCACTTCAATAGCCATGATACGTAATCTCCCCTGGGAAGAATTGCGGACGGTGAACTGATTTTGCACAATAGGAGATTGAATGCCATTATTGCAGGGTGGTTTTGCATTGCCATTGGTGCCGGGATCACTTTTGCAGAACCATCTACATTTGCTCTGTCAATTTCAGCCCCACTCTCCATAGGGGGCATTATTCTGTTGGTAATTGGAATCTCGATGGAGAGTCCCAATTATGACCAACACCACTACTCCTCTTGGGCCCCGGAAAGGGCAACGATGCCCGATGCCGGTAGGGCGATGTACCGGATCGACTCTACACTCGATGAACCGATTAGGACTTCGGTACTCTGTGGTCGGTGTGCAAATCTTGAGTGGATTGACGGCCCCAAGCCAACCATTTTCCAGTGTCCCGGATGCAATACGATTCTCTGGGATAACGAAGAAGAATGAGTGGTTCTTCGTTACTCTTTGGCAATCGTCAAGTGGGAAATCGTCCTCGCAAGCATGGGGATTGGATGAATCTGGGGAACAATGAGAGGCGACTGATTCGAGCCATGCTCACCGACCAAGCAAAGAAATGGCCTCTTGAAGACCTCCTCATAGAGACTGGTTGGACCGATCAAGTCCATGTAGCGGGAGCTGGGAAATCACTAGAGGAAGACGGATTGGTGGAAGTTGAGGAAATTAGTAAGACTATGATTTCTCTGGGTCCTGAGGGCTCCACCGCATCCATGGAAGGACTTCTGGAATCTCGGCTTTGGGATTGGATTAGCAAGCAGGACAGTGAGCACAGGACAATGAAGGGGATGTTGTCCGCGGGATTCGAGAGAAGTGAGACAGGACCCGGAATCGGGATATTGAAGGGCCTCGGAATCTCGATAGAATCGGGCCAATTCGTTGTAGACGATGAAGACTCCATCACGGGCGAAATAAAGAGGCGTTCAGATTTCATCCAATCGCTCTCTTCCGGGCCCTTGAGCTCGTCGACCCTAGAAAATGAGATGATCGAACACTTCTCTTCCAGAGGCGGACTAATTGAATCCGAGGAATCAATCTCAAGGACTTGGAGGCTTACAGATTCTGGCACAAAAGTCGAAGAAGACACACTCGCGGAGACGGAGATGATCGGTGAACTGACACCGGAGATTCTCCAGACCGACACATGGGTCGGTGCCCAGTTCAAGCCCTTCGATGTTACGGCTCCCGCCCCAATTCCCACCGGCGGCCGCAGGCACCCCATGCAGGCTTTGATCGAGCGAATTCGGTCTGTTTTCCTAGAAATGGGATTCTCCGAGATAGAGGGCGACTACGTGCAGTCTGCAGGGTGGAACATGGATGCCCTGTATATCCCCCAGTCGCACCCGGCTAGGACCATGCAGGATACATTCTACCTCACGGAACCAGCTAGTTTGGAGGTTGACGAAGATTTTCTAGACCTCTGGGCAAAGGTCCACGAGCATGGGCATGACACAGGTAGCAGAGGATGGGGCGGCTCTTTTGACAAAGAAGAATCGAAGAGGGCACTTCTGAGGACTCATACCACCGTCAACACCATCAGGCACATCGCCGACAACCCACATGTCCCATCGCGAGTTTTTGGAATTGGAAGGGTATTCCGACAGGAGACAATAGACCGGACTCACATGCCTGAGTTCCATCAGATTGAGGGGATAATCCACGAGCCCGATGCGAGTCTTCCAATGTTAATTTCGACTCTCAAGACTTTCTATTCCAAGATGGGTTACCCCGATGTCCGGGTTCGTCCAGCATACTTCCCATACACCGAGCCAAGTGCGGAGGTGGAAATCCTGTGGAGGGGGGAGTGGCTGGAGCTTGGTGGCTCTGGGATTTTCAGGCCTGAGGTGACAGAGCCACTTGGCACGGAGTGGCCCGTATGTGCTTGGGGAATGGGGCTAGAGAGGCTGGCTATGCTAATTCTGGGGTTGGATGACATCCGCCAGCTATACCAGCCCGATCTCGAGAGGCTAAGAAAGATGCCCCTGCTTTGATAGAGTCCGTCACTATGAATAGAAGTGAAACGGCGATAAATGCCAACAATATCCCATTCTTCTGGCTGGTATCACTGATTGGCAACGAAACAAGCCCACCCGACGAACCCATCTGACCCGGTGGAGGCCCGGCATCACAACCCTCTGGTGGCGGGCCTATTCCGGGTCCCCAGACATCCCCATCGGGAGGTCCTCCAGCACATGGGTCGTCACCACTGTCTCCGCCCGACAGCAACTCTCCCCTGTAGCAGTTGATGAAGTAAGGAAAACCAATCCCCCCCTCTCCATTCTCCCAAGTTGTGTGGTAGTGATAGGTTCCATTCGGAAATTCTGGTGTAATTCCGTACTGCCCATTACAAGAATCTAGATCCCCCATTCCTTGGACGTACTCGTAGTCATCGATCCCATTGTAGCCGTCCTCGCCATCCTTCAGCCTGTAAGATGATTTCATTTCCTTCACGGTCCCGTTCTCATCCCATCCCACGAATCCGTAAATAGGATACCCGTCAAAGGCGAAACCAACAATCGGAGAATGTTCTGTAACATTCCTTGACGAGTCAATAGAGTAGTCCAGCCAAGTCTGGCCCTCTTCATTGTGCCAGTGCATGCAGTTCCCGTCTGCGTGATAGTGATATTCTCCCCCTGGGCCAGAGTGTCCGTGGCATAGGCCAAGCCAAACATTCTGCCTGTCTTCCTCATATGCTCCCTCGTGACCAGCCACTGCGTCACCCCCTGGGCCATCCTCGGGCCCGTAAATTGCTACGCCATTTACGGCGAATGCTATTGCTCCTCTTTCCGGTGCCATTGTGCAGTTCTCCACCGAAATCGACGGATTGCAGCCTGGATCGTCAGTTGGCTCCAATGGTATGGTATAACTCGATGTTTGGGGGCTCGCACAGCATCCCGGGCCGGAGTGAAAGTCATGGTTCGGAAGGCCATTCGTGGAGATAGTAATGTTTCCAGAGTCAATCGTATAACTCAACTCACACTGCCAATCGTCAACGTCCGTGGTGTTGTAATCGTCCACCATTGACGAAGCACCCTGATCGCACAGAAGAACATCTGACCACCATTCTTCGAGTGCTCCCCCTGTTTCGTTGCCCACCGTTTCATTCCCCTGGCC
>DASCSS010000006.1:0-10429 GCA_034399535.1 Candidatus Thalassarchaeaceae archaeon
TTGCCGTCTCGGCCCCGCAAGAGGCTGGTTATGACCCTATTGGGGCAAAGGTGGGCAGGCGTTGACTTCTTGGTAAGGGAATATCCGGACCGTAACAAGCAGGGGTACCCGAGTGGTCAAAGGGGCTGGGTTTAGGTCCCAGTGCGTAGTGCTTCGCAGGTTCAAATCCTGCCCCCTGCACCATCATTATTTGACATCATATTGCTGCGTTGCATTGAAGTTGAGTGCAAACCATCATTGAGACTAGCAGGGGTACCCGAGTGGTCAAAGGGGCAGCGTTCAGGTCGCTGTGCGTAGTGCTTCGCAGGTTCGAATCCTGCCCCCTGCACCATCAACCGATCCGGATTCTCTTCGACTTCAGTTTGGAGATTTTCCTCTTCTTCCAGCCAATCAGACGGTAACCCATCATGGACACGAATAGGGCCGACACAGAAATTATGGCCCAGGAATTGTTGCCGAACGGTCTTGTCTTGTCCTTCGAGAACTTGCCATCACCATCTGCCCCGATCTTTCCATCAGGACCCATGCTGCACCCTGCCGTTAGCATCTCTGCTATTTCGGCTGGTGCTTCTGATGCCGGTCCTTCGTATCTGGCACCATTCTTTAGCTTGAACACCGGATCTTTCTCAAACTTGCCATCGCAAATTCCGTCATTGTCATCGTCATGATCGAAGTCATCAGCATCGCCATCACCATCAGTGTCCACCCCTTCCCCTTCTTGGAGTTCAGCGGTCGCCAAGCTACATCCGTTGGCGTCAACCACTTCTGCCGGAAGGGTTTCCGGGCAGATGTCGAATTGGTCGGCTACCCCGTCCCCGTCCCCGTCGGCCTCTTCCCTAATGGGGCACCCCCACTCGTTGGTGGCGTTTAGGTGGGCCCAATTTTCGTAGCTAGAGTTCAGTCCCTGTTCGTATGGGCACTCGTCCGCATTGTTGCCGATTTCGTCTTCGTCGGAATCGAACCACTCGGTCGGGTCATCGTCGAATACGTCGATGTTGTCTCCAAAGGTGTCCATATCCGCATCTAGCCACTCGGTCGGATCGAGCTCGAATGCATCCTCGGAGTCCAGGAACCCGTCCCCATCATCGTCCAAATCGCCGTTGTTGCCAATACTGTCGCCATCGGTGTCTAGTGACTCATTGCTGTCGAATGGGAAAGCATCCGGACCCATCCAGCAACCCCTTGTCAGGATCTCTCCTTCTGAGGACGTCAGGTGTAGTTGCCCCGACGCTCCCGCTACTAGTTGGACATCGTAATCGCAGACTTCGTCGTTGTCGTCATCTGGGTCTTCGTTGTCACCCACACCATCGCCATCGTAATCCGACCATTCTTCGGGATTGGTCGGAAACACGTCGAATATGTCATCCCGGCCATCTCCGTCATCGTCGGGGTCGCTGTTGTCCCCCACTCCGTCCCCATCATCGTCCTTCCACTCTGCTTGGTTGTTTGGAAACAGGTCTTCGATGTCATCAAAGCCGTCGTTGTCGTCATCCGAATCTAAGCTGTCAGGTATGTTGTCTCCGTCGGAATCTATCGAAACGTTCGGATCGAGTGGGTCGAAGTCGTCCCTGTCTTCTACACCGTCGTTGTCGTCATCCGGGTCTAGGTCGTCTGGAATCTGATCGCCATCGAAGTCAGGCCTACACAGATCAAAGGTATTCGAACCCGTTTGAAGGGTTGATTGGTGTTCGGGGCATTGGGTTTGGGAGGTTGCTAAGTCCTGATCTACGTAGAATCCAATGGCTGCCGGCGTACAGCTTTCCTGTCCCCTTAGTCCCGAGTATTCGCCCTTGGTGCACCCAATTTGGTCAAGTGACCCGGGCAGTGGAACGCTGTATCCTCTATTGGCTAGGATGCAGGATGTTTGGAATGAGTCTGGCTGGTAGGTACCCGGCAAACAAGCGATCTCCGCACTGGAACCATGACCCAGTACGACGTTCGTTGGAGTCGAGGTGCTGGTGACGCCCCCATCCCCCAATTGCCCTTCTGAATTGAATCCCCAGCATTCCAGGCTGGCATCGTCAAGGATAGCGCAAGTGTGCCTCTGACCAGTAGAAATCGACAGCACCTTCTTTCCAATGGGTGTGCTGACGGGACTAGGTACGGATTGATCGTCCTGCGTGCCATCCCCGATTTGCCCCTCGCTGTTCCCTCCCCAGCAAGATAAGTTCCCATCATCGAATAGAGCGCAGCTGTGGAAGAGCCCCATCGAGACCTGTGTGGGTGCTTGGGATTCAAAAAGTACCACTGCTGAGGGAGTTGACGTGCTTTGTGAATTCCCATTCCCTATCTGTCCGAATGCATTGTAACCCCAACAGAACATTGACCCATCGTTCATGCCAACGCATGTGTGGAATGCCCCAGAGTCAAGGGTAACGGCAGAGCTGTTACTGGGAATGGGGATTAGTTCCGGCGATAGCTTGTCCACTTGGGTGCCGTCACCAAGTTGCCCATGCCAGTTATTGCCCCAGCACATCACCGATCTATTGCTCATCACTGCGCACGTGTGGTATGAGCCAGCGGCAATCGCGATTGCCTGTGCCCCACCAAGATCGACTGAAACCGGAGCCTGCCTATTCGTGGTGGTCCCATCACCTAGCTGCCCATTTGTGTTCTCGCCCCAGCACTTTATGCTCCCATCGTCCAGCAATGCACATGTGTGTGACTCTCCTGTGGTAACCGCCAAAGCCGTACTCCCCGGGCCTAGGTCGGCATTCCTCGGGAAGATGCTCTCTTCCGTCGAACCATCCCCAAGCTGACCGAATGAGTTTGCTCCCCAGCACTTTGTGCTCCCATCGTCCAAAACTGCGCACGTATGGTATGAGCCGGCGGATAACGCTGTAGCACTCCTCCCCAGTGGAAGAAGAACCTTCGCTGGCGTACCACGAGCGAGTCTCGTTCCATCCCCCAATTGGCCGTTGTCGTTGTTCCCCCAACAACTGATGGACCCATCGTCTAGGATGGTGCATGTGTGATATGATCCAGTTGACACTTGGGTTAGGACCGGTACGCTATATCCAGCTTGGGCCCCATCGCACGCGCTCACGTCCGTCATCCCTTCGTCGGGGTTGAATGTCCCTCCAGGGCACGGAGTCCCTGCTGATTGCCCCGTTGAACCAACGTAATAGCCCGGTAGCGCCGGATCACAAGAGGTCTTTCCGGTTTCAGACTGGAACTCTCCTTCATCACATTCTGAATCCCCGATGGCCCCAGTTGAAGAGACATAGTGACCTGCTCTAGCAGGGGTCATAACCGTGTTACCGAAACCGCTGACGAAGTATCCCGGGGACGCTTGATTACAGGTAAATCTACCATAGCTCCCTGGGTTGCAGTTCACCGCCTTAGTCGGATTATTGGGGAAGGTGTCCTGAGCCGAGGGAAAGCCATCACCGTCTGTATCGCCCGCGACGCCGACTTCGAAAATGTTCAGGCTGGAATCCCCATCTAAGTCGCGCTCTGCCGATTTCATGTATGTCCATCTTCTGTCCAGATCGAACTCTGCTGGTGAATTCCCCAGGGTCCCGCCCCAGCAACGAGGCAGGTCGTTGGTGGCAGTAACGCAGGTGAAGGACGAACCTGCGGTGACCGCGATTGCACCAAGGACCTGCCCTAGGTCTATCGACTGGGGCGAGGTAATAGCACTAGTCGTGCTACCGTCTCCAACCTGTCCCCCCGAACCATCTCCCCAGCAGTGTAACCCATTGGATGAGTCTATCGCACATGAGTGACTGCTCCCCACGTCAATCGCGATTACCGAAGAAAGAACTACACCGACCGATGATGCGTCATTCAGGCCATTTGCATCCCCGTACCCCAACTGGCCATTGCCATTCGCTCCCCAGCATTTCAGGCTAGTGTCCGATAACAATACGCATGTGTGGGCCCCTCCAGCAGAGACGGCCACGGATTCGGCCCCAGTTCCCACGTCCACGGTTACTGGCGAGGTACTAGAAGATGGAGTCGAACCTATTCCCAGCTGACCGTCGGAGTTGCTACCCCAGCAGCTTAATGACCAGTCATCGAGGACTGCACAAGTATGACTGTCTCCTACTGATACGGCAAGCACCTTCTTCCCGCTGAAGTCCACGGAAACGGGGGTGTTGCTGCTTGGGGAACTGCTACCATCCCCTAGTTGACCGTGGTTGTTCCTCCCCCAGCATTCCAGGCTGGCATCGTCAAGGATAGCGCATGTGTGCCATTTCCCTGATGAAACTTGCACTGGAACACCCGAAAGGGCCACTGAGACGGGAGTAGATGAGGATGGATTAGTGGTCCCATCACCTAGCTGACCGTAGCTGTTCCTCCCCCAGCACTTCAGGCTGGCATCGTCAAGGATAGCACATGAGTGCTGCTCCCCCGTGCTTATCGAAACGCCCGTTCTCCCGGAATCCAGGCCAACCTCTGTCATGGAACTCCTTTCGACCCCCCATCCGTCGCCTATCTGTCCGAATGATCCGACACCCCAGCAGTATGTGACCGAGTCGTCTAGAATCCCACAGATGTTATCCCCATCTGTGGATAGTGAAGACTCAGTGAATATCGAACCGGCTTGGAAACCTGCTACGTTGTGGGCATCGGCCACCGGGTGCCGCATGTCCTCAAGGTTGCCCGTGCTCGAGGCCACGTAGTACGTCTGTGCATGTGGTACGTTGACTCCATTGACCAACAGCTCCCACTCTCCACCAGATGGGTTCTCTACGGTGATCCCGACTAGGTTATTCAGGTCGTCGTTGCTGTAACTGACTGGCGTCCCACTGGGGTCCTTTAGGATGATATCGAGGTCGTTGACCAGCTGTTTGAGGCCTAATGGCGAGTTCGAGTCGTGGTCATTCCACGAGAGGACCACCCTGACTTCGGGAAGCCCTACTGGCAGAGTTAGCCTGATCGAATGGCTCTCTCCAGTCGTAATCTGGATCCCATCTAGGAAAGTGCTCTCCACCGAACCTTGCAAGTCAACCCTCCCCCATCCTTCGTGATTGTTCGGGGCAGTCTCCTTGGCTCCGTTCTTCCCATCTCCCGAACCGCATGACGGGCAGAAAGTATCGTATTGCCCGTCCATGTCGTGGGCTCCCGCCACAAGAATCGCCTTCACCATGGCCGAAGCGGGGTCGTTGGAATTCGTGAAGATGTCAGAGTAACCAAGGTTGTTTAGGTGTTCAAGGATCAGCGCCGTCGAACCAGCTGTGATTGGTGTAGCCATGGAAGTTCCCGATTTGACACAGTAGTCATCCCCAATACCCCAATTGTCCTCATATGGGTAATCCGAGTCAGAGGAGCAAACGGAAACGATGAATGTGCCAGGTGCCGAAATGTCCGGCTTGATCCTACCATCATTGGTCGGGCCCCTGTTGGAGAATGCCGCCAGCCCCTCCGGGTCGTTGTTCGCGTTGTCGATGCTGATTGGGCTCGCTGGGTACCCATATCCCCCCCAAATGGGCCCCAAACCCGGCCTGAAGTTCTCGGATGCACCTATTGATAGGATGTTCTTGGCCGTTGCTTGCCTGTTCATCCTAGACAGGTCGATCTCTCCATTCGAGTTAGAATCGCGGCCATCATTCCCCATAGCGAACAGAATCGTCAAGTCATCCATAGAATAGGCCGCTTGATCAATCTTCAGAGTCTCAATGCTGTAGTAATTGTGGCAGCTGGTAAGTGGGCATCCAGCCATTTTATCCGGTCCCGTACCCCATGAGTTCGTGTGTACCCTTGCTCCGAAGTCGTAGGCAGGCTGGAAGAAGTCGTTCTGAAGGTCGCTTGGCTGGTACAACCCTCCACAGGCATCGAAAATTCCAGGGACTGTTCCCGGGCAAGTGTTTGACCCGCATTGAGTCGCTTGCATGTACAGTTGCGCGCCCGGGGCCATTCCAGCATGATTTGCCCCGGATTCTGAATTCGTCCCGGAACCGAGAACCGACCCAACAACGTGGGTCCCATGGCCATTGTAGTCGTTGGGGCCATCATCGGCGGTGCATGGGGAGTTGTAATTTTCACCGTAGAATGACTCCACGTATGCTATCCTGCCATAGAAGTCCGCGTCGATTGCAGCGTTCTGAATGTTGCAATCAGTCACCCCGTTGCACTCTTCAGCATTGTCAAGTCCCGAGTCGCCCACTCCCACGATGATGCCTGAACCTGTGAGGTAACCAGCGACCGAGCCCCCATGCTGTGCAGGGTCTGTAACCCAGTCGACATTGACTATGTCCGATGCAGGGCCGTTATCGAGGTACGTAGGATAGTCGGGCTCCAGCCATTCGACGAAGTCTTGGTTCGCCAGCCACTCTATCCCCTTCTCGTCGGCAACCACTTCCGCGAACCTCCCTGCGGAGATATCCTTGACCTCTACCGGCCCAGCCAGCAAGTCGCCATCGTGTCCGCTTCCCGCGAGCAAGACGTTTACCACGAAATCATCTCCCTGCATATTAGCTCCTGTTTCGATGTCCCCTCGTACAAGGGGGAGGAGGTCCGGAGCTAGCTTGTCAGTGGGGTCAAACCTGAAAGAACCAATGACGTCCATATCCATCAGGGTCCCGGCGGGCAAGTCGGGAACATTGCAATGGAATCCTTGAGGAGAGACGAAGGTCTGGCAATCCAATCCCCCCTCCTCCAATTCCCCCCACCAGTCACTGGGCAGGGGGTATTCGTGACCTAGAACGTGCCAACCGGACATCACCTTCTCGCCAGTGACCTGCTGCCAATCTGAAAGTGGGACGTACGTCGCCTTCCTGTTGAAAAGAAGGGCCTCTCCGATCCCGATTCCTGAGCTAGCCCACCCTCGGGATGGGTCTTCTTCCATTGGCACTCCTAGTTCGCCTTCCGGGCTCTTGACCTCTCTATCTTGATCTAGGGATACCGCCGAGAATGATAGGAGGGACGGTGCCAGCATGAGGATCACTAGTAGTAAGGAGAGCCTTGCCGGCTCCGCGTTCCCACTAGGCATACTCCTCCTACTCCGTAGGAGGACATTAAAATTGCCTTTGCCGGCATTAAGATTCGGGTTGGAAAAGGAGATTACTACTGGGCCTATGAGTAGCCAGACTAAAGTACAACACTGACGCATTGCAAACAACCAATATACCCACCCCGTCTCCTATTGATTGTGACCGATGCGATCCCTGCATCAGAAACCCCGGGGGTTCCTAATGATGGAGAGGCGCTAATGGGCACGGCGGACGAAATCGTAAATCTTGATGATGACTCGGCTAAGGTGGATTTGGAATTAGGAAGAATCAGGGAGCGAAGGGAGAACCCGGGAAAGAGCTTCTTGGTAAACTCGATAATCCCAAGAACCTTCGACGATTACACTCTGGTTGTTGGCCTAATTTCCGGACTAGTTTTCTTTGGCTCTATTTTCGTTGCCTCTTCTGGCTTAATTTGGGGAAACTCAATCGCTGTAGATGAGACCCTATCCGGGACTTTTCTAGATCCATCTGACTGTGATGATAAGAGGGACGAGATTTGGTTCGAGACCTGGGTTAATCAGGATCAGGATCTCCGCATCAGAAGCCACAATGCTGACTCCTCCTCTACGGCACTCTTCATCACCCTTTGGAATCAAACTGAAGGCTACGCGTTGTCTCTGGAGTCAGAGTCAGCAATTGGGGGAATTGGGGATCTCTCAGAGACTGTGGAAAATCACGGATTGGAGGAGGGGGACTATCTCTTGCTGATACAGTTTCGTTTGTGGACGGATTCCTCAATGGACCTATCCAATCAGTCATTTGAAGAATTGTCATCGAGGGTACAGGACGACCCTCCAGATTTCGAGTCTTCCAAGAACTTCGACATCACCGTTGAGACCGTAAAGTCCGCATCCCTACTCGGCTCTGGGGAATACCACAAAAAGATGGAGACGTTCGATGACGAGCCACGAGCCTGTTTCACCGTTCAGCGAATGGGTGGTTGGGGGTGGGCTCTGATGTTCGCTGAGTGGGTAGGGGGCAGAGAGACCGCTATGCTCACCGGAGGTAGTGCACAGGTGCCTCCATGGTACATGGCCATGGTGTCATTGGGCATGTCGATATTCTTCCTTTGCGTCCAGTATCCACTAATGCATAGATTGTACCACAGGGATGTCGATGATTTATTGTCGAGCAAGCAGATGAGCAGATTAATTGAAACGACAATTGAGTCAGCAAGTGAAAAATTGCACATAGAACCAGAATATTCGTTATTGAAGATCCAAGACAGAGCAATCTCTGTGGACGTTATCCTTCATTACAAGACGACTATGAGAACCATTGTCACCCCCATCGATGTCAAGAGCTCGATCATCAAAGCCATTCTGAATGAGTTCAGGATTTTCGGAGAGATGCGACCTCTCCAGATCAAGACAGTCTGCACTGACTCCATCGATGTCGAGGAGTCCACCGGAGAATGGTGGGGGGAGGGGAATATCTCGTTCCACTTGCCTGATGACTACTCCGAGGATCTCTCACTTGCTGAAGATTACAGCCAGTTCTTCGTTAGGATGGGTAGGTTCGGAAAACTCGAAGAGGTCTTCCGAGAAAGCATGTCGCGTTGGTTCAAGAAGCATGGAGTTATTGACTACGGCTCGGCAATTATGGCAGACGAGGAAGCAGTCTTCGTGAGGGTAATATACAGGCCACAAACCAAGTTCGCATATTTCCTATTCAAACCCACTTACCAACATCTCCAGGGAGATCTAAGGGAGCAAATGCAATCCGACCTGAAGATTCTGCTGGAGGACAGGGTCCTCGTAGTCAGTGCAAGGAACGAGAAGTCGACAATGGCAGACAGAGCAGTAGCAGGCAGGGTCGAACAGGGTTCGCAGGAACTCACGGGCGAGGCAATGGTCGCTAAGCGAGGGGGAATTCCTGGGGCATTGCTTCAGAACCCCTTCATGGGTGACATACTCTCGTCCGTTGAATACGTGGCCCACAAGAACAGAGCACGAATCGACAGGTACGGATTCTGGGGACTAATTGCATTCGTGTGGATACCATTCATGGCTAGCGGAGTCTTGGTCGGGGCAATGTTAGGCTTAGTAGCAAGGATGAGATTCCAGAGGGTCCTTGCTGCTTGTTTCATTGGTGGAACTGCAGCTTCTGTGACATGGGCATACACTGCGAGAGGAATCATTGAGGCCATGGAGAGGTATCATGCAGAGGCCCTGATCCCGTTTGTGATTCTTCTGGCAATCGTCTTCACATGGCTAAAGATCAGGGACAACAAGAGGCACAGAAGGGAAGAGTTGTTCAGGGACTCCATGTCGTTCTTCGCAGGAGCCCCTGAGTCATAGTAGGAAAAGTAGTGCCCCACAAAGAGAATTATTGAAAATGGATGGTGGAAGAATTAGAAAATTACTGGAAATGAAAAACATACAACGGCATTATGTCATGCCGTCGGGAACCGTGAAGGCTCTTGATGGGATTAATCTAGAAATTAATGAGGGCGAGAGAATAATTCTCCTTGGTCCCTCTGGATCTGGTAAATCCACCCTCCTCAATTGCCTCTCCGCCTTGGACACTCCCACAGATGGTTCCTACACCTTCGCTGGTTCGCCTGTCCCCCAAGTGAATTCTGAGAAGATGACAACCTTTCGAAGAGAAAACATAGGATATGTGTTCCAATTCTTCAATCTCCTACAAGATCTAACTGTGCTTGAGAATATATTGCTGATTCAAGAATTAGCCGATGGCAGAGATGATGCCCGAGCTCGGAACTTGCTGAAACTAGTTGGTTTAGAACTAGAGGCCAACCGATTCCCTGCTGAGATTAGTGGAGGGCAGCAACAGAGGGTTGCAATCGCCCGAAGCCTCGCAAAGAGTCCAAGGCTTCTACTAGGGGACGAGTTGACGGGCAACCTTGACTCGAAGACCTCATCCATGGTCATGGAAGTGCTAGTCAAGGCATGTGAGGCGGAAGGGATAACCTGTGTTTTCGTGACTCATGACGAATCATTGATTGAATACGCTACAAGAGTTGTAAGAATCGACAGTGGGAAGGTAATGTCTGACGAAATTGTTGAATGAGGTGATTTACTTGTTTGTCCTACTTACAAAGCGTTTGGCAAGAAGCCTATGGCGAACAAAGATTCGACTCTTCGCCGTGGTACTCATGGTGATGGTCGGTGTTTTCGCAGGTATTTCTTTTGCAGCATATGCACATACAGCCTCAAGCATGTATGATGACATCTATGCGGATACTGATGAGGGAGTAAACCTTGCAGATATTTGGGTTGAAAATCCTAGTTGGGCTTGGGATGGCAGTACTGCTGATTCAATTTGTGAGGAAATCGCAAATCAATGGTTTGATTCAGATTTAGTGCTAAACGAATGCGAACCTCGCTTGAAACTGGATGGAGTCATGTTTCACACGAATGAGGATGGTGAAGAATCAATCATTCCTGCTGTTTGGCATGGTATTGACGAAGGAAATGTCGACCGAGTGTGGTTTCCTGACCACGACT
>DASCSS010000007.1:0-2499 GCA_034399535.1 Candidatus Thalassarchaeaceae archaeon
CGTTCTAGAGACCCATTCCATCCTTGGAATCCCCGAATCTGGCGATCCCTCTCATGGATGGAAGGGCGACTCTGGCAATGTCGGAGAAGCGTCGCTATTCTATCGGACTGCGACATACGTCCCGATAGGAGAGTGGGAGACTACGACTGGGGAGGGCTACATGTCTGGTTGGTTCGCTCTGGCGCACGAATACCCGTTACCTTCTGATTGGAGAGATGAGTTAAGCGAACTGGGGATGGAATGCAGAACATTCTACTCGCCACAGGGCTTCCACTGCAAAGTACCGAAGATGACGCCATCGGAACTCTCGGATTATGGAGTAATAGGGGCTTTCCGACTTGACTCGACGGACAAGCTGGCTCCAGATGTCATTTCCCTAGTCGAAGGAGGAACTAGTAACGCTGTGATGCAAGGGGAACGATTCGTGATGAACGTCATTTTAGGCGGTTCTGACGAATTAGCAAACCTGATTTCCACTGGTATCGAGGTGGTCGACTACCGAATAGACAGGGTAGCGGAAGTCGTGATAGACCGGAAGGATGTGGTTGGGCTCGTCAATCTGGATTTCGTCGAGTGGGTTGAGCCGAAGTATCCAGTTCAGCTTGATAACGAGGCAGCAGCAGGAATCATCGATGTTGATTGGGTCGGCGAGGCTACCAACATGGATTCCTTCGGGGGGTCGCTCTCAGGGGCCGGGGTGATCATTGGAGTTATGGACTCCGGACTGGATTCTGCGGCTGAATGCACAAGCCTATCCCATTGCAACATGGTGAACAGCGGCATCCATGCAGACTTCGTTGGCCGAATCGCCGGAGTTGTTTCGTACACTTGCGGTAGCTGCACCGACGGCCCAGAAGATCCTCATGGCCATGGGACCCATGTGACCGGATCTGTTCTGGGGGATGGTACGAACTCACCCGACGGTGCTGACAACAGCGGAATGGCACCGGGTGCCCATCTGTTCATGCAGGCGGTTTTGGCGGTAGGTGGCGGCTGTAGTGGCTCTTCACTCTGCACGCCCTCATACAATGCCTTCTTCACAGAGGCTCACGATGCTGGTGCACGAGTCCACACCAATTCGTGGGGTTCTCCCCCTGGTCCCGCAGACGATTGCGATGGCTCGCATCAGGGACTTGGCGATCAAGATTGTTTGGCGTACTACAGCTCTGGCGCGTTGGAGATAGATACGGAAGCCAATTCCCTTACTGACCTGACGATTCTTTTCGCCATGGGGAACGATGGAATGGACTGCACTTACAACTCGATCGGCCAGTCATCCTGCTCTGGGGGTAAAGATGGGGAGGTCAACCTAGGTGCAATGAACCAGCAGGCCACTGCTAAGAATATCCTGTCAGTGGGATCGTCAGAGAATTATCGTGATGGTTTGTCGCTATACGATAGGACTTACAGTAGCCTATGCAATTCTGCTGCCTCCGGTTGCCCTCATCCTTATTCTAATGAGAGGTTTAGCATGAACCCAATCAGAACAGACACGCTCTCTGACGATTCGGAAGGGATGAGCGCATTCTCCAATAGGGGCCCTACGAATGATAATCGGATTAAGCCGGATATTGTGGCGCCGGGAGGATGGATTTTGTCAACCAGATCCGACTTGGCGGCGGTCAGCAGTCAACAGGACGACCCTAGTGGCTTTTACACTCACAAGTATGGAACCTCGATGGCAACCCCAATCACAGCAGGTTCGGTAGCCTTGATAATAGAGCACTTGAACAACATTGGGGATTACAATTGCGACCTTGCGAACAACCCTTCGAGTGACCAATGTCCAGAATCCGCCCTTATCAAGGCAATACTCGCATCTGGCGCACACGACTTGGAGGGCCAGTACACGACAGGAGGGAATTCCAATGGGAACGGGGCAGAGGAAAAGGCACCGAACAACCACGAAGGATGGGGCCGAATTGACCTCCAACAACTGGTGTACTCTGGTTTCACGGAGGGAATCGAGATTTCCACATCTGATAGCCATTCATTCAAGTTCACGGTTCCAGATACGGGAATCGAGGATTTCCGAGTCGTTCTTTCATGGAATGACCCAGCAAACTCCGCAAGTGCGGGAAAGCAGTTGGTCAACGACCTCGACATCCTCCTCAAGAGCCCCAGTGGGACAATTCAGACCTACACAAATGACGATCTGAACAACCTAGTGGGAATCTCAGTTGGCGGGAATCCGGAAGTTGGCGATTGGGAAATCGTTGTCACTGGGGCAAACGTCCCATCTGGACCTCAGAAGTACTACCTAGCTTCCAGCGTAGGTATCATCGAAGATATGAGGCATCCAGTATCGGATGGATTTATTGAGCCTGGTTTCCAATCCGGTTCCATCTTCACCGAAACCACGATGTCTACTGGTGGTAACCACCTCTGCGCGATTCTGGATGATTCCTCACTCCAGTGCTGGGGGAGCAACTCGTTCGGACAATTGGGGGATGGGACAACCACCGACAGGCTTACGATGACCGAAGTGGGACTAGATGC
>DASCSS010000008.1:0-9001 GCA_034399535.1 Candidatus Thalassarchaeaceae archaeon
CTCCGCCAAGTCCGGGGAATTGGCAAGGCGATGGCCGAGCGCATTCACAGTCACATTAACGGGTGAACAAATGAGGAAATGGGACCCTCACCGAAGGCTCGAGGAATCCCTTCTAGACCGATTCGACGGTTCGTTACCAGGCACCATCCCCCGAAAGTGGGAGAAGTTCGCAGACGTCGTGATTCTTCCCGCGGATTGCTTCGAAGATGGCCTTTGGAATCCCGACGAAACTCTTTGGAAGTTGGTTGCTGACGCCCTCGGGGCCAAAAGACTGGGCAGGATGGGAGAGGTGAGTGGGGAGTACAGGAAGAGCGGAGTCGAGCTCCTGCTTGGAGAGAGCGACTGGGTGGAGAGGACCGAGAACGCGACATCATTCGGATATCACTTCACACGAACCATGTGGAGCCGTGGGAACGTCAACATCAGAAGGGCGATTGCCGAGGGGGTTGGGGCCGGAGAGGTGGTTTGTGACCTATTTGCCGGTATTGGATACTACACACTCCCAATCCTAGTTCACAGTGAGGCCGCAATGGTACACGCCTGTGAAATCAACCCCGAGAGCGTGGACTCACTAAGATGGGGATTGGGTGCAAATGGAGTAGAGGGGAGGTGCACTATTCACGAAGGGGACAACAGGATAGCGACGCTCGGACTCGAGGGGGTTGCGGACCGTGTCCTCCTAGGCCTCCTACCCAGTTCCGAAGATGGCTTCGAACCTGCGATGAGGGTGCTGAAACCAGAAGGAGGGGTCCTGCACGTACACGGTCTTGCTGCACCAGGAAAATACGAAACCTGGACTGATGAAGTAGAGAGGCAACTGTCTGGACTGAGGCCGGGGGCATCGCTATCAAGTCGGCCCTCCAGAGTGAAGTCGTATGCCCCGCATTGGGAACACTGCTGCCTAGAGATTGACGTGGCGTAGCCTCAAACGCGGGGTCTTGCAGCACCTGTCATGACGGGAGACTGGCTGGAAGAGGCGGTGGCCAAATACAATCATGACTCCTTCGAACAACGAGAACGGTACTCTACTCACCTGTTGATTCCTGTAGAGGTGTTGCGAACGGTGATCAGGTGGAGCATGGAATCGATTCCCGATGAAGTGTTGATTGGATTCGACCCCGATCATGGGAAGCCGAACCCAGGGGCCGTGGAGGAGGCCTTTGGACCATCGAAGTCAAGCTTTGCAGGATACGGCTTCCTACTAGGTGATCCACATATCGTCAATGTGGGAGATAGTTTCAGTGTTCATCACGTACCCGAGGAATGGACTGATGGGATCTTCTCTGAGGAGAGGGGTGCCAGAGGGGCCAGATTCGCTTCTTTTCTCCATTCCCACCCACAGGCATACGCTCGCCCGAGTCAGGCGGATGCGGAGGCTGCTCAGTGGAGCGAAGGCTGCGAACTGATTCTTGGGATTCGCTTCAGCCCCGCCCCCCTGGGACTAGAGTGGTATGAAGAGGGGGACGGTCACAGGAGGGAGCTCTCTCCTGATAAAGAGGAAGATTTGCCAGTACTTGCCAGAGTGGCCGGAAGGAGTATTCACTGGTTCGAGCTCATCGGGTACCTTCGCTCCGGAGAAGGAGTCAACCTGCTAATTACCGATGAAGTGGGGAATCCAATTGGCATCAGTCTCAACTGAGCATATTGGCCTAATCCAAGTCTATCTCGGTGTAGTTTTCGATGTAGAACCTAAGTTCTTCGAGGCTTCCCCTTGCATCTGCCAAGGCGGTGTGATCACTTCGCTTGAAGAAGCGCGGTCCGTCCGGGGATATCCTCCGGAATAGCTCTTTGAAGGAGCTAACATCAATTATTCGGAAGGTTAGGAAATCGGAAAGAAGAGGCATTTCCCTACGGATAAAACGCATGTCATGATGAACTGAGTTTCCCGCGATTATTGCGCCGGGCTTCATGTGCCCATTCAGCAAGGAAAGGACTCGTTCCTCGGCCTCGGCAATCGAGACGCCCTCCTCATGTATCCTACGAACGAGACCGGATTCCGTATGCGTCTTGGAGTTCCAGGAATCCATGGAGCCGAGCACCGCGAGGTCATCTGGCTTCACTGCTAGACACAGCTCGGCACCCTCGATCGGAGATAGGTCGCCCTCGACAATGAAGCATGCCACCTCGATAATGCGCTCGGTTTCCGGGTCCAGTCCCGACATCTCGAGGTCGAGTAGGCATATTCGCGATTCCTTCGCCATGGGACGCCCATTGAAAACACGCTCTTATTCATGTTGGCAGGAGAGTGATAGTCATAGAGCAGGTGTCGTGGGAGATTCGTGGATTCCCCTGGATATCTCTCCCTATTGAGGAACAATCGCAGCTTCCGTAGGCTATTCGCCAGCGAGATCACAATGTTCACAGGAGATTGGTTTTCTATGATCGCGATGTTCCTGTTAGCTGCAGAGGCGACTGACGACTCCCCACTGGCAATAGCCGGGGTCCTGGCGGTCCGAAGCTTCACTTTCGCTCCATTGGAGCCGATTACCGGCATGTTGGCCGATCGTTATTCACGCAAGTTCCTGATGATAGCCTCAAACATCCTGTCATTCTGCGTCCTTGTCGCGTTCCTGACAATGGATGTGATAGGGGGGCTAGTCTCGGTATATCTCCTGGCAATTTGCTTGGTAGTTGGTCGGGCAATCTATGATCCAGCCCAGACGGCTTACCTTCCCAATATCTGCACTGACGAGGAGCTTCTCACCGCGAACGCTCTGGTATCGGGGGCATGGTCGGCTTCGATGGGCATCGGTGCAGGAATAGGAGGACTTGTGATCTCCAAGTTCGGGGTCGAAACCGGACTAATGATTGACTCCGTCACCTTCCTCTTTGCTGCGATGGTAATCGCAACTCTCCCAGATGGGGGGCCCAACAGGGACGAGAAGAAGTCGGCCAACCCCATCGAGATGTTAAGGGAGATATTCGCGGGATGGAGTCATATCCTGGAACGGCCCCAAATCAGGCGGATAGTGCTGGCAAAGGGCGCCTGGGCAAGCGGTGGAGGAGCACAAATAATGTTAATCGTGCTAGTGGGAATGGAGGCAGGTTTCGGAGATGTCGCTGCTGGGATAGGGATAGTGTACCTCTGCAGAGGGTTCGGTTCCGGGTTCGGCCCCCTTGTTGCTCGTCCGCTGATGGCAATGCCGAAGGTAATGCCCTACCTGATTGGTTTCGCCCTATTTGGAGCGGGGCTACTTTACACTGGGGTTGCGACCTTCGAGTGGGGAATACTGACACTGGTTTGCATTTTCTTCAGCCACGCCTGTTCAGGGGTTTCTTGGGTGTTCTCAACCACTCTCCTACAGAGGAGAGCTGCGGACGCTTATCTGGGCAGGGTGTCGGGAACTGATAACCTGATTATCACCTTGACAATGGGAGTATCGACCATTCTTGCTGGGTTTGCGATGGAGGAAGGATTGTTCCAGCTGAGAGAGATGCTACTGCTGACAGCATTCATTCAGATCTCAATGGGAATCCTATGGCTGACTTTTGCTTCCCCCAGAGAGAAGGCTTTCATGGGTTCCTAGAACAGCCTGGGGAGTCCGAGGAGGACCACTAATGGGAACAACGAGAACAGGGTCCCAGTAGCTAGAGAGCGCTTAGAGGCCCGGACTCTCTCCTGAATCCTGCTCTGTATCTCGGAATCTATCTTGTCAATCGCGTCGCCAGCAGGGACTCGGACCTGATCGAGAGCGAAGTCCAAAACATCGACGCCAAGGTCCAGTACCCCCGAAACCAGTCCCATTACCGGGTTGCCGGAGCCTCCCTCTTCCGAATCGCTTTTCCAAGGCCTAGGTATTCGAAATTCCTTGACTGTCTGGAGCATCTCACGGCCGTAGACTGCGGTATCCACCGTTTGCTTGGCCACGTCTAGATTGAGCTGCCCTAGCCTCCTAATGTCCATTCTGGATTGTGCGACCCTCCCGAAGTCTACACCGATCCATGCCAACCCTGAAACGACTAGCAGAGTGATTCCCAGTAGGGGGATATCCCAGTCGTCCCAACCAATCGGGCCTACGTAAACTCGTGCCGCGAGTGCTAGGAACGCTGGAAGGACAAAAGCTAGGACCTCATTCAGAACTATTAGCCAGAAGCCCTGAACAGGAAGGCGCTTGATACGGTCAATGAACCAACGTGCATGCTTTGCACGATCGCCCTTGGGGGCATAGGTCTGAACCAGGTCCAACAAAGGCGGTGCGACGAAGATTAGCCGCAGAAGAAAGGGTACGAAGATGATTATCAGATACCCCTCCCACGGGGAAATCGGGGGTATGCTTGGCGGTGCCAGCACCTCTGACATGTGCCTCTAGGGGTGGTGGACACCAATCAACCTCTCTCTTCGATGCAATGGTTGGCCGTACCTCCCAACATGTCTTGTGAACCTGAATTTCCCAGACACACCACCACACTAGTTCAAGAACCTGTTTCCAGCGGCTAGGCACATGGCGCAGGGAACTGTAAAGTGGTTTAACCAGACAAAAGGATATGGGTTCATAGAACAGGAAGAAGGTGAAGACCTCTTTGTTCACAAGTCCCAGGTAGACGGGACGATTCGCGATGGCGACACCGTGGAGTACGAAGTAGGAGAGGGCCCGAAGGGGCCCAACGCTACCAATGTCTCCAAAGTAGAATGATTGCTAAGGCAATCCATCCCTAGTTGGTTGTCACGCAGTAGGGGCAATGCTCACCGATGACGTATTGCTGTGATTTCTGCTCGACTACTGACAGCGGTTCACGGCACTTGAAGCACATCTCTACGTCTGTCTCGTCTAGTTTGTGATCAAGGGCGACTCTCTGGTCAAACACGAAGCAGTCACCGTTCCAGTGGGAGCCGCCGCACTCTTCGAAGTAGCCTAGAATGCCCCCATCGAGCTGGCGGACGTCCTCGAAGCCAGCGTTCAGCATCACCACAGAGGCCTTCTCGCATCTTATTCCCCCGGTACAGAACATCACCACCGTCTTCGACTTGTATTCTTCTGGCAGTGATTCGATTACACTTGGGAATGTCCTGAATGAAGGGATATCTAGCTCCACTGCCCCTTCGAAGGTGCCGACTCTCGTCTCGTAGTCGTTCCTGGTGTCAAGGACTACCATGTCTACGTCTTCATCGAGCATGCGCTTGAAGTCCTTGGGTGAGATGCGTGGCCCGGTGAACTCTGAAGGCCTGATGTCATCCATTCCCAGTGAGATGATCTCCCTTTTTCGCTTAACAAGCATTCGTCGAAAGGGCTGGTAGTCGGTGTAACTGATCTTGACTGGGATGCCCACGAAGCGGACGTCGGATTCCAAGTACTGCATGAAGGAGTCGGTCGATTCTCCAGTTCCGGACAGGAAGAAATTGATGCCGTTGTGGCTGAGCAGTACGGTCCCCCTGAGTTCGAGTTGCGTACAGCGTTCAAGCATCGGGTCTCGTAAATCGTCCCTGTCGGGCAGATCGACGAATCGATATCCGGCAATGTTGACAATCTCGTCGTTCACTGTCCGCTGGAGAAAGAATGGCAGTAAGAACACTGGCATGGTAATATGAGAAAAATCCTATTACGAGGTGTTTTGAATCGGAGTCGCCCACGCGGGACATGGCAATGAGCGCCCTTGAGGTGTGGCGCATGATTCCACAGACCCCGGAGGTTGTCGGATTCTTCACTGGAATCTTCGATGTGATAGGGGTGACAATTGCCGAGACGGGGGAGGAGCTTACTGTCGCCATAGAGGGAGATGCAATCAGAATAGACCCTGGTCTTCCCGAGAAACCGGACTTCGTGGTCCCGATTGCATGGCAGAACGTGGAGAACATGGTCGCTCACGCGGACGATGGCATGATTGACCCCCGGGAAGCCTGGAGGATAGTGTCGGTCCTATTCACATCACTAACCCAGGCGACCCTCAGGAACCCAATTATGTCGAATAATATGATGCGTCGAGTCGCTGGAGTGGAGGACATCGCCCACGTCTACCTGATAGCTCCGGACGGAAAGGAGGCAAACTGCCACACCCTCATTTACGTGAAGGGTCAATGGCTCGTCATCTCTGGACTCTATGGGGAGCCGAAGAGGACATTCAGAATGACTGCTGAAGACAGCATTGAGTACCAGAGGAAGGTCTTCTCCGCCATCAAGAAGAACACCATGATAGAGTGGTTCAGGTTCTCCTCCTGGTACAAGAAGTGGAGGAAGGGAGTATCAATTCGAAACTAATTATTTCCTTGGCCTCAGTACATGTCGTTTGCGAAATCCAACAGACCTAGCTCGTCGAGCTTGGCGGAGGGTGCTAGGAAAGTAACCTGAACCACTCCGGGGGCCCTCCCAATCTCAATCGAACCGGTGATCGTGGCCCTGTTCCTGATCTCGGGAATCGTGACTCCGAGGAGCTCGGCGGCTCTCTCCAAGCCGTTCTCGGTTGCTGAGTTCAAGTCTGGACCCGAGCCTACAATCGAAATAGGCACTGAGTCCTCCACGCCGGACATCCCCCATCCGCTTGCGACCTCCTCGGCAATAGCCCTCTCCTCTTCAGAAATCGGCTTGGCCAGGAACGGGAGGTCCTCTTCAACCGGGAAGATGATCGGTCCGTCTATCCCAAGCCCCTTCAGAACGTGCACTTGAAGAGTAACTGTTCCGGATACATCCGTAGTGTGTCCAGCTATCTCCCCATCTCCCTGCATTGCATGCATGTCTCCCATGTATACCCCCCCACCAGGGACCTTGACGGGGCAAATCAATATCGAACCGGCCCTCACGGCATCTATGTCCATGTGGCCATCTGTTCTGTGCTTGAGGTCCTCAGCGGAAATTGCCTGAGGATGTGGGGCACCCACCAGGAAGGTCCCGAAATCGCCAGCATTGTGAGAGTCGGGCATTGCTATCGAAGGACAGGTCCCAAGCTGGCCCATGAAGGGCCTGAGCCTCGCCACGAGCCCTACGAGGTGGTGTGGGCAGAATGTCAGGATTGAGTGCTGGATCGAGTTCTGGGGCATTGCTGCATAGTGCTTAGCGTCATGGGCAATCTTCTCGGAGGCAGACTTGTCAAGGGTGACTCCCAAGCTCCTGTTGTTGTCAAAGGCAATCGTATAGCCATTGGTAAACTTGAACGGGCTTGCGGGCTTGCCAGTGGACTTGAACCGAACTGCATCCTCGCCAATTCCCTCAACGTAACTCTCTGGGTTTAACTCGTCATTGTCGGGATCATACTTGGCTACGTATGGGTCACCCAAATACAATCCATCTACCCAGTAGTCATTTCCCGATGCAGTTGCAACCGAGGTCACGGAGATATCCTTGATTCTAATCGCGATTGCATCCCCTACTTCGGCACCCTCAACGGCAACGGGTATTGTGACCTCGTGGCCTCCTCTTAGCTCGGGGGTAATCATGGGCCCCCAACACCCCGGGGCAGTGTTCGCAATGATGTGCCCCCCATCCTTAACTGGACCAAGCATCTGTTTATCCGGGTCTAGAATACCATCAGTGAACTCATTTACGTATATTGTTTCGCTTCCATTCATTTCTTCTGTCATTTTCTCATCTCTCAGTCAACCTCCAGCAGCAGGCATGAGGAGTGTGATCTCCTGTCCTGATTGGATCTCCTCTGCAGCTCCCCTGTGGTTTCCAGCGGCAAAGGGAATCGCCTCCATTATCGTATCGGACGACGTAGGAAACCTAGAGCTAATCTCGTCTATGATGTCCTGAATGGTAGCTGGAACACCCACTGCGACGCTCAGTCGCGAAGTGCCCAACTCCTCGGCTAACTTTCCGTTTACCCGAACGAAAAACCTGTCCGTGCCAGAGTTTGACATGGCTGCCCAGAGGGCAAATCGCAAATAAAATTAATGCGATGATGATCAAGGATGTCTCTGAGAAAGTAAAGTAGCGGGACATCCTCCGTCGTGCGTGGAAACCGGGCTTAATGGGAAGATTGTGCTCGTCACTGGCGGCGCTGGAGGAATAGGGCAGTCCATCTGCAGAGCGTTCGCTTCCGAGGGATCACGAGTGGTGGTGCATCATCATTCCTCGTCTACTGCGGCTGAATCACTGGCCGAGGAAATTGGCGGAATGGCCATTCGTGCGGATTTGCGCGATATCGAAGAAGCCCTGGCGATGGTTCGGAGCATCGTATCTGAATACGGGGGACTCGATGCATGCATCGCTAATGCTGGCCACTATCCCAGCACGTCCAAGCCATTTTGGGAGATCGACGTCGAACGCTGGGAGTCCACCCTGGACTCAAACCTGGGAGTCACTGCGAACACTGCTCGCGCCTTCCTCGGCCATGCCGCAGAGGTCGGTTGTGGTTCGATAGTTCTGATCGGCTCGACTGCGGGCATCTACGGCGAATCGGGACACTCGGATTACGCTACAGCGAAGGGCGCAATCACATCTGGTCTGCTGAAGACACTGAAGAACGATGTCTCACAAATCGGCTCTGTGCGTGTCAATGCCGTCGCTCCGGGGTGGACTGTCACCCCAAAGAAAATCGAACAAGGGGTCGACGAAGAGCTTGTCGAGAGTGCAACTGCTACAATGGCACTGAAGAAGTTGGCGACCCCGGAGGATGTGGCCAGCGCTGTGGTCGTATTAGCTTCAGACGAGCTTTCGGGGCACATCACTGGCCAAGTTATCGAGATCGCTGGCGGAATGGAAGGACGGATAATTTCCTGAGCTAATGGGTAGCGTGTGAGCAGTATCGCAGTCAGTCGGTCTCTGTGATTCGTATTGTGGTCAGTGGGGTTTCCCTAGCCACCCTATGAGAACACGGTATTGTCAGAGGGGTGCTTGCCTAGTCCCTCTGAACAATACTGGGGTCTGAGGGTTAGCAAGGGTAAGTCTAAGTTCCCAACTGTATGTATTGGGGCTCGTGAAATACGTCCGTAGGTTTCATTTGACAAGAGCGGTACAGGGTGCATGATGAAGATGTTCGAAGTGCCTCTTAGAGTGAGCAAAGATTCCAAGGGAATCGTAAGAACGATGCCAGAGTATTCGGAAATTCATGCCGATTCAATTTCCAATTC
>DASCSS010000009.1:0-44522 GCA_034399535.1 Candidatus Thalassarchaeaceae archaeon
CTGGAACTCTCGACGACCATTTTCCCCTCAGAATTTGGCAGACTGGATCAGGCACACAGACGAACATGAATGCCAATGAGGTGATTGCTAACAGAGCAATTGAGATGGCCGGAGGCAAACTGGGCAGCAAGACGCCCGTCCATCCGAATGATCATGTGAACAGGGCCCAGTCAAGCAACGATACGTTTCCCACTGCGATGCACATTGCCGCAGCTGAGGAGGTTCAGCACACGCTTATCCCAGCAATTCAGATGCTGCGTTCCGCTCTCTCGGCGAAGTCAGCAGAATTCTCCGGAATAGTCAAGATTGGGCGAACCCATCTGATGGATGCTGTACCACTAACCCTTGAGCAGGAGTTCGGGGCCTACGTCTCTATGCTTGATGCAGACCTCGTTCGAATACAGGCATCACTGGTAGATCTATTCGAACTGGCTCTCGGAGGAACCGCAGTGGGAACCGGTCTAAACACACACCCAGAATTCGCTAGCATGGTAGCAGAGAATATTGCAGAAAAGACAGGTCTTCCTTTCGTCAGTGCGGAGAACAAGTTCGCCCAGCTTGCCGCTCACGATGCGATTGTCGCTGCTTCCGGTTCCCTAAACACCCTCGCAGTTTCACTCATGAAGATAGCCAATGACATCAGGTGGCTAGGCTCTGGTCCTAGATGCGGGTTCGGGGAACTTGCCCTCCCAGCAAACGAGCCTGGTTCCAGCATAATGCCCGGGAAGGTGAACCCAACCCAGTCAGAGGCAATGACAATGGTTTGCTGCCAGGTTATCGGTAATCATACGGCGATCTCCGTGGGAGGGAGCCAAGGCAATTTCGAGCTAAATGTCTTCAAACCGATGATGATACACAACTTCCTTCACAGCGTGAGGCTGATTTCTGATACCTGTGTCTCATTCTCCGACAAGTGCGTATCAGGCTTGGAGGCCAACGAAGACAAGATCTCAGAGCACCTTGAGAATTCGCTAATGCTCGTCACAGCTCTTAACCCCCACATTGGGTACGACAATGCGGCTAAGATAGCCAAGAACGCCCATGAGAACGGACTAACTCTGAGGCAGAGTGCCATTCAGTTGGATATGTTAACGGATGAGCAGTTCGACGAGTGGGTTAGGCCAGAGAAAATGATTGGGCCCAGAGGGTGATTCACGCTCCGCACGTTACTCCATAGAAAAAGGGCCGAATTATCAGGTGGGAGCAACAGGGGGTTCTGCACATGGGGGAGCATCCCCCCCTGTTAACTCCGCAGGGTCCGGGTGTCCCCTGGGCCCGAAGGCCCAGGTTTCCCCGGGTAGAAGACTCCGGAACTTCATGCTCTTCCTTTGTCATTTTCCGACTCTTGAGAAATCTCTCCCTCTTTTGCCGTCTCCGCTTCTGGTCCTGCCTCTCGGCATTCCCCTTCCACGATCCGATACGGGCTTCTCCACGGGTCTCCCCGCCCTTGTTGCCCAAGCGTTTCCCTCAGTTTCCTTCCCCTTCCTTGCGTCCGGTTTTCTCCACATCGTTTCCCACTTTTCCGCGACCCAGGTTCATTCTCTTTCCCCTACGCGCGTGTACCTCTGCAACTACTCTCTCGCTCTCCCCTTCCTTGCGTCCGGTTCCTCCGATTTCGTCGCTGCCGCCTTCTCGTCCACAGACGTTCCAGCTCTTCCCCGATCTTCTTTCAAATCTCGGTTCTACCACCCCGGTTTCGGGGTTCGGTTTTGTGGCCCGCGAGTCGCGCCGAAGCGCCCTCACACCACTCCCCCGGAGCGGCAAAGAAAGCAGGGTCGAGAACGGCACATAAACATTTCGCGAATTTCACCGCAGTCCAGTGGAAAAACAGGTCTTTGAGAGTAAATTTCCACTGCAAATCACTCTTTCCGAAGCCTCCTAATCTTACTCCTTAGCAGCAAGCTCTTTTTGCCTCTTTCTAAATCTTCATCGGTCCGTTTACTTCTACGTGAAACTACCTTTTCCTCTAGAAGGAAAACATTCCCTTCGAAATCCCCCAGAGCGACTACATTTGGTGTCGAGCAACTGGCCCCTATCCTTGATTGGTGAAACATCTCCAATTCGACGAGACCGGATTCGCAATCTAAGAGAGCCAATTTGGATACTCCAGACCATGCAGAGATCCAAACACAAAACCCATCATTTGGTGATGGACCAAATCTAACCAAATCGACAATGCCGTCAAATTCCACTTCCCATGAGTTCAAACCCCCCTTCTTTGAGACTAGCCCGGAGTCTGTTCCGGCTACCCACCCATCATTCACGTCTAGGGCTGTGATCGAAGTTCCTCCAGTTTGATGTGAAGATGACACATCTCCAGAGATGAAACTAATCCAACCGTTGCTATGCCCGAGAAGAAAATCTCCTTCATTGGATTTGACGCCTACAGTCACTGGGCTTGGGACCTCAAGCGAATAGTACTCCACACCGTCTGTAATAGAGACATGGGCGTAACCGCACATGGGCCTACTTAGTCCTATTATAGCACCAGATTGACCCAATTCCAGTGACCAGGCCCTTCCTTCGATTGGCCATCTTCCTGACATTTCTCCCTTTCCGTCAAACAACCAAACTGAACTGTCATAGTAGTCTTGGATCTCAAGATTGTAGATCGAGGAAGTAACCCAGACACCATTATCAGTGCACCTAACCAGATCACTAGAGCCCTCCAATGTGGCACTCCAGAGAACAGCCCCATCACTGAAATCTATACAGTGTAAATTGTCGGCTTCGGAAATATACAATTTTCCACAATTAACATCAGCATTTGAGCAGGGTCCCCCGAACATTACCCTCCATGCCTCCGAACCAGTCGTGATATTCCAACATGCCAACTCTCCAGTTCGGGAGCCGGCAACAATGGAGTCTTCTTCGATGCAAAGAAGTGAGCACTCCCCATCTATCTCACGAATTAGAGACGAGTAGTACTCCAAACCACCAGTTCCCATGCCCGTCCAGAGACGTTCCCACTATCGACTTTGCTCGCAATCAGGCCTTAACTCCATACAGTTCTTCTATCTTGAAGGATAGATATCTAACGAATGCATCAGGAGAAGGTGGAGAACCGGTTGCCTCTTCGATTAGCTGTGCTGGCTCTAGGATACTCCCTCTGCTATGCACGTTAGCCCTCATCCAATCTAGAAGGGCAACAAATTGGCCCTTCCTAATCTGTTCGTCGTGTTTGGGAAGGTCATCGCGGGCAGCTTCCAAGAGTTGTGCAGCATACAGATTGCCCAATGTATAGGTAGGAAAGTAGCCGAATGCTCCCATAGACCAGTGAATGTCTTGGAGGACCCCAAGCGCCCGAGTGGGGGCCCTTATTCCCAAGAACTCCTCGTACATGTCATCCCATGCTTCTGGAAGGTCGTCTACCTCTAGTTCACCAGCAATCAACATCTTCTCTATCTCGTACCGAATCATGATGTGCAAGTTATAGGTTGCTTCATCTGCTTCTACCCTGATTAGACTAGGCTCCACTAGATTTACTGCCTGCCACAATTGCTCAGCATCGACTCCCTCCATGTTCTCCGGGAAACAACTCTGCCAAAGTGGCAGGGCCCATTCGCAGAACTCCTTTGATCTCCCAACTTGGTTCTCCCAGAGTCTGCTTTGGCTCTCGTGCACTCCCAATCCGTTGGCTTGGCCAGCGGGCTGGAAATCAAGGTCCCTCCTTCGACCCTGCTCATATGTCCCGTGACCTGTCTCGTGCATGGAACCGTAAAGGGAGCCAAACGGATCCGACTCGTTATATCGGGTCGTCCATCTTACGTCATCTGGGTTGGGACCACCACAGAAAGGATGGGTCGAGGAATCCCTTCTACCTGCATTGAAATCGAAACCAATGGCTTCGGCCACGCTCTGACTCAGTGCTTCTTGGGCCGATTGAGGCCAAGAGTTGTCTTCAATCCAGGAGATATTGGGACGCCTCCCTTCTTCTATCACCGCTCGAATAAGTGGCGCGACATTCTCTCTAAGCCCGGAAAATAGGGGATCAACCCTGGCTACGGTTAAGCCAGTTTCGTAAAGTCCCAGAAGCGCATCGTATCGTAAATTTTCATAGCCAATATAGTCAGCTTTCTGCCTTGCCAGCTCTATTGCCTTGGCCAAGTCGTCTCGGAAAATCGAGAAGTCGTCTATTGCCCGGGCTTCGGTCCACGAAATCTGAGCTCTCGATCTGTGTTTGGCCATCTCCTCTACAAATTCAGTAGGGAGTTTGGTAGCCCTATCGTAAGACTCTCTTGCAAGTCTAATATTGGCCTTTTCGACCTCGTCGAGGGTGGCCCCCCCCTCAAGCTGAGAGAGGAGCTCCCCGATTATTGGGTCAGTGAGTCTTTGGTGACCCGTTTTGGAGATCCAAGCAAGCTGTTCGGCCCTCAGGGCAGCTGCCTTTGGCGGCATCAGGACCTCTTGATCCCAGCTCATTAAACCTCCAATCTGGCCAATTAGGTCTATGTCTTTCAGTCTAGAGAGTAACTCTTCATATGCTTCCATAGCTATCCGGGAACGGTATCGGACACATAGGTTGCGGAGTGAACTCTCTTGTCAGACTTCCACTCCAAGAGCTCCTCGGAGCCCGACTCCAATTCCATAAGAGATAAGGCTCACAACTCCAAGAATAGCTGTCATCTCTACAAATCTAGCTCTGAATGAAACCCCTTCTACCACCGAAACGTAGTAATTGAACAAAGCAACAATCAGTAGACCGATGGTGAAAGTGCCGAAAAGAGCCTGAATATGAGGCCCAAATCCTCGTAAGTCCGCAGAGTCAGGTCCAATTATTAGATATGGCGAAACAAGAAGTAACACCGTAGTTAGGTAGGAAATCCAAGTGAACATCGCTGCCTTAACTGCCGACTCGTTCTTCTTCTCGGTCCTGGAAGAGAGAAATTCCGAGGCCCCCATGCTGAATGCCGCTGCAATTCCGGTCACCAGCCCGGCCAAAGCCACCAGTCGTAGATCCCTAAGTGCAAATGTCAGTCCCGCAAGAGCGCCAGTCAGCTCCACTAAGGCATCGGACATGCCAAGAACCACACTGCCTGAGTATCGCAGACGATCTTCGTCAAGCATCCCAATCATATTCTCTTCGTGAGCATCCTCTTCATCGGCGATATCATTGAGCCCCAACTCCCTGTATTCTGCAGCCGCGTCCTTTTCGCTGGCTTCCATCATCTTGACAGAGAATGTGAAACCAAATAACCTAGCTAGAATTACTTGTTTTCTAACCTTCCAAATGTCCGCCTTCACGACTTGACCAGTCATCTTAGCAATTTCCGATTCGTGGCGCTCCTCTTCTAGCGAAATTCCTTCTAAGATAGCCCTGTTCATGGGATCTGACTGAATCTTCGCCAACCTCCTGTAGACTTCTGCCTCCGTGGCCTCCATTCGTTGCAAACGGAGCAACCTATCCGCCCTAGAGTCGCCCATACAACTGCCTTGGAACTCAGGACTATTGAACTCATCTCAGGAAACCGAATCCATCATGAGTAACACCTCCACGTGAAAATCATGCGCATCAGCATTTCGTGTATTCTCGCATCCATTCTACTGCTAATGCCATCGATATCTGGATGTCTGGGTGGAACTTCTGGCGAAACAGATATTTCTGAAGAGAAACACTGGCTACCAATGGTGGAAGAACGCTCTGAACTAGCATATCGCGATGATGATGTTTTCAGCAGAGTGTCATGGAATGGCACATTTGAAATCGATTCCGTACGTTCTATTTTTGTCCAAGTACCAACCATTGGTTTGGAGGACGGGGGAGCTGGAGCCACTGGTGGTGCCGAGGTCCATCTTGGCCTTTGGCTACCCTCGATCGAAGGATGTGACCACGACTCATCAGAGGTTGCTGAACATTGTCGAGTACCTATCATCGCTGAGATTGGACCATACTATGATGATGGAGACGTTGATGCCTTAACCCCAGCCAACCGACTCGGGCGTTTTCTGATTGAGAACTTCGTACCCCATGGCTTCGGTGTCGCGCAGATTAGCGTATTTGGAACAGGTGAATCAAACCATTGCATGGACTTGATGGGTTTGGATGAGCAAGAGGGAATTCACGCAGCCATCGAATATCTTGGGAATGCCCCCTTCTCAAATGGAAAAGTGGGAGCGATTGGCAAATCATACGATGGTTCCACACCATGGGAGGCGGCTGCAATGGGTTCGGAACACCTCAGAACGATTGTC
Source organism: Candidatus Thalassarchaeaceae archaeon (assembly GCA_034399535.1). GTDB lineage: Archaea > Thermoplasmatota > Poseidoniia > Poseidoniales > Thalassarchaeaceae > UBA36. The sequence continues at coordinate 6,193 of DASCSS010000009.1, forward strand.
CCCATGTCCGGACTAATTGGCGTACACGATTTGATGTGGAGGAATGGTAGCATGGAGGCCAGAGGGGCAATAATGCACAATGGAGTTTATGGGAGCTTCGGCCTTGATGGCGATTTAGAAGACTCACAGAATGCCTGTGAAGGATACTTTGAGGGATATTATGCAGGAGTTGGAGCCTATTTGACAGGAGATAACCTAGCATGGACAGGAAGCGACTACTGGGAGGAGAGGCACTTCCTTTCTAGGGCGATTGAGAATTACAATGGATCCGTCTACATCATCCATGGATTGCAAGACTGGAACGTAGATCCGCATATGGCATTCCCAGTTCACAACATTATGATCGACGCAGGCTTCGATGTCAAGGGTCTATATGGTCAGTGGGGCCATCACTACCCGGATCGAAGTGCTGACCATGCAAACCTTGGCTCTGGTAGAGGTGGTGAGTCCTTTCCGTATACACTAAGGTGGGATTGGGCTGATGACTTGCTTGAGTGGTTCAATTTCTACTTGTTCGAAAAGGGCCCCCAGCCCCGGCTCATAGCCGAGGTACAGGACAACATCGGAAGCTGGAGGGTTGAGGAGCAGTACCCCCCTGCTGATATTGATTGGATTAGGATGGACATGGATTATTGCTCAATAATTGGAGGAAGTGACACCATTACTCCCACCTCTACCTTGACCATAGAGTGTCCCCAATTCGAAAAAGAAGTCCGAATTGTCGGTACCCCAACATTCCATATCGAGGCAACCATCTCCTTAGCTTCCACAAGCGGCCATCTGTTTGTTGAGATGATCCAATCCAGCAATGGCATGCATCTGGGTCATGCTGTAATGGACCTCAGGTTCCATGCTGGTGGCAAGGAGGGCGAGACGCTTGTCCCAGGTTCTACAGTGATGGCTAAGATGGAGTTCTTTGGGATGGATGTGGTAATTCCTGAGGGAGATGGAATCCAACTTATCGTGTCTCAAACCGGAGAGGACTATGTTCCTAGTCCTGTTTCTATGATGCCAGTCTCACTCAGTCTTGGTTCTGAGAGCGTTCTCAGTTTATCTTCTGTATACAGGGATTGTAGCAATCTGTTTTTACCACCCATGCACCTTGAATATCCACATTGCAATGTTGAAGGCTAGACAATACGCGGTCCCGAACGCTTGATGCAGACCTTTGTGGCCGAGTAACCCATGGCGCGCGGTGATACCAAGCCCAGTGTTTCCGTTTCGGATAGGATAGTCCTACATCTGTGGGAGCAGGACCACCAGACAGATCACTATATCGTGACGTACGACGTTACTCGCCCTGGAATAGCTGAGTCATGTGCATTGCATCCTCCAAACGTATCAAGAGCGATGAGCGAATTGATGTCTCGGGAGATGGTCTCCCAACATAGTAGGACAGTTAGGGGCGAAAATAGGAGGCAGAAAACATGGCAGTTGACGGACGAAGGTAGAGATCTGGCAAGAGAGAGGATATTCAAATTACGTTCGACTATGGTTCTGGTACGTTCAAGGGATGGAGAAATACTTGAGGTCCGAGCTGATCAGGCAGCCTCCAAACTTCAGACAGGATTGAGCCTTCTCCAAGTATTAATGCATGCCCAGCATGAGGGAGTATTAAATTTCGGAGACATCAGATTCGGATTATTAGTCAGGAATGAAGACGATATTCCTGCACCAGGGTCGTTGTCAATGTTGACTGGGGCGCACTCCACATACCATACCAGCCCACCTAGGACCCGTACAGTTCATGGTAGGTCCGCGGAGAAGGAAATAATAGGGGACTGGTACCAGTCCGGAAAACCAATGTTTGTTCTTTCTGGAATAGCTGGTTGCGGAAAGACTACTCTGGCATCCCATTGGCTCTCAGAGTTGAATGGATCAGAACAAAAACCCATGGCAATGTACTATCCTTGTCAACCCTGGGACTCTCCTCTTGGCATCGCAACGAGCATACTCCATAGGGTGGGAATTACAGATGACTCAGAGGACCCGTACAATGTATTGGAAACCCTTCCCTTTAGGCCCGGAGCTCGATTCGATTTGGACTCTTATCGACGCCGCCTTACGGCACACATGCTCGACCAAGACGAACTGGTTGTCAAAAAGATAGAATCCCCCGTGGAAGAAGTCATCATTATTCTGGATGATGTTCACAACATTGGAAGCGCCGGGGACCATCTCTTCGGAGCGCTTTTACAAGTTGCCGAATCAACACAAATTAGGCTCTTGCTAATCTCTAGAACGAATATGGCCTTCTACGACCGCCGAGACGTGATTACCAGGGATAGAGTCGTAGAGATGACTCTCTCCGGACTAAGCGTGGAAGAGATTTCGGATTGGCTGGGGATGTTGGATCTTCCGGATGATTCTCCTGCAGAGCAGGTTTTCGAGGCCACGGGAGGACATCCTCTGGCGGTAGAACTTCTGGAGATTTACGGTCAGGCCCTGCACGATGACTGGCTCCGATTCTTAGACGAAGAGATCCTAGATGTGCTTCCAGATGACCACAGGGAGATTCTTTCACTTTTGGCAGTTTCAGACAGGCCAGTGCCATGGCCTAGGTTAGCTAAGGCTGCTGGTGTAGATGGAAAGCCCCCCCAACCTCTAATTGAGAGAGGACTGATGTTGGAACTTGAAGAAGGAATGTGGATTCACGAGGCACTGAGATCCCGACTACTCAGGGAAGTCGGCGCTCCTCATGCTGAGAGGTCTAGAAAGTTGGAGCGGGCTTAGATTAGGCCATGTGACGATTTAGCCATGAGTCCATTCCATGTTTGGGCATCGCGCCAGTCATCCTATCTACCATCTCGCCATTATTGAACAAGAGTAGCGCAGGAATGCCCCTAATACCAAATCTACCAGAAGTCAGTGGATTGATGTCAGTATTCACTTTGGCAATCGTAATCTCCCTCTCTCCGGCAATCTGACTGAGGACCGGCCCCACCATCCTACAAGGACCACACCACGGGGCCCAGAAATCAACCAGTACCCACTCATCGCTCTTTGTAACCACGTCGAAGTCCGAATCACTCGCCTCCACAATCTTGCCCATTATCTCACCGATTGAAACCATTCACTCCCATCCTATCAACATGTGTGTCAGGAAATGGGAATTTCATACGAGGGTTTGAGGACCGAACTCCCTTCCCCCTACATGAGAAACAATGGAGATCACACCCAGCATCCTAACTGCTGACTTCTCCAGGCTAGGCGAAACGCTTGACGAGGCAATAGCATCTGGAATAAACTGGATTCACATGGATGTGATGGACGGCAACTGGGTTGTTAACAGGACCATCACTTTCGGTCCCGCATTGATTCGTTCTGTTCGCAATAGGCTAGGCCCCAAGGTTTTCATCGACTGCCACCTGATGACAACGAATGCAGAGGAAACATGGGATCAGTATGTGGATGCGGGAGTGGATATGGTAATCGCGCATATCGAGGCTGTAAACGACTTTCCGAGCCTAACGGAAAAGTTGCGGGATGCCGGGGTTCAGGTTGGTTGTGTGTTGAATCCTGGCACACCAGTTGACCTGGTAATCCCACTATTGCCAGTTTTGGATCTGGTGCTGGTGATGTCTGTGATTCCGGGAAAGGGCGGCCAGTCTTTCATGCCTGAAGTAGAGGAAAAAGTGAAAACATTTCGTGCAGCAATAGACGCTCAAATTACAGATGGGGGCAGAGGAACCAAACTAATGATTGATGGAGGGATCAAAGACCACAATGCTGCCCTTGTGGCAGGTTGGGGGATTGACATCGCGGTGGTCGGCTCGGGACTGATCAACGACACCGCATCGATCAGAGAAAACCTCGCTTCAATCAACAATTCTCTAGGGAATAACAACTAACAGCATTCAAATCACACTCCTGTGAGCACAAGCCGTGGCCAATGAAGAGTGGATAATGAAACAGGTCCTGATTGTGGTCCCTGATGCAAGTGTTGAGGTTTCCGATCTTCACGGAAGTGGTGACCATTTCCACGTCAGAGTTATCTCTACCATTTACGAGGGAGTAAGACCACTTCAGAGGCAGAGGCCCATACTGAAACACTTCAAAAAATTCATAGAATCAAACAAGGTCCATGCTCTCGATCTAAAGTGCATGACTCCAGAACAGGCCGAATCAAGCGGCAATACGGCATTCGACCCACATGGTGAAGAAGCAGAGTTCTTTGGAGTTCATATCCGAAGACCAGACAACGAGTGATACTATGGCGGAATTCAATTGGACCCCAGATGAGCTACAAGAGATTGTGGATGGTAACCCCCTAGTTCTATTCATGAAAGGAACACCACAGCAGCCAATGTGCGGATTTAGCAACAGGGCTGCAATGGTCCTCCAACAGATTGGAGAGCCCTTTGTCAGCGTTGACGTGCTTTCAGATCCGAAGGCCATTCCCTCAGTATGTGAATGGGCCGATTTCCCAACAATGCCACAGATTTACGTTCATGGCGAGTTGATTGGTGGCTCAGATATTGCCCTTGAGATGTTCCAAAGCGGCGAACTGCAGCAGATGCTTCAAGCTGGGGAATCGTGAGGGGGAATCGCCAATTTCGGTCGATACAGACCGCCAGACGATGCTAATCGCGTTGTCAGGTGCGGTGGCGATATCATTCTCCCCAGTATTTTACGTATATTCAGACACAAACCCCTCTACTGGGGCCTTCTTCAGGATGCTTTACGCGCTTCCTGCATTGCTAATCCTTACCTACTTCCTGAAGAAGAAGGACATGCGAACGCCGAGAACCAGATGGATGGCATTTGGGGCGGGCTTAATCTTGGCACCCGACATGCTTGCCTACCACAGCTCAATGATATTCATCGGAATTGGAATAGCAACACTTCTAGGAAATTCACAGGTTATCATAGTCACTTTGGCTTCATGGAAGCTTTTCGGTGAACGTCCAAATCCTGCTATCCTCCTGTCATTGCCTTTGGTTCTAATTGGCTTAGCACTGATTTCCGGAATAGATGATCCCGAGCCATTTGGCAAAGACCCGATAAAGGGAGTCATCTTTGGTGCCGGAGCAGCATTCTTCTACTCCTCATTTTTGATTCTTTATAGATACTCAAACAGAGAGCTTGCCCCCGCCACCAACGTCCAATTGGATGCCACCGCCGGAGCAGCACTTGGTCTGCTGATTCTCGGTTTGTTGCCATTGCAAAGTGCATCTATTGACCCAATAGAACTAGATCCAAATTGGCCGGGACACGCTTGGTTGGTCGTTTTAGCTCTGGTTTGCCAAGTGGGCGGTTGGACCGCAATCTCCTATTCGTTACCGAGACTGCCGGCCGCCCACACATCATTTGCTATCCTACTCCAACCTGTCCTAACACTCATTTGGGGAATAGTCCTTCTCAAGGAAGACCCATCAACAAATCAGACAATTGGTATTGCCCTAGTCCTATCTGCTATAGTAACAGTAACGGTGTACGGTTCAGCTTCTTCTGCATCTAGTGAATAAATAATGCACCATTGCGGTCCTATTAAGGTGTACAGGCGAGAGATAATAGCGAGGGGATGGGATGCACTCAGCGAGAACCTTTCGTCCTGTACGATAACGTCAGGGGGCCGGCAATAGTTAATCATTGTGAAAGACCACTGGATAAACTCGCAATTTGTGTATTTTTCCCCTAATCACTCCACAGTTAGTACCTCAGGACCCCCATCAGTGACATACGCAGTATGTTCAAACTGGCCCACTAAACCACCATCCACATCCCTTAGTGCCGAATATACTTCGAGGAATCTAATACTAGTCAACTTCTTGACAAGTGCCCTCCACTTCTTTCTCAGCGAGGCCTCATCTTCCTCAGGGAAAGGCTTGACTAGAAGGGGATAAGCCCACCTCTCCGCGAAAGGAAGTGTGCTATATCTCTCCTCGATGTACCTAGCCATCGTCGCCCCTAGTGGTTTTAACTTCCCTTTGGATAGAGCTTTCCTAATCTTCACATTGCCCGTGACTCTTAGAATGTTGGAAGAGCCAATTGGTGGGACGTTCTCAATCATTCCCGACTTTCCGGTAGTGTTGAATGGTTCTACTGCATAGACTCCACCAGATTCCACTTCACCCTTGAATCCCGGGTTGTTTGGGCCACACGCATACATTGGAATCGACAGCCCAGTGTGCAAGTTCCACCTTTCCATCTGATGTCCACATAGATTTCTAATTGGCTCGAACCCAGAATCTGTCGCAGCCTGGTGAGCAGCTTCGCCCACTTCGTGCCATGGTGTTCCCGGGTGTAATTTCTCGATTGCAGCATCCCTTGCCTCCTTGGCTGCCTTGATTTGTTCTGTATGCAATCCGGCATTTCCCACTTCCACGGTAAGCGCGTTATCCCCCAAAGCTCCCTTGATGTGAACTCCAACGTCTAGCTTCACCAGATCGCCCCTTTGGAATATCATCTCTCCTTCCATACCATCTGGGGGGCTTTCCTCAGTATTCGAGGTATAGTGAGCAGCCATGTCGTTTACAGAGATGGTGACAGGGAACGCGGCTTGACCACCATGTCTTCTAATGAACCTCTCCGCAGAGTCAATTACGTCGGACCACGACTTTCCTTCGACAATCTCTTCCTTTATCCCCATCAGGGTTCTTCTTGCGACATGACCGGCATCCCGCCACTGCTTCAGGTCCTCTTCTTCCACCATGCGAAAACCTCCTCAGAACTTATCTTACCCTCTCTGACTACCTCGATACTTGGTGACTCAGGCGTATCACAGACCGTGTGCCATGCTATCAAAGTACTGGGAGCACCGCCATTGCAAATTCCTTCGACGGACATTACAGGTCTTTCTGGACTCGTGAGTGACGTGGCCGCAGAGACACAATCATTCAGAGGCTCTTCACCGCTGACATTTGCACTAGTCGCCGTGAGCGGACCCGTCCTCCTCAACAATTCCTTGGCCTTGGGATTAGAGACTACTCTTATTGCAATTTTTGACCCACCCAGTCGTGGATCTAACTCTTCATGACATCGAAGTATGATACTTAGAGAACCACTAGGAAAATCCTCGAGGATCTCTAAAACGTCTGGGGGGACCCCTACTAATCTTCTTGCCTGTTCGATGTCTGCTACACCTAAGCTAACAGGAGAATCGTAGGATCTCTTTTTGATTGAGAATAAATCATCGAGAGCCTCGGGCTGTGGAATGCAACCTAGTGCTGGTAGTGTGGATGTAGGGTACACCAAGCACCTTCCGGACAGAGCGTGTTCGATTGCTTTCTCCATGACTACTACCTGATTTTTCGCCGACTGGCCGGGGGAAGGGACTCCGCATGAGCCACTATAGTCCCAACTTTCAGATCTAGATTACTTTGATGGGTATGCCTCTGCGATATTCGTGCAATTTCGTAAACCCCGAAGTAAAGGTTGACCAATGGGAGAAGGTAGAGCAGCTTTCCTGTAGCACGCCTGTCCCAAATATTGCTAGGCACCCCAGATCCATCATCGCAAACAATTGCAAGTCCAAACATCTTCTGCCCCAGAGATCTGGAGAATGCAACTCCAGTGACTCTCCAATAAAGCCAGTGACTGGCTAGGATTGTGACTGAGAAAGCTGCTGCATAGTGGAAGTCCGGCGAAGCCCACAATGTAATGTTCCAAGCGTTCACAATCTTCCATCCAGTGAGAAGCATCAAGACGGTGTTCACAATAATGACATCAACAGAAAAAGAGGCTAGCCTCCTCGTCCAAGAAGCCAGAATTGCCCCGTCTGGAACTGACCAGTGTTCCCCCTGTGATACTATTGCTCTAGCAAGATTGCCTCCACCGTGAGTAGAAATCGGAGAATTGTGTTCGGACATAGCTAGACCTCAGGCAGTCCCTAGGAGGTGCCAAGCCTCAAGATTTCTGCTTCTAATATGTTCTAGCCAAGCTTCCCAGTTTCGATCACATCTCAATGTATCTGGATTTCCGATTACGACAAGCCCTCTCCGCGCTCTAGTGATTGCCACGTTCAACCTTCTTGAATCGGACAAGAACCCCACGTTGCCGTCTTTGTTGGAGCGAACGCACGAGAAAATGATTACGTCCTTTTCGCGTCCTTGATAGCCGTCCACGGTTCTGACCTCGACACCCTGAAGACTTTCTGTGAGGTTGTCCCTAATCGCCCTTACTTGACCTGCATAAGGAGTCACTATTCCTATGTCGGAAATCAATAGGTCTCCTGGCTCCAGTAGGTTCATCAGGATTTTTACTACCCATCCGGCTTCGGTCGGATTTTCCTTAGATGCACCATCAGGCGACAGCACTTCGGAACCATCAACTGGAAGAAAGGCCACCGGCGAATCCCAATCCGGCCAGAGTAGTCCCGTCGGAGTCGCCCTGTCAGACTCGGACACGCCATCTTCCAGAAGACCACCGTAGAACTGTGAATTGGGGAACTCGGAAATTGATGGGTGCATCCGATACTGGATGGTTAGCACAGAGGGCTTGATTCCCATGTCAATTAGTCGTTCGAAGAGTGAACGGCCTAGACCACCTTCACCTGCTCTCCTGGAAATTACAGTTGGAGGGAGTTGGTTGTGATCTCCAATTAGAGTCACCTGCCGAGCACCTTTGACTATTGGAACCAGAGTAGATGGCTCAGTGGCTTGAGTAGCTTCATCGATTAGTACTCTGACAAAATTCCTTCCATCTAGAAGCTCATGGCCAGAACCAATGCACGTGCAGCAAAGGACCTGCGCTCGGTCTAATATGTCGTCTCGCATCTGCGACTCTATTCTTCGGACTTCTTTCCACCCTCGACTGAGGTCCCTATGTGCCAGACCTTTGTCCTTTCCCCCCCTCATCCCCTTTATCCTCCGAGCTAGCTTCTCGTTGAGTTCTAGGTTCTCTAACAGATCCCTTCTCAGGGGATGGCTCTCCATCAAAGCATCCATTGTCGAATCCCTCAGCCCTTCCCTAACCTTCACGGGTTGACCCAGTCTGACGGTTCTGATGTTCTTGGACAATAAGCCTTCGAGTAAGTTATCAACTGCAACGTTTGAGTCTGCTACAGCCAGAACCGTCCCTACGTCTTGCTTTGCCCATGCTTCTAATATTCTGATAGCAGTATGGGTTTTTCCAGTTCCAGGGGGTCCTTGGATCAATGTTAGCCTGCTTGAAATCGCAGCTTCTGCTGCCAATCTCTGAGCTCTATTCAAGTCACTGGGGATAATCACTCTTGACAACTTAGCCCCCCCTAACTCTGGAATCAGCGATGCCGTCCCAGGGGGATCATGCACCATGCCTAGGATCAGGTCCCTCAGAGGAACATTTCCACCCTCTTCGAAAACTGAATTTAGGGCATCCCTCATTCTATCGAATGAAATTCTGTTGGCCCCTCTGTCCATCCTCCATGTACCTTGCCTGAGTCCTTGGGGGGCTTCTGGCATTACAATCCTGATTGAGCCTCGCCCCCTATTGCTAACAATTGCCTCAATCGGCTTCTCGGTGAGGGGGTTGCTACGACTTAGCATGACGATATCTCCCTGCCTGAAACGATGGCTCCCGAATGCACCCCCGGAAGAATTTCGTAGCTTTACCACACGCTGACCGAAGAGCCATCCGTCCGGTTTTGCAATAAGACCGAATAACGCGATTCCGTTTGCCTGTAATCTGCCATCAGGCCAATTTCTTAGCCTCTCTTCTGTGATTGCAAGCTCGTCGTCCAATTCCATGCGAATCAGCTTTAGAAAGGTCTCGTGATGGTCTTGGCTTCGCTTGAACTGAGCGGGAACGTCAATAGCTGCATCAACCACGTCCATCCGTCTCGAAGCGAACCTATCACGATTACCTGAGATGAACCAGCGTGCCCGCCCTATCATCTATCTCGCGTGAGAGTTATACGCACAGCGCCTCCGAGGGAAACGTCCGAGGGGGTTGGGACTTGGTCTTCGATAAATTCAAGTCATGGCGAAATGCACAGAATCCAGCCATCATTTGCCCGGCGTGTCAGCATCCCAACCAAGAGGGGACCAGTGTCTGCACGAGATGTTACTACCAGATCGACAGATCGACCTTCGAGCAGAGCTCAGTACTGGGAGAGGGTGAGTCATCGGACTTGCTTGATCAGTTGATGAGCGAGATTGAGCAGGAAGAGGCCAAGGAAGAGGCCATCCCCTCATCGTTCTCGATGGACGATGTGACCGTAGAGATTGCACAGTATGGGGATGATGATCAGGTGGTAATGAACCATGAACCTGATTTTCAGTCCATTCTAAGTCATACCGAACCGATGGAAGAGGAAGAGTATGAACTCACAGCAGCAGATGTTCCCACATATGTGACAAAGTTTGAGGTTCCAAACGAAATCGAAGAATCCACTTCTGATGAACCACCAGAACAACATACCGTGGAACTAATTCAGCCCACGGCAGAGACCCCCGAATTCGTGGAACTAGAATCTGCCAGTGAATTCCCGGACCCGGAGGGTTGGTCAAGGCCTACATCTGAGGAACCAATGGTGGATCCTGCAGACTTTGATGGCGATGGTAGAGTGGACGAATTCGAGGCAGCCTTCGCACATGGTGACAGCCAAGAACAGGAAGTGGAAGACACCCATCCAAACTCAATACCGAAACTTCCTGTCATAATTCCACCCGCACCGGAAGATATTCCTATTCCAAGAATCACAGCAGTTCCTCTCCTACCGACACAAAATAGTAATGCAGCGGAGACTAACGTTCCAGAAATCCCACCCGCGCCAATTGGATTGGGGCAACCAACCGAAGTAGCAGACCCTATTTTCACATCAGTCCCTGAGTCTTTTTGGCCATGGCATCAACAAGATGAGTGGGCTGCTCCAGAAATCATTAAGCAATTACAAGCTGCAATAAGAGCTGCTAAGGACCAAAATACTGCCGAGGCTACGGTTCTACTGGACGAAGTAGGTCCGCACTTGGGAAATCGCACCTCTCTTGTTTACTCAGTAGCTAGACTTCTGATGTCCATTGGAAGGAGCAGGGAGGCAACCAATTTGGTTGAATCGGCTAGTAAGGCCCACCCAGATGACCAAGATATCGCAAAGGCACGTGAAAAACTTAGTTCTTAACAAACAAGCGTCCACCGCAGGTCTGATGCGCCGAAGCCAACCCCAGCGTTACATGCACAGGAGAGCGACCTCTTCAATTCAGATTGATGAGGGGCTGGTCCTCCGGCCGGCGTCCAGAACTCATCTTCCCGATATAATCGAAGCATTCGAGGAGACATGGCCAGAAGTCATGCGTGCAATGCCATGGATCAATCCGGACAAGGACGTCAATCCTCAGATTAAGGATTTCATAGAAGACACCGAGCGTAAGGGTAGGGCTGGGCTCCTCCATCATTGGGCTATGATTAGGCCCTGGGACGGATATCTTCTGGGACTTGTTGGTTTTGATAGGGTTACTAGATCTGATAGAGCAGTTTGGAACCTTGGATATTGGGTCCGGAGCTCTGAGCAACAGCATGGTATTGCTCGAAAGAGCATCGATGCCACCTTGAAGTGGCTAGGACAGATGGACAGGGTAACCGTAGAACTCAAAGTTGACCCGAAAAATGTCCCAGGAAGAAATACCGTGATGAGGGCCGTTAGGAACTGGGCTGGCCAACGTTGTGTTTCCGGGGATTCTGCTATCACAGTTTCTGGGATCAGGACACTCCATGAGTGCCATGTCATTGAAGTCGGGCCAGGTTTGGGACCATTCTGAGAAGACTTCTTCGACGACCCATTCAATAAACACACCATGACTCGAAATACTGCCCCATAGGGGCAGTGGTCCCCTCATGTCACCTCCAAAACCACGTCAGAGCCTTCCAGATTCAGATCCAGAAGAGACGGAGGAGTGGTTGGAGGCATTACGATCTGTGGTATCCTTCCAGGGTGTCGACAGGGCAAGGATGCTACTCCAGGAGATTATGGCTGAAGCTAATACCTTGGACATACCAATCATGCCCCCGTCTAGGACTCCTTACGTGAACTCGATTTCTCTAGAACAACAACCTCCTTACCCTGGGGACTTAAACTTAGAAAGAAAAATCCAGAACTCAATTCTATGGAATGCAGCTGTGATGGTGTCCGATGCAAACCGTCGAATGGATGGAATTGGCGGGCACATCTCCACCTATGCATCCAGCTCGACACTTTACGAGGTGGGTTTCAACCATTTCTTCAGAGGGAAGAACCACAATGGTATAGGGGATGCCTTGTATGTCCAGGGTCATGCAAGCCCAGGAATCTATGCTAGGGCATTCTTGGAAGGCAGAATATCAAGAGAGCAGATTTCTAACTTCAGGCAGGAGGCCTTCGAAGACGGGCTCTCATCCTACCCCCATCCTCGTTTGATGGGAGATTTTTGGGAGTATCCAACCGTTTCGATGGGTCTCGGTCCGCTGGGTGCCGTAATGCAGGCCCGCTTCTGGAAGTATCTCCACCAAAGGGGATTGGCAGACACTTCGGAAAGCCGTGTCTTTGCATTCCTTGGGGACGGAGAGATGGACGAGCCAGAAGCAATTGCCTCCATTGCTGTGGCAGGGAGGGAGCAACTCGACAACATCGTCGTCGTCGTCAACTGTAACCTTCAACGCCTCGATGGCCCAGTTCGCGGAAATGCAAAGATAATTCAGGAGCTCGAAGGACTCTATCGTGGAGCTGGCTGGGCCGTAATCAAGGTGATTTGGGGTTCCGGATGGGACAAGGTTCTGCAGAGAGATAGGAGAGGCGAACTCCTTTCTAGGTTCGAGGAGATTACTGACGGAGACTGGCAGCGTCTGAGTACTATCCCTCTATCCGAATTCCGTTCAGAATTATTCACGGGTAACTCATCACTAGAAGCGCTCGGCGAATCACTCACAGATTCAGATCTCGAAGGTCTGATCCGAGGAGGACACGATCCCATCAAGGTCTATGCTGCCTACCAAGCGGCATTGAACACCGAGGGACCAGCAGTTATTCTGGCACACACGGTAAAGGGATGGGGAATCGACTCCTTCGAGGGTCGGAACTCGACTCACCAGAAGAAGAAGATGGACCTAGAAGATCTAGTATCTTATCGTAATGCCCTAGAAATCGGAATCGACGACTCCCGGCTTCAAGACGATCCATTCCATTCTCTAGAGGACGACTCCGACGAGATGTCCTACATGTATCAGCGTAGAAATGAACTGGGGGGGAGTCTACCTTCTAGGAATCCAGTGAGAATCCAGCTCAAATTACCGGATTCGGATACGTATTCCGCTTTCGACAAAGGCACCCCTGAGGGTCAGGAGGTTTCGACCACTATGGCCTTCGTTAGGCTTCTGAGGAATCTCATGAAATCCGAGATTGGAGAGAAGATTGTGCCAATTATTCCCGATGAGGGAAGGACCTTCGGAATGGATCCCTTATTCAGTGAGTTCGAAATATTTGCATCCCAGGGACAGAAGTACACCCCCGTCGATCATACCATGCTTCTGAAGTACAAGGAGTCAGAGACCGGACAGGTCCTCCAAGAAGGAATATCTGAGGCCGGAGCAATCGCCTCTTGGATTGCCAGCGCAACTTCTTATTCCACTGCAAGAACTCCAACACTGCCATTCTACACGTTCTATTCCATGTTTGGTTTCCAGAGAGTTGGAGATCAAATTTGGAGTGCCGCAGATGCTAGGGCACGGGGCTTCCTAATGGGTGCCACCGCTGGGCGAACCACACTCAATGGGGAGGGACTCCAGCACCAAGACGGACACAGTCTGCTCATGGCTTCCACCGTACCCCACTGTCGAGCATGGGATCCAGCGTACGCATACGAGCTTGCGACGATTATTAGGCACGGAATCGATGAGATGTGGGGTAATAACCAGGATGTATTCCACTACGTGATGCTATACAATGAGAACCAACAACAGTCGCCTAAACCCGATGGTTGTGATGATGGAATCGTTAGGGGGGCCTATCTTCTCCAAGAGTTTGGCGAGGCCGGACCAAAGGTCAGATTGCTCGGTTCAGGTCCAATATTGGAATATGTCATGGAAGCTGCCCAGACTCTCTCCAATGAACACGGGATTCAATCTGAAGTCTGGTCAGTCACATCATATGGCGAGCTCAGAAGAAATGGTTTGGATGCAGAGAGGGCCACTCGCTTGAGCCCCGAGAATCCACAGTCATCGTACGTTTCAGAATGCTTTGGTGACGAAATCCCAACCGTTGCTACATCAGACTTCATTGTGGCAGTCCCAGAGATGATTCAGCGATGGGTAGGGGGTCGATTCGTAGTTCTTGGAACAGATGGGTTTGGTCGGTCGGATTCGAGAGAGGCACTACGCTCGTTCTTTGAAATCGACACCAGAAGCATAGTCGCCGCCGCTCTCTCCGCCCTCGAGCAAGACGGGGCAATTCCTTCTGGAACCGTAAACAAGGTTTCCAAGGCCATGGGAGTCCCCATCGAAAGAGTGGACAAGACGGCGTGATTAGATGGGAAGGGCTAGGAACTCTGTTCGATACGTGCTTAGGTGGATTCCATGGGTGACAACAGGTGCAGCCACAGCCTACAGAAAACTGCCTCAGGGCTCACAATCCGACATCAGGGAAGTAGCGAAGGAACCAGGGAAATGGGGCAAGGCAATAGAGAAGACTTGGGACTCCTCAAAGATAGGCGCCGAGCACTTCAGAGAGACCTCCGGCACACTAGCCCAAATCCTCATTGGCCGGAAGGTAAGCAAGAAGGCCCGAATCGCGGCCCGAGAAGACCTAGCAGCCTTGAGTATTGTTGTGCCTCCGCTAAGGGTCTTCATGATTCCTGGTAGTCAAGTTCTCTTGGGGATCATGGCGCGAGTGACCCCTTGGAGGATGATACCCGATTCCTGGATTCCCATGAATGCCCTCAAGACTGTCAGGGAGGGGTCCAGATCTTCATTGGGTAGCGAAAGCTCCCTCGTCAGGAGACTCCTAAGACGTTAGAATTAGTTTGGATTGGTGATATGAGCAAGGAAGTAGTTGTGCTTCAAGACCTCACCAACGCCTATCCAGTCGGGGGTGGTCCCACCATAGGAGTCGTACCTATGTCCGGGAATCATCCTCCAGTCAGGAGGCAACTCGCTAAGAATCTCCTTCGCTCTGATGAGGCTCCTTTGCTGGGCACGTGGATCTCCACCAGGAAGATCGACCCTCCCCGCACTCCTTACGAACAGAAGATCACCCGCGTGGTATACTCCGTGCCCATGGATCGTCACATGTCCAGGAGCATGCCCTGGTGAGTGCGTTATCTCTAGTTTGATTGCTCCTTCTGACCATTCTACAGTCTCACCCGGTAAGCACTTCCATGTGCTGGTGAATTCCACCTTTCTGAAAACGACATGGCCAAGTAGACTTGGTACTCCTGCATCTTCGTGACCCCAGACTTCTAGGTCTGGAAATCTCTTGATCATTCCAGGATAACCAGCCGCGTGGTCTCTATGGGTGTGAGTATAGAGCAAGTGGGTCGGCGTAAGCCCTTCATCCAAGAGTGCATCCGCCCACTTTCTAGCATCATATGGATCGATAATTGCCACCACGCCATTCACTCTGTCTATGAAGGCGGTATTCATATTCATTAGAGACCCCATTTGGGTGATCCAGACCTCCACTCCGTCCTTCCAGACCGACACATGGAACTCTCCGTCTGATAGCATACCATCAACGAGACCATATGGTGTATTTCAGACAATCTGGCGTCGATTACCAGATGATTCAAAACCGACACTTCCAACGGATGCCGTGGCACGAATGCCTGCTTCAACGACCCTGCTAGGCGGGCCTTCGCCCTGCCTACTGCTTATGCAGGGAGCCTAGAGCTCCCTTTGGAGCCCTTTGGGAGTGAAGAAATGATATACAACGCGCAGGAAATCGAGTCTCGTTGGCAGAGTAGATGGGAAGAAGCCGGGGCGTTCAAAGCTGAGATTGACAGCACCAAACCAAAGTTCTACTGCTTGGAGATGTTCCCATATCCTTCCGGTCACATGCACATGGGGCATGTCAGAAACTACTCTATCGGCGACGCAATGGCACGCTTCCATCGTCTGATGGGGAAGAATGTACTCTATCCCATGGGCTACGACTCATTTGGAATGCCGGCGGAAAATGCTGCAAAGAAGCAAGGAGGCCATCCACATACGGTAACACATGACAACATCACTAGCATCCGAACCGATCAGGAGAGAATGGGATATTCCTACGACTGGAGTCGTTTTCTGGCAACCTCTGATGTTGAGTACTATAGATGGAACCAGGAACTGTTCCTTACCCTCAACGAGCAAGGTTTGGTTGAGAGACGAATGGCTCCTGTAAATTGGTGTACCGACTGTGACACAGTTCTCGCAAATGAGCAAGTCAAGAACAATCGTTGTTGGAGATGCGGGCTCGAAGTCGTACAGCGAGACATGGCACAGTGGTTCCTTCGAATGACCAAGTACTCGGACGAGCTACTTGATGAGTTGGACAACATCTCCTTCCCCGAGAACGTCAAGGCAATGCAAAGAAACTGGATAGGGCGTTCACACGGAGCGCACATCGACTTTCCAGTGGTTAGTTCAGACTCAGTCATAGGGGCATTCACAACTAGGCCAGACACTATTTTTGGTGTTACTTTCGTTACTCTGTCACCCGAGCACCCACTTTGCGAGGAGCTCTGTTCAGACTCTGAGTGGGAGGAGGGATGGAGGGAGCTGAGGGACGAGTGCGCCAAGATGTCGGAATTCGAGAGAATCAACATGCTCAAGGAGAAGAAGGGAGTCTTTCTGGGAAGGTATGCAATCAATCCTATGAATGGAGAGGAGATCCCAATCTACGCTGGTAATTTCGTCGTAGCATCATATGGTACCGGTGCCGTAATGGCAGTACCAGGCCACGATCAGCGAGATTTCGACTTTGCCAAGGCATACGACCTTGAAATCCGAAGAGTATTGATTCAGAAGGAGGGGGACGATTCCTCGATACCACTCGAGGCTGCTTTCGAGGGCTATGGCCCGATGGTCAATTCCGCGATCGCGGTATTCGATGGACTTCAGGGCGATGAGGCGAAGGATGCAGTTATTGCAGCTCTAGAGTCCGAGGGATATGGGCACGGCTCGATTGAGTACCGTCTCAAGGACTGGCTCCTCAGTAGGCAGAGATTTTGGGGCACCCCAATTCCAATGATTCACTGTAACTCATGTGGTATTGTACCCGTCTCTCGAGAGGACCTTCCAGTGCAACTCCCTCTAGACGTGGTCTTCACAGAGGACCAAAGTGGAAATCCATTGTCATCACATCATGAATTCGCAGATTCGAGCTGCCCATCATGTGGAGGAGTGGCCAAGCGTGAGACTGACACGATGGACACGTTCTACGATTCTTCCTGGTACTTCATGCGTTTCTGCGATGCCAATAACAAGTCGGAACCATTCGAAAGGTCGGCAGTTGATTACTGGATGGATGGAGGGGTTGATCTGTATATTGGGGGGATAGAGCATGCTGTGATGCACCTACTTTACGCACGCTTCTTCACAAAGTTCACACGAGACGCAGGAATGAACCGGGTGGGAGAGCCCTTTGGTAGATTGGTCTGTCAGGGGATGCTAAACGCCCCGGCACCATTCTGCTCAGACTGCAATGCAGAGTACCACGTCGACAACTTCGGAGCAGATTGTCCCACCTGTGGTGCACCTCTTAGCTCTAGATCTGCAAAGATGAGCAAGTCGCTTGGAAACACAATCAGTCCGGAGGAGATGGTTGGAAAGTATGGAGCGGACACAGTCCGCTTGTTCATCCTTTTCGGTGCGAATCCTGAGGCAGGAATGGATTGGTCGGACAGTGCCCTTGATGCAAACCACCGGCAGATATTCTCAATTTTCGACGCTGTCGATTCCGCATTATCTCTCGACGGTTCTCCCTCAATTATGGACGACTGGCTCCAAGCAAGACTCAGAGCCAATCAGAACTCTTGGAGAATGGCGATGTCAGAAGTTAGTCTCAGAGAAGGAGTAATGGTTAGCCACTTCGAGATGCTTGCTGACTGGAACTGGTACTTACGAAGAGGTGGATGCAATGCAACGACAGCAAGAGAGTTCCTAGAGGGATGGATTCCCATGCTAGCACCGGCCACTCCACACATTGCTGAGGAGTTCTGGGAAAGAATTGGTGGCGAGGGAATGCTCGCAGTTCAGATCCTAGGTAATGTAGGGGGCGTCTCCAAGGACGCGTCCATTATTGCCCGAGAGAGGTACGTCAAGGAGCTCATTATCAGTGGCAGGAATCTCAGAACTCTGGCAGAGAGACATTCAGAGGGAGAAATCACGCGTGTAGTGATTCAGACAGCACCTCATTGGAAGACAGAAATGGCAAGAGACGCAATCAGGCTGAATCTTGAGGGATTCGACTTCAAGCAAGCAGGCCAGTCACACGTACAGTCTCTGGAAATTTTCCAAGATGAGAAAACTAGGGGAGAGGTATTCCAGACCTGGATGACCCTCACAGCTGGTAGCAAAAAGAAGCGAGGCAGAATTCACTCATGGTCCGACGGGGAGAAAGAATTGATCTCTAGTGGCCTAGATGAGGCAGCAATTATCCGAGAGAACTCCGCATTTATCGCCAACTCCCTAAATGTGTCTGAAGCCGAAGTCTACCCTGTTGGAGACGGCGAAGACGTTGGAGGCAAGGCAAAGATCTCCTTCCCTCTCGAACCAGGTATAGCGTTCCTGTAGGTGCATTATGACTCAACCCATCGTTTTGTTTGATGATGACTGTGTAAAGTGCCGTCGATGGGCTAGATTCATCGAAGCTCGGAACGATTCTTTCAATGTGAGGCTCATTGGCCAGAACACCCTAGAAGGGCAATTGATAATCGACAAAATGCCTGATAGTTTTGCAGGTATCGACTCGGTATTCCTTATTCTTCCTGAAGATGACTGGTATGCAAAGAGTTCAGCAATATGGCGAATATGCCGATTTCTCAGGTTTCCCTGGCCAATCGCATCCATTTTGGCGCTGATTCCTTGGCCAATAAGAGACCTAGCGTATGACAGATACGCCAGACAACGAAACTAGCCTTCCACGCGGTGGGTTCATGGAGCCCCTTTCTTTGGAGGTAGTGTTGAGTGAAGACCAGAGTGCCAAGCGAAACCCGGGGCGTCGGAGGCGTCGTCGACGTCCGCGAAGCGAAAACAAAGCACCCAGGAAAGACGGGGGCGGGCCAAAATCCCCAGAGATCGAGAGGGCCCTATCCCGATTCAAGCAGAATCCAAGACCTATGGGAATTCCGAAGGTGATAGATCCCCCTCCAAAGAGAGTGAACATGTCCTGGAAAACAAACGCCGTTTCCCGAAATGTCCAGAACAAAGCAGGAAAGATTGCATGCATTCCCGGGGAGTTTGGCTTCCTTCCCGAGGAGCGGGTCCAGGAGATAGCAAAACAGCTGGATGGAATGGCCATCTCGCTTGAGCAGGCTCTTTCCTTGAGGGCAGCATTGAATCAGGAGAAGAGCGTCTATTCTCATTCAAAGCTGATGCGCCGTTCAAATGAAATCAGCCGAAGGTATGACTCTGGAGAGAGTGTGATGGCTCTTTCTAAGAGGTTCGATGCTCCACCAGTCAACACGTTCCGTGCAATCCTGACTGGCAGGGGTTGGACCAAGACTAGGATTAAGGATACACTAAACAAGAACCCATCGAAACTCAATGCAAGGGACCGCGAACAGTTCGAGCTTGCGGAATCCGGTGACAGAGTAAGTTCGGTAAACCAGACAGAGACGCAGAATGCGGCTGAGGTTTTCGAGGAGATTTTGTGTAAGCACTTCACTTCCCTTGGAATTAGATTCCGAAGGCAGGAGGAACTTCTAAATGAACAGAAAAAGAGCGAAGGGAGGGCGATTATTACTCCCGATCTCTTGCTTCTTGACGATGTAAGGATTAACGGTGTTCCGTGTGCGTGGATTGACGCAAAACACTTCTTCGGTGCAGATCTGAGATTCCCCAAGAAGAAGACACAGAAGCAAGTCGACAGGTATGTAGCAGAGTATGGGCAAGGTGCAATAGTTTACCGACACGGTTTCTGCGACGGCCTTAGGTTGAGGGGAGCAGTCAAGCTTGACTCTAGTCCACTCGATCTGAAGCCATTGGAGGAATTCCACGAGAATTCGAAGAGGGATAATTGATCAGGGCCGTCCCCCGACTCTGCTAATCTGCGACTTCACTCCCTTTGGATCTAGAAGCTTGGCAACCATTTCCAGCTTTTCATCGCCATCACGCCAATCATTTGGAACCACTACTGCGCTTTCTCCAAGCATGCACAGCAGAACTGATGTATCCCCCCCAAGTCCACAGTCGAAAACTGCCTGCTCCACCAGCGATACCAAAGTCCCCCTAGAAGAGTCTCCGAGCAACCCACTTTCTTCGGAGAATCTCTTGGAGGATTCTATGAGGTCCATCCATCTAGAACTGTCCCAAGCTCCCTTCCCTAGGCTGCTCATTGCGTTCTTCCCTGCAATGCTAATCTTTTTCTTCCAGGTTTCATCATTGATGTATTTCGATGTGTGGGTTCCGGTTTTACTTCTCCAACAAAGAAGCACGGGTGTGTTCGAAGCCCAACCTTCGGATTCCCCCGGTCCATTGGATAGTAAATTCCTGCTATATGGTGAGCCAGCCACCGTCCGCCTTTCGACTCCACCAGCCGCCAAGGCAGTAGTGTCCCCCAAACCACTCGATCTCCTCCTCTCCACAATGTGGGCGACTAGGAAAGATCTCCTTACGCACTCTTCATTGGGAGTCCCAATAGCTCTTTGGAATGCCATGGCCGCAGCAACTGCTCCTGAGGCAGACATTCCGAATCCTTGGGAAGCTGGCAAAGCCATCCTGATGCTCAATTCCCAGCTCAGACCCCTAACTTCTGGGATTTTCTGCCCCAACACATTCAGAACCTCTTCGTACATCGATTGGTCATACTCCTCTCCAAGAAAAGAGACATCTAGGGATGGCAAACCATCCTCTCCCCTTGCTATTGCTTCGACTCCATCTTCGAGGCAAATACCCGATCCGGTGCTTCCTTGCAATTCATGTTCCTCAGCATCGTCTTCCACCGTGAACAACAGTGTAAGATGGGCCCCGCAGTGACCCCTCCCCAGCCTAGTTGCCATATCGAATCATCCTGCAAACAGGTAATGAAGTGTTGGAAGCTCAAAGAGCGTCTGCAAGGTCCTGCTTTAGTGAACCAAACCGCTGCGCAAGCTCTTGGGATGCCTTTTCCAGTGCAACCCTAGGAGTCATTGATCCATCTGTTTCGAAGTCCAGGACGAACTCATTTGGTATTTCCTCAATGGTTATCGCATCCTTGAATTCCCTAGAAGCTTCGGTCCCATCTCCAACGTGGTTGAGGTCAATCATCAGCTGCTCCACCTTTTCCACATCCTCAAGCTTGTTGTCCTTGTTGAAGTCCTTGGCCGTAATTTCTAGGTCCATTCCCCACAGAATCTTGGCCTTTGTCTTGTTATTCAGAATCCCTATCCTTCGGGGGAAGAAGGAAACCCCACAGACGGGTGACCACTTGGTGTGGTCCCTACCCCTTCCCATTATTGCAGTAGCATAGAACTCAATCATCTGCCCTTTCAACAACTTGGTGATGGGGATTGTCTTGTATTCATCTGGAATCTCCAGGGACTCTTCTCCGAGGAACTTCATGTCTCCAGCAGTGACCCAGCGACCTTCTTCCGAGCCGAAGACGACACAGGTGTAAATCATCTGGCATTCTAGACATCCCCTGTCCTCCTCCACTAGATCCTTGCAGTTTGGGCATTCATTCTGAAAGTGGAACTTGTCATGTTTGGTTGGGATTGGTATCATGGCAAGTCTCTGAGCGACCATCTCGTCAGGCACCGGACCGGTGGTTTCCCAAATTTCTTCGTCCTGCTCTTTGGTTCCTAACTGGAATCTCACACTATCTATTGCCATCTTAGGGGTGTCAGAAATCAGAGAGCGTCTAAGTGCATTAGCCAGACTCCTATCAGTCCCTGTAAGCAAAACCTTCAATCTCTCTTCGGACTCCTTCAATACCTTGATTTTCACCATATCCTCACCATTCCTCACACTCTACGGCCTCTGCGGCCTCCCTTGCTCTTCGTTCCATCCGTAGGAGTAGGGGTCACATCTTCGATCCTAGTTATCTTCATGCCTGCCCTAGTCAGTGCACGGATTGCGGCTGTAGCCCCGGGTGCGCTGTTTGAACGGTTTCCACCAGCCCCCCTGTACTTCACAATCACTTGGTCGAACTCCTTTTCCGAAAGCATCTCAGCAATCTTCTCTGCTGCTCTAGTAGCTGCAAACTGCCCTCCTGAGTCGCTTCCTCCCTTCGTTACCATTCCACCCGAAACTTTGCAAATCGTCTCTGCACCTGTCAGATCTGTAGCAGTAATCAGCACGTTGTTGAATGTGCTAAAGACATGTAGAATTGCCTTGTGTCCCATTTCACTCATCCCCCTTTGGAGCAATCTCTTCTGGGGTGGATTCGTTGTCGTCCCCCGGTTCCTCACCTACATCGTGCTCTTCTTCGCCATCCGATACTCTCCGTAGCTCCAGCTCCTTTCTGAAGGCGTGCTCCGGATTCGCGAAGGGAGAGTTCGCACTGTAACACAGCAGCTCTTCTTCTCCCTTCAGCACATGATAACCGGGAACCGTCATTCTCTGGTTGCCAATACATATGTGACCGTGAACAATTAGATTCCGAGCAGCCCTCATGGAAGGGGCTAAGCCTCTGTAGTATACCACTGATTGCAATCTCCTGGATAGCATGTGTTCGACGTTGATTTCCAGAACGTCTCCGATATCTGCTCCATCCTGTAATAGGCCCTTCTTTCCAAGAGAGCCGAGCAGTTGCTCCCTTTCCTTTGCATAGTGACCTTCCGTAGAATCCACTCTTCCAATAAGTTTCATGGCTTGATTTCTATGTCTTCGTAGAGAAGATTTCTCCCTCCAAATCTCTCTCATCCCACCAACCTTCTTCAGACCATACTTCTCTTTGAGGGCATGCTCCTCGTCGATTCTGGCCTGCTTCCATGGATGCGTGGGAGTCTGTGTTCTTGGCCTAGAGAATTTTGGTTCGCCCATGGAATCGCCTCACTTCTTCCTCTGGACGCCAAGAGCAGACCCCTTCCTACCGTTTGATCTGAGTCTCTGACCCCTTACTTTGTGCCCGCTCCGGTGCCTCACTCCTCGGTATGTCTTTATCTCTGCAAGACGAGAAACGTCGTCATCCCTGGTCATTGTGACCTCATTGGCGATGATGTGTGCGTCTTCGTTGGTTTCTAGATCTCTCTGGCGATTTACCATCCACCAAGGAACGCTCGTCGCATACTCGTCGATTACCTTTCGCAGACTATCCTGCTCCTCAGTTGTCAGGTGACCACCTAGTTTGTTCCCTTCGATTCCCGATATCTGACAAATCATCATCGAGGTCCTAATCCCTATTCCCTTCACAGAAGACAACCCGTAGGTTATCGGTTTGAGCCCATCTATGTCCGTGTCAGCGATCCTGATTATGTACGAGAAATCGTCACCCAGCTCTGCTTCGTCCACTTTTGGCATTCCGGTTCCCCCGTGTTCACCGGTTTCCCGGTGGCCCATTGGGCAACTTCGCGACCTACCTTCCCTATTTGAATCGATTGGACGCCCCTACGGGGCGGTCAAACCTACTCCTTGCACACCAGATAGATCTTCCGAGGTCCCGATGGGCGAACGACCTCCATGTCAACCATGAATCCCCTGGAACCATCCACTCCCTTCAGCTCCCTGTCCAACCTCCTTTGCAAAGTAGGATGAATCTCAGGATCCAAGCTACAACGCAGTGTCATCTTCCCAATGCCCTTTTTGGCGACCGAAGAGGCCACATGATCCAACGAGTGCAGCTCTGGGGGCCTCAGTCGATGCTGAACGATTTCTCCTGTTGCGACTACGAATCCCTGTACGTCATCGTCATCGGACAAGGGATCGGAGTGGATTAACAATGGGCGTCTCCCCTTTGTTCTGACCCATGAGGTCCCAGTTCCTCCTCTCATTGCACGATTTAGCCAAGAGCTCTGCAGACCGCTCTCGAAAAGAGTAGGATCAACAATGGATAGCCAGGCTCCACGTGGAATATCCAGAGCACTCTCGAACGTAATCTCCTGTACCGATTCAGACTCCCCCTCAATACTACCTATCACATTCTTCCTTCCAATTCTCAAGCATCGTCGACTGCTCTTTGAGGACAATGACCCTATCCACACAGACATCCTGTCCACTCTACCCCCTCCTTGGCTAAGCCACTCCCATGTTCTGTTGACACCAGGGAACGTAGTCTCGATGATCCCGTCAATCGTTGCTCTCTGCACTGAATCCAGCCTCGGTGATAGATCGAGCAGTACTGCGGGACCCTTTGGGCCCACCTGGAGCTGACCACTCCATGATTTTAGGACTGATTTGATGTCCGGCTTCATTTCATCTATACTGTGTTTCTGGGCATCTTGCGGTCTCGCTGGGTCAAGATGCAGCATCGCAATCGGGGGATGGGCCCTAGTTCCAGCATCCCGAAGGCTAGTCCAGTATGCAGAGATTGCAGCCTCGGCAGCAACACCATCCCCAACAAGAACCCTATCGAGGGATCTCTGTACAGCTCCTTCTGAGTTGAGCTCCATGTTTGCAGCACACATCCGAGCGACCCCCTCGTCCAATTCGATAGCTAGAGCGGGCCGCCTGAGATTCTTCGAGAATGCAATCAGTTGAACCCCCGAACCAGCAGCGGCATCGAGAATAACTCCCGCGGGAAGTGACAACGGGTCGATATGCTCTGCTCTGATGGAAGCGACTGACCAGGGGGTGGATAGACGCCTCATCTCTTCAGTCATGATGAAGGATGGCTCCCCCTTCCTGGATGATTCCGGTTTTGCCTTCTTCTTTGCACTAGCTAGTATCTTTTTGGAGGGGGTGAGCGCTTGGTGAACAGCTTCCGTCACAACCCCTCCTCTTGGCCCTCAGTCAAGTTACTTTCGTGCCTATCCACTAGACAGTGGGGCTCTGTTGACCTTAAGCTGGAATCTGAGCCAGGTATCTTTCAACTCGTGATCCTCCGAGTTCCCGTATGCAATCGGGGGTGGAAGTAGCGTGGTATGCGTCGTCCCCGTATCTATCCCGGGGAATGCCGCTCCTCTGTCAGAATCTATGTCCAATCCAATCGCAGACCATTCGAATCCATCGATGTAGGCTGGATCATTCCCGGCGGTGACCCACAGGGTCCCATCGTCTAGTTGCTCACCTGTATCGGCGTTCCAAAGAGTATAATCTACCTCAATCCTGTCATTGTAGTCCACGTGCACGTCTCTCTGTTCAGTGCTTTGGAAGATATTCACGTCCAGCCTTACTTGGGCCTGTAGAACTGAGACGTGCGTAGCAGTGATGCTCACCTCTCTCTCCGTCACGTCTTCCGTTAGAGAAATCTCTAGAATCACGCTATCGTTAGCCCCAATGTCATTGATGATTAGATTAGACTTCCCGCTAGATGAGAAAATCGCCCCACCACCACTAATTTCCATCACTAGGTTAAGAGTCTCATTACCTCGATTGAACACTGCAACACTGGCAGCGTCTCCCTCTCCTTGATGCTCCCAATCGCATCTTAGTTCTCCCGGGAAGAGAAACATATCATCCTGATCAGCCAGAGATTCGGGCCATTCCCAGTTATCCTCTCTCGCAGAGCAGGTATCGAATAGAAGGGCGACTTCCCAAACCCAACGCCCCTCCGACTCCAACATTTCGACGTCAGTAGAACCGAAGCTCGCCTCTAGGTCATCTAGAAAATTAATTGCCGATATCCCAACCCAAATTGAAGACGAAATCAGTACTAGGGCCGTTCCAATCGATAGTACCAGAGCCGCTCTGGGCACGGTCATTTTATTCAGTCCGAGGGGTATGGGCGGGTGCTCGATCTCATCGGGCGTATCCGATATCCAAGACCTCGTCACGAGCCACTTGTACTAACCGCCCGTCATCAACGTTGGCACTTCAGGACTGTCGTCCTAGTCTCTAATCATGTCTTCTTGCCTCGCCGTACCGAGCCAAGCCACTATTCCCAACTCGAGTGCTAGAACCGCCAGTCCTATCAGAAGATTCTGTGGCTCCGCAATTTCGCTTGCTACAAAGACGAGGCTACAAAGCACGGCCGTTACCAAGTCAGCGAGCCCCCAGATTCTCAGGGACTTCCTTAGTTGCAGGATGCCCACGATCCAGATTGCAGTAGACATGGAAATCAACAGGATCGGCATCTCTATCTGGTAAAGCAGGCCCATTCCAAGAGCCCCTACGATGACGAAAATATGACCATCCATTGCTAATGTGATTGTCCACTTCTCCATCTTTAGCGGCACAGTGAGGGTGCACGAAACAATTAACAAAAGTCCAACTGAAAGAACAAGTTCGAACAGAACATCAAACAACCACATATTCCAGTACGAAATTGCAATGATTGCAAACATCCCTGCCGGAAGTGCCAATCCAAGGCCGGTTGGAAACGAATCCTTCCAACTCCTATAGCAAGCGCTCATCGCTGCTAGGATTCCCGCGGGTCCGAACGAAAGAAAGACAACTGCAAATGCCCGAGACCCTAACCCGAATCCACCTGAGGTCCCCTCACGACCAAGTTTGGCCCTTTGCTCTTCGACCCAGAAGTTGGTAATTACGCAGAGAATTAGTATTGACTCAATAACCAGCCATGGGCCCCTCCATTCCAGAAGTTCACCTTCGAGCGGGTCTACTGCTAGGGGCATTGGAAATCCTCCAGCCATCACTGCTCCCAATATCCTAGCGGCTAGAAGGGGCATCACTAACCAGTCAATTGCAATGGATATCCGGTCCAGCAGGTTCTTTTGGTGAACCAGGGAAACAAGGACGAGCAGAAGTGTTACAATCGAAACAAGAGCCAAATCAAGCAGTTCCCTGTAACTGCTACCAGCCGGGATGATGTGTGCAGTCACAAGTGCGACATTTAGCCCCACTATGGAGAACGCTATGGGCATCTCCATTCCCAGAACGTGTGGTAGATCGAGCTCTAGGCCCCTTGTCCTATTCCTGACCAATAGCACAATCAGAGCAGAGAATGTTCCCGAAGAAAGGAGAAATGGAAGCCACACATCCTGCTTTGTTCCATAGATGGAACCAAAGATTACAGTCGAGGTCATCACGATTGCAAGAATGGTAAGCCCAACGACGGGTCTGTGGCTCACGTCGGTTGCCATGATATCTCCCATGTCATCCGTGTCGGAGAGTTGTCGTTGCCTCTTCCTGTAGTCCGCCAGTTCCGCTACCTTTGGATTATACGAATCTAGGCCTTCATTGCCATTGCCAGAGCCACTGGAGGCACCCTCGGATATTGAACCAATCATGGAGTCACGTCTAGCGATTGACTTCAACTCGGAACGGACTTCCCCCTTTCCAATCAGCCAAACCGAGGTGAAAGCGAACATTGCTACGGATGCTGAAAGAAGAACGAAGCTGCCCGCTAAGGATGCATGGACGCAGGTTACCACCAGCAAGCCTAGGGCGGATGCCGCGGGTTGGATTATCTTCTCCATCTTGTCTGCCATGGGAAGGTAAACTGCAATGATAGCAGCCGTGCAAACCACGGTTGTCCCTACCGTCCCCGGGGCCTGCAAACCCCCAATTAATTCAGAAAACCAGTTTGGTGTTTGAAGTGAGAGAGAAGCCTCCCTATTTGTGATTGCCACCAGTACAGGAAGGGAAAACAAAACCATCCCTAGACTGAATTCCCCTTCGCTCTTCTTACCGAACACGAGAAGTGAAGAAATCGTAATGCAAAGAATTGCCATCATCCCTTGGTCGAGACCATGCCTCCATTGGATAACTAGAGTAATGAAGGCAACAATGGACATAATTCCACTCCCCCCTCCCTTTCTGAACCCAAGAATTTGAGCGGAAACATGGATTGCGGCCAACAGTGCGACGATGCACAAAATTGTGATCGAATCGAAGCCACCGAATTGGGCCATGAATAGAATAGTCAGAGAAGGAAGCCAGAGACCCAGACTCCATAGTTGAAGTGCCCCAGAATCCCTAATCGATGAAGAAACCTCTGTAATTCCCAAGAAGCCCGAAGCCAGGTTCACGCCATTCTCGCCCATCTTGAGATTGACGACGAACAGCAGAACACACGACAGTGCCAAGTATAGTGCGAGTGGTTCGGGCGAGAGGACAACAATTCCTTCGGGGTCAGCATTATTGTTGGCTAGCATCAACGTTCTGTAGGTCTCCTGTATGATTTCCTCAACCATAATCCAGGTCCACGGGAGGAGTACCGTGACTCCTGAGAGGGAAGCAGAACTCCTCCTCACTGCAAGGACAGCAGTGCCGATATGCAGTGCAGAGAGCAGGGAGAGAAGCAAGACTCCCCCATCTCCCCCAGAGTCTGTGGCTTCTGCCGGGATTATGATTGTCAAAATGGCCAAGATGACCACAGAACCAATCCAGAGTACTCGGTCAGTAACACTGTTCTGGTCTCTCAGAATCACGGCCCCAGTAGTTATTGCACCAATTACAGTGAACACTTCGTAGGGAGAAACTCCCATGAATCCCTGTTCTCCCAGTAGGAAGAGACTCAGAATTGCCCCCGACGCGAGTAGTGGAATTCCAACGCGTCTCTTTTCTACGCCTCTAACAATCAGGTAGGAGCCACCGAAAGCACCCCCAAGGAAGGTAATCATCCCAAGGGCATAACCGATGTCATCTCTGTTCGAAGCTACTGCCATCATCGCCCCAATCATCCCAAGCGAAATCGAAACACCCCATAGACCGGGCTTTCCCAAGCCAACAGTTTCGAATCCCTTGGAGAACCAGTTTTCCTCCCGTGCGAACCTAGCAGCCATTATCGCGTTTAAGGCGGTCACAATCATCAGGAGCATGAACAATAGCAAGGGGGACTGCAGTGGCAAGACTCGGAGCTGGCCAACCTCGAAGCCAGATGTAACTGCGTGCATGCCTATCCAGAGGTTCGAAGACGCTATCCCCAACGAGGCCAGATTGCCCGACTTCCTATTCAATGCGAGCACGTGAACAAGGATTGTCGCTAACAGTATCATCCCGGCTATGCCCTCTTCTCCGAATTCGGTTCCCGCAGTCGAGCCAATTGCAAACAGCACCAAAGTAGACTGGGCAGCAATGGCATCCTGGTCATGCCTAAACGCGACGAAGATGTTCAGGCCCACGAGAAGCAGAAGTGAGATTCCCAGAACCAGGTCGCTTGGGATGACTTCCCATTGCCTGAGCTCTATTGCCAAGCCGTAGAGTATCTTCATTGAGATTATTACCCATGTGACACCCAGCAGTGTCATCTTCTCACGCGGGACCCAGTACTCCCCCAGCCCGAACCCTATGGATGCAAGGAAAATTAGAGACAAGGTGCCTAATGCTGGATCGAACGTCCTTCCCACCTGAATGCTGATTGCACTGTAGACAACTACCATGGAGGCCATTAGGATCCAGTTAATCCTCCTCTCGCCCTCGATAGACAGCTCAGTCACTAAATCCCTCTCAGGGGCAGAAGCTACTGTACCGTCTTGTTGAATTGCACCAGGAGCACGACTTGCCTTGTCAACGAATGGATCATAGACGTCTCCTAGGGCCTCGTCCTCCTCCGGGACCTCTTCCTCTTTCACCTCATCTTGGTGGTATTCGAGGTCAATGACGTCTGTTCCCGGTGACAGCCTGAACTGCCGCTCCTTAATGATAGAATCATCGGGGTCCTCTTCGGCCATTAACCGCCCAACACGGCCAGTATTGCATAATCACATCCCCTCCAAGGCCACCAAAGAACGGAAATTATTGCGCCAGTTACCGAGCCGTAATGCTTGAAGGCCTAGCCCCGCTCCATTACGCGGGGGACGACGGTTGCAGGGGTCCTCGCAAGAAGCTGTCGTGCCGCTTTCTGCCCATGGACTCGATCCGGAAGGCTTAGTTCACTGGAATCTAGGATGGGAGGATTTGCATTCCGCGGCGATTGATTTGGGCGAGGCTCGAATGACGTCTCAGGGGGTTCTCCTAGCAACCACCGGAGAGCGTACCGGGCGTTCGCCGAATGACAGATTCATCGTCGATGAGCCAGGTCTCGCCGAGGAAGTTTGGTGGGGTGATGTGAACAAATCCACGGACTCCGAAACCTTCGATCGTCTCCTTCGGATGGTTAGGCAGCACCTCGACTCATCCGAGAACCTGTTCGTTAAGGATGCATTCTGCGGAGCAGACCCATCACATAGAATGCCAGTTAGACTAGTCACCGAGAAGGCGTGGCACGCCGCATTCATGCACAACATGTTTGTGAGGGCGGATGAAGCAGAGATTCCATCACACTCCCCGCAGTTCACGATACTCCATGCACCTAGCCTAAGGGCCGTACCGGAGAGAGATGGAACGAACTCCCACGTTTTCGTCGTCCTGGCTCTCGACCGTGGCTTGGTAATCATTGGGGGGACTCACTACGCGGGCGAGATTAAGAAGGCGATATTCACAATCATGAACCACATCCTTCCAATGGACGGCATGCTGCCAATGCACTGTTCCGCCAACACTGACGGAAAGAACGCAGCGCTCTTCTTTGGATTGTCCGGAACCGGCAAGACCACCCTCTCAGCGGACCCCGACAGGGCGCTGGTCGGAGACGATGAACACGGATGGTCCGACTCAGGCGTCTTCAACTTCGAAGGGGGCTGCTATGCCAAGCTAATCGGGCTCTCTGAGGAGGACGAACCCGCAATTTTTGCTACCACCAAAATTCCCGGCTCGATATTGGAAAACGTGGTATTGAATGCAGATGGGACCCCTGACTTCGACAATGGATCACTCACTCAGAACACCAGAGGCTCATACCCGATTGAGTACATTGAGAACCGCACTCCAGACTCGATGTCAGGGCACCCGAGGAACGTGGTCTTCCTGACGTGCGACGCCTTTGGCGTCCTCCCCCCCCTCTCTCGCCTATCCCCCGAGCAGGCCGCCTATCACTTCATCTCGGGATACACGGCCAAGGTCGCTGGAACCGAGGTGGGAATAAGCGAGCCCCAGGCCACATTCTCGACCTGCTTCGGAGCGCCATTCATGCCCAGGCACCCCAGCGTCTACGCAGACATCCTGTCTGAGAAGATCAAGAGGCACGATGCCAAGTGCTGGATGATTAACACGGGGTGGGTCGCGGGCGGGTACGGGGACAGCAGCCGCATCAAGATTAGGTGGACCAGGACACTGTTGAACGCGGCTCTGAGAGGTGAATTGGATGACGTCGTCTTCGTTACCGATGAGCGCTTTGGCTTTGCAGTCCCACTGACTTGTGAGGGAGTGCCCGAATCCATCCTTCAGCCCAGGGAGACATGGCATGATAAGAAGAAGTTCGACGGTACGGCAAACTTGCTGGCCCAGATGTTCATAGAAAACTTCGAGCAGTACGCTTCGGATTGCTCCGAAGAGGTACAGCAGGCCGGACCGAAGCCCCTAGTCGATTAGCCTCTGCCTGGATGCCCTTTGTGCGTCGACTGCGCATATCGCAGCCATGTGGACAACTTCTCTCACGCTATCCCCCCTCTGCAGCACGTGAGCGGGTCTGGACAGACCCTCGAGAATAGGCCCGGTCATCTCGGCCCCAGCCACTCTCTGGAGAAGTTTGTACGCAATGTTTGCCGAAGCCAGGTTGGGGCAAATCAGTACGTTGGCCGGACCGTTGAAAGACATGAATGGGTAATCGTCTTGGATATCTGGGACAAGGGCGGTGTCAGCCTGCATCGGGCCATCAATGACGAGGTCCGGCTCCATTTCCCTGACCATCTGAATCGCCTCCTCGATTCTATCAGTCCTCATTTCCTCAGATGTACCGAAATTGGAGAAGGACAACATGGCAACCTTGGGCTTGACTCCGAACCTTCTGGCAACCTTGGCTGTCCGAATTGCTATTTCGGCTAGGGTTCTTGAGTCGGGATAGATGTTGATAGTAGCATCTCCGATGAACATTAGTTGCCCATTAACCGTCATCATGTACATTCCAACGATTCGATGGCATTCTGGATCAGCTCCGATAACCTCTAGACAGGGCCTAACAATGTCAGGGTAGTGATGGGACACTCCTCCTAGGTAACCGTCCGCCTCACCCATTCTGACCATCATTGGGGCGAAGTAGGTCGTCGATCTGAGGAGACGCACGGCGTCTTGCTTCGTCATTCCTCGCCTTCCACGGAGACGGTGCAGCTCATCGGCATATTCGGCCCTCCTCCTGGGGTCGTATCTGACGTCAATTGTTTCACACTCAAATTCAAGACCAAGCTCTTCCTTCACTGCTGAAATCCGGTCAACCTGCCCTAGTAGAATCGGTTTGCAAATCCCCTCAGCGAGGCATTGCGAGGCTGCCTTGATTATCGTCGGGTTCTCTCCTTCGCAGAATACAATCTTCTTGACGTCCCTCTTCGCTTGGTTGATTACGCGCCTCATTATTGACCTGGTTAGGCCAAGCCTCGCTTCGAGCTCCTCCCGGTACCCATCAAGATTGAACTCTTTAGCCGTAACTCGGGCTACTCCCTCGTTCACAGCTGCCTCAGCCACCGCACTCGCCTCCCAAATCAGCACCCTGGCATCGAAGGGCTTTGGAATAAGGTAATCAGGCCCGAACTGCATCTGTTCTCCCCCGTAGGCAGAAAGCACGTCATCCGGAACTGGCTCTTTAGCCAGCTTCGCTAGGGCGTTAGTTGCCGCCATCTTCATTCCCTCAGTGATTTCAGTCGCCCTCACATCCAGAGCCCCTCTGAAGATGTAGGGAAATCCAAGGACATTGTTGATCTGATTGGGGTAGTCGGACCTTCCAGTAGCCACAATCGCATCCTCCCTGACGCTCATCACCTCCTCAGGGATAATCTCGGGATCAGGATTTGCGAGGGCGAAGATTAGTGGCCTCTCTGCCATCTTGCTAACCATTTCAGCAGAAACCAGTCCACCCTTCGACAGACCTAGGAAAACATCCGCACCCACAAGTGCATCTCCAACGCCCCCCTCTTCCACATCCCTGGCGAACTCAGATTTGTACTCGTTCAACTCATCGTTTTCCATCCTCTTTGAAGTCAGGATTCCGGATGAGTCTACCATAATCAGGTTCTCTGGAGAAACTCCCAGTCTGAGGTAGTGCTTTGCACATGAAATCGCAGATGCCCCTGCACCGAGAATCACCACTCGAACCTCCGAGATCTCCTTCTCGACAACTTCGAGGCCGTTCAGAAGGGCCGCTCCAGAGATAATTGCGGTTCCGTGCTGATCGTCATGCATGACTGGAATATCCAGCTCCTGAACGAGCCTTCGCTCTATTTCGAAGCACTCAGGGGCACTAATATCCTCGAGGTTGATTCCTCCGAATGTCGGAGCTATTGCCTTCACGGCTTCGACAAACTGATCGATGTCAGTGCGATCGACCTCTATGTCAAAGACATCTATATCCGCGAAGGCCTTGAACAGGAGCCCCTTTCCCTCCATGACTGGCTTGCTAGCCAATGCCCCGATATCTCCTAGTCCCAGGACAGCAGTTCCGTTGCTAATCACTGCAACAAGATTGCCCTTGGAAGTGTATTTGTACGCATCATCAGCATCTTCCTTGATTTCTTCGCAAGGAAACGCAACTCCGGGTGAGTATGCCAAAGAAAGCTCCCTCTGAGTTCCATGTGGTTTTGTGGGTTTCACTGTCACTTTCCCTGGTGGGTCCGATGAATGGTAGTTCAACGCGTCCTCGCGCAGTTGTTTGTTGTCCACAGACCCCACCTCGGGTGCCCCGGCCTACCCGTCTCCTATGATGCTATCCTATTGAAAAATCTTGGATTATCAGCCCACTATGCATCGTAATGAGGATTCATTCGATGTACTGCAATTTTCCATGAGCAAGTCGCAGTCGTCTACCCATACCCTTCATAAATTGCACATCGAGGGGTCGGTTTCGTGCCCACGCGCTCAATTTCTGTAAGGCCGGCATACAGGTCCAAGGCAGTGGTATTGGTGATGCTGATGGTTTTGCTACCCCTGGGGCCAATCGCATCTTCCCCCGACCAAACAATCATCCTCTCTGAGAGTGCCCATCCCGAGGAAGTGAGCCCCAGGACATGGGGTGAAAATGGAAGCAACGACACCGGTTGGATGGACTTCGAGGCTATAGGCTCTGATTCTGCTAATGGAACCCCTGCATACGCAGATCTGATGCTGGAATTCGCACCAGGGGCCGTAATCAGCAATCTTACCATAGAAATCGCAGTGAACGGGAGCGATGGTTATTGGGTGAACCAGCCTCAAATTGCGATCATGAACACTCAGACAGAAATACTGGACTGGAGCGGTCAGGGCGACCTCGGTCGTCAGAACGACTTCACGAACAACCCACCCACGCTGACTGGGGGGATATTGGACACTTCCCTCAAACCCAACACTGTCAGTGACGCCTCGTGGCAGGTTCCCACTGGCATAGAAATTACCGACCTAGTTATCGAGGCTCTTAGGCCAGTGGATCCGAAGTTATCCTTCAACCCACTGAACGTCACGATACACGACAGCGCCTACAACCCCATTGACGGGAGGATGTACCTGTTGGTGGACGACGACCTACTCCACCTCGACGACAACGCGAACAAGCGCATAATCGACATTACCAACGGCGTATCCGGGCGCTCTCTCGCTGTAGATGCTAATCGTGATATTCTGTACGTAGGAAACAACGAGGGCAACGTATCAGCAACCAGGCTCAGTGACTCAAGCGTTCTGGGAGAGTTCCAAACCGATGTGAACCAGACCAACTCTGATCCCATTCTGTCATTGGCTGTGGACGTGTTTGGAGTGGTCTGGGCAGCGACCGAGTGTGGCCTCCACTACCTTTCCCCTGCCAAGGACTCCACCTGGACGTCCGTCGATTTCTGCCTGGGACCCGAACTAGAGACCCCAGTCAACATTCTGGTTGAGGGGAGACATCTATTTCTGGCAACTGAGGGTAACGGAATCCACAGCATCTACTACAATGTGTCAGGGACCGACTCCTCGGTGATAGTGATTGACAAGAACACTCTTTGGGACTCATCGAATTTCCTTTCAGGCGACTCAATTTCTGACATCGATATGGCTAATGGCATCCTGTACGTCGCTACTTCCGACTCCGGGATAGATCGATTCGACACCACCTCTAGCACCTGGCTCTCATCATGGTCCTCTGGAAACTGGCTCGTCTCGGACAGCGTCTCGGGATTAGCAGTCACACCGGGGTGGCTCTACATCCTCAGTGATGATGCAGTGCAAGTGTACGATACAAGCATCCTTCTATTCCGCTCGGAAATTTCGCTGATGGACATGGGACTCTCTGGACAGGGTTCCACGATAAGTGGCTGGCCGAGCGGGCCAGACAGGGCCCCATCGGATTCCCTGGCCCTCGTGGGCGACGGCTCCGGGCGCCTCGGTAGGATTCTGGGCGAGAACACGGACGGCTACATGGCTGTGGTTAGCAGCCCGTCCATACAAGACGCCCAGGTTACTGCAATTATCGATGACGGGGAAGCAGGCGAGTTCTGGATTTCCTCTGGCAGCGTAATTGACATGATGGACAGGAGGGACACAATTTGGAAGACCCCAATCGACCTCTCAGACCACGTCTCTGATCCTGGTTCGGTCACAGGTATAATTCAGGATCACAGCGGTTGGGTGTGGGTAGGCACCACCGGAAGCGGAGTCCACAGACTAAGCGCATCCAACTCAGGCTCTTACTTCGGCAGCATCCAGGGGCTAAGCTCATCCCACGTGACCAGCATGGCCTATGACGACAGCAGCGGCATTTTGGTGGTCGGGCACCTAGACACCGGCGTGTCCCTTTTCTCAACAGGGAGCCACCAAGTCGTCGAGACGTTCTCTACCTCCAACGGTCTGGACTCGGACTCGGTCAGGGACATCGCCTCCAGGTACGGAGTTGCGTATATCGCAACTGGAGACCAGGGAGTCATGAGGATTGACCTGAGCACCCTTTCCATCATCGGATCTTGGCAGTCGCTAGGCGTCGACAACCTGGAGAACACCCCCCTGGCCGTGGACGGAGGCACGATCTACCTCGGGCTAACTGGACTGGGCGTCCTGGTGATCGACAGGCTCACATCCGACATAATCGACCTCTGGACGCCGGACGATCCGAACAGCATCCCCGATGCAGACGTCAACACGCTCGCAATAGACTACTACGGGGGCCTTCTGGTCGGATCAGAGGTCCAGAACACCGGAGCCAGCGGGAACGGGGGCCTAGCCAGATGGGACGGCTCGTCTTGGGAGCTCCTCGAAACCAGCATACCGGGGTGGAACAACGATCCCTTCGAGTTCTACGACGTCTCGAGCGACGCGAACGGAATCTACGCTGGCACCAACAGGGGGGCGTGCATGTGGAACTGGGCAGCCAACACCCCCCAGTCATCAATTGAGCTTGAGGACTGCTGGACTTCCGGTGGAGGCGGTGGAGGCGGCGGAGGTGGCCAGGGCGATGGGATGCCCTCTAGGTTCGTCATCTCGGTAGATCCGATAGGGTCAGACCTACTCTATGCCGGGACCACCGAGGGAGCAGCAGTCATCAACACCGCCAACGGCACCGTCATCGACGTCTGGACGGCTGGAGATGACACCGAGAGGGCGAGAATAGCCAAGGTTGGTGACATCGTCTACTTGGGATTCGAGAATGTGGGCATTGCAAGGTACAACCTTACCTCGGGGGACTGGCTCCCAGCTTGGGACGGGTCTCAGGGGATCATCTCCGACGACGACGTAACGGTCCTGATCTCTGGGAGGCAGCAGGGAACCCTCTGGGCCGGCGGGGACTTCGGCCTCACACTGATCGACGCTCAGAACGAAACCGCCCTCATCCAATGGAACCGGGGCAACAACCCGAACGGGCCCACACTCCCGAACACCTCCCCGGCGGAGCTACTCATCGCTGACCACGTCATGTATTACTCTCCACAGCGAGCGGCTCCTTGGAACGAGAGGGACGAGATTACCAGGATAAACCTGGACAACAACTCCACCCTGCTAACGATAGACGCGGGAGATAGGCTGGGATACGATGGGGTAATCCACGGGATGAACCAGATAGGCGAAGAGATATGGATCAGCGTCGTGGAGACAGCCGGCTGGCAAGGGGGGGACCTCGGGACAATCGTTAGGTGGAACGCCACTAGCAACGACTGGGCCGACGACCTCCAGACGATAGGGGACGTGGGCCGGGTTAACGCCCGTTACCTCGGGGACTGCTTCCCCATGAACACTTCTTGCGAGCTCTGGGTCGCTTACGGGGACAACATCCTACGCCGGTTCTCGGCCAGCAGCATGACCCTGCTCGACCAGTGGGAAGACGTGGACGGAAGGATCAGGGGCATGGTCGAGTACCAGGGGGAGTACCTGTTCGCAAGCATGAACGGGATTCTGAGGTGGAACCCTGCTAACGAGTCCTGGCTCCCCTCATGGCTCCCTGATGACGGCCTCCCCACCGAGGCAGAGCTGGACTTCTACTCGATGACCGTGGTCGGCGATGACCTATGGGCATCATCCGGTTACGGCAACGACGCACACGTGTTGAGGCTCTCGGGGAACAACAGCAACTGGACGGTTTGGGACTTCGACACGCCAGACATCCCCGATGGATACGGTGCGGACATTATCCTCTGCAATGACATAGTCCACATCGCCACCGGTTTCACTGCCTGGCAGTGGTGGGTGAGCGGAGGCGGGGTTGCTAGGTTCGATCTTGCCGACAACGACGGCGACGGGAACACCGAGCAGTGGCTACCCCCCCTTACCCAGGACAACTCCAACATAGCAGACAGGGACGTTAGGGCCCTAGCCTGCGACGAGGCAAACGACATCCTTTACGTCGGGTTCGACACCGAGGACGTGGGAATTGACCGTTTCAACTACAACTCGAACAACTTCCTCCCGACCCTCACCCCGGACAGGGGTGTATCCGCCGAGAAGGTGTTCCCGGGTGGGATGCTGCATGACGGCAACGTCCTGATGGCCGCCCACTACGACGGGAGCGGTGGCATCACACGAGTAATTACCTCGGGCACCTCGGCATCCAGCGGCCAAGTAATCGGTACCGGAATGGACGCCTGCTCGATCGTAAGGGCACCATCACAGGGCTCAAACGTCTACGCGATCGGAAGATCGGGGGACTCCTCTGGGATTAACAGGGTGGATCGACTGGACGCCACGGGATTGATCGAGGGCGGCTTCGACGAGCTCGTGGGACTCCCCTCTGGAATCGTCCACGAGATGATTTCCAACGGGACCCACGTCTGGGTGACGGTTGGATCATCCGTGGATTC
>DASCSS010000010.1:0-66322 GCA_034399535.1 Candidatus Thalassarchaeaceae archaeon
TCGACAAGAGCATCCCTCTATGATGTATCTGACATATTCCATACCCTCTGAGAAATTGTTCAATCCAAGGACTCGCCGAGTCGCCTCATAATCGTGGTTGCGGATTCCACGCTGTGGATAGTATCAACGCTTTTCCCGGCAGACCAGATGCCCTTCGAAGAATTGGAGTCCTTGGACATCTTTCGCCATCTCCTAAACGAGAAGCCGTTCAGAAACCACCTGGTTCTGTGCTTAAGCCTTCCAGAGAGAAGTGTCCGGACCAGCCAGGAGTTCTCCCTCTTGTAGCCCGGAGTCTTGATCACCGACACTGGGATTCCCGTCAGCTTGACTGTCCAGTCTATGTCGTCCTCTACGGACTGCACGATAGCTTCTTTGTAAGCCTCGGGCATAGAGCATTCAGTGGTAGCGATGAATCGCGTGCCCATTTGGACGCCCTCGTATCCAATACTCAAAGCCTCGTTCAATTCCTTCTCGCTACCTATCCCACCTGCGCAAATTAGAGGAAGTCCTAGGTCGGAGAGGGATTCGTACATCTTCTCCATGCTATCGGTACCGAGATGGCCTCCCGCCCTGTCATTAACACAAATCAGACCGTCTACACCGCACTCTACACCCTTTTCTGCATGTAATCGGTTTGTTACATCGTGATAGACGAAGCCGCCCCTGGAGTGCACTCTCTCGCAAACCCAGTCGGGCTTACCCAAGGACGTCACAAAGAACCTGATTCCCTCGTCCAGAGCTATGTCTATCCACTCGGACATTCTTTGCAAGTACTTGTCACTGCCCTTCTCAATAAGGGCATTGAAGCCTATGGGCCTGTCAGTTTTTGATCTGATGTTACGTATTCCCTCTATCAGACCCTGGTATAGATCTGGCTCGTCAAATCCGTGGATCACAGTCAGAGAGACGGGCTGGATAATCGCCATCCCTCCTCCATTAGCAGCTGCAGCGACCAGATCGGGATTAGAGCAAGGGTACATTGCCCCACAGATAATTGGGTAGTCTACTCCGGCATGCTCGGTCAGTCTTGTATTTACCACGAATTCATCCCTCCTCAATCACGAGGAAGTTCCACTTGAATACCCACTCTGAAACCACGTCACCAGAGGAGTCCGTGCCTACAGATGTGAGTTCCACGTTAACTGGCCTGCCTGTCTCGATGCTTTCCTCAATCGCTGATCTAGCGAGATTCCCATCCTCGCAGGTGAATCTGATTCGCCCCTTGGCTTTCTTAGTGAATTTCGACTCCTGACCGGCAACGAGCGTCCGGGTCCTCCCTCCCAGGGAGTTTACCAGTGCTAGGGGGAATCCAGCAGTGGATAGTTCGGCCCCCATTCCCTGGACGGCCCAGTACATGCTATTGAAAGGGTTCTGCGACCTCCACCCCCCGGGAATTGAAACTACACAGGAATCATCGTCGAGTTTGTCCAGCTTGAGTCCGGAGAAACGAGAGGCTGGGAACTTTCTGAAAGTCCATAGGAGGAATCTGAGCGGGGACTTGATCTTCTTTATTTCAGAAGCAAGCCTTTCGTCATCTATGGGCACGAAATTGCCACAGGGCCCCATTAGAAGAATCATGTGGTTTGACTGTACTAGAAATGGTAGGAAAAGGACACTTAATGCAAAAAGAGCATAGACAGAAATCACTCAAATAGTGCCATTCATCGGATAGGTCATGGTAGACTTCTCCTTGTCCGAAGAACAAGA
Organism: Candidatus Thalassarchaeaceae archaeon; assembly: GCA_034399535.1. Taxonomy (GTDB): domain Archaea; phylum Thermoplasmatota; class Poseidoniia; order Poseidoniales; family Thalassarchaeaceae; genus UBA36. The sequence goes on from DASCSS010000010.1 coordinate 1,708, forward strand.
GATGATTCGCGAGTTGGCCAGGGATTTTGCCAACGAAGAGGTGATGCCACATGCCGCCGAGTGGGACAAGAACGGCGAATACCCCCTGGATGCGATTCGCAAGGCACATGATCTGGGATTGCTTTACACTACAATCCCTGAAGAGTACGGAGGAGCAGGAATGGGCGCCGTCGAAGAGGTGATTATCAACGAAGAGTTTGGCAGGGGAGACCCTGGTTTCGCAACGGCGAACGGCAGCACCATGCTCGCCTCCTACCCGCTGCTTACTGGAGGGACCGAGGAGCAGAAGGAGGAGTACCTCGGCAGAGCGTGTAATGGAAAAATTGCAGCTTACTGTGTTACCGAGCCAGATGCTGGTTCAGACGTGCAATCGCTGAAAACAGAGGCAACGAAGGAGGGGGACGAGTACGTGATCAACGGAAGCAAGATGTGGATCACTGGAGCCGGGTACGCAGATTGGTTCTTTGTACTAGGTTACACTGACCGCTCTGCTGGATATAGGGGACTTAGTGGGTTCATCGTTGATGCCGACACACCTGGGGTGGAACTTGGGAAGAAAGAGGAGAACATGGGACAGAGGTGCTCTGACACCCGAGGCGTTACCTTCAACGACGCTAGGATTCCAGAGGAAAATCTAGTGGGCGGGGTTGAAGGAGGAGGCTGGATGAATGCAATGAAGGCCTTCGATCACTCTAGGCCGAGCGTGGCGTCACACGCGGTGGGAAACGCACAGGGGGCGATGGAGGAATCTTGGGCTTACGCAAAGGAGAGGTTCACCTTTGGGAAGCCGATCTCCCAACACCAGTCGATATCATTCATGCTTGCAGACATGGCAACAAAGATTGAGGCTGCTAGACTTCTAACACTCAGCGCGGCCAGCGGTCTGGATAAGGGGGAGGGGGTCACACTGAGGGCAGCTCACGCGAAGAGATTCGCTGCCGACACATGTATGGAAGTAACCACAGACGCGGTACAGGTCCTAGGGGGATATGGGTACTCGGAAGAATACCCGCTTGCAAGAAGAATGAGGGGGGCGAAGATATACCAGATTTTCGAAGGTACGAGTCAGATCCAGAGGATGATAATCAGTAGGGAGCTAGAGGGTTCCTTCTAGTCGGCATTTCTTCGCTGGCGAAGAGCCTCTGCAGCCACCACTGCCATTGGTGCCTGAAGATTGTAAGAGGGCACGAACCCCGACATGGGGACTCGGATTACGGAGTCGGATTTCCCCAGTATCGAATCGGGAATGCCATCGCGCTCACCTCCTACGATCAAAAGAACGTCCCCTGTCAGGACCTCCTCCCATGGCTCTATTTCACCACAGTCCTCTATAGAGACCACCCGGAATCCGGCTTCCTTGGCCCTACGGACGATGTCGTCCCCCTCCACCCAGTGGACGGGCATGAATCGGTGGGCCTTCATCGAAGCACGCTTCGCAGCCTTCTTCTCTGTGTGACTAAGATCGCCATCGACGAAGACTGCGCTGGCCCCGCTGACCTCCGCAGTGCGGATGGTGAAACCTATGTTTACAGGGTAGCGGGCTCCAGCGAGAAGCCACGAAACACCTCCCGAGGCCAGAACATCATCTACGCTTGCACTGGGATTCCGGCCGACCAAGGCCAATATTGGAGGTGGGGTCTGGTCTTCGTTAACGCGGGACATCCTCCACATGTCATTATTGGATGCCTCGAGAACAGGGATCCCCCTACTCTCGGCAGACTCCCGGAGGCGTACTGCTTCGGGGTCAAGGGAGTCCTTCAGGAATAGCACCAAGGAGACTTGCTCGTAGCCAAGGGCATGGGAAACTTCCTCCACCCCGCAGCGCTGCACATCTATTCCTCCACTGGGAGAAGGGCCTCGTTCCTTCTCATGAACAGATGAGGGGGGGTTGGATCGTCGTACACTGGCTCCTCGGAGTTCTCGGTCATCCATCTCAGGAGAGGGTGTGCGGCTTTGATTTTATGACATAGTACTCTGTGGGTCGTTCATGGAAGTGACTAGGCAGCTAGTTCTAGCATTCACCTTCGTTTTCGGACCCTTGGTCCTAGCCTCCTACGTTTACGGTTTGTCTCATGCTGAGAGTCCCCATGATCTATGGGGAGGGGTCCCCAAAGCATGGAGGGCATACATAGTCCCATTCATGTTCGTAGCTGCACTCGGTTTCCTGATGTACTGGTACATCGTTTTCTTCCAGTTAGACGATGCGACGATGGGTTCCCTGAGGTGGCCCTGGGGGGATTCCGATGGGAAAGGTGCGACTAGGCTACTACTGGCCTATGCGTTGATTCTGATTCCCTCGGCGCTCTGGATAGAGAGCACAATCCTTCACATGGAGAATGACTTTACTTGGACCAAGACACTGGTAATTGGTACGCTGTTGCTTACTTCGATCGGGAATGTAATGCTTGGACTACTGGCCTTTGGTGCCCACCAGGATGGAATAGATGGATCTGTACTGATGATGGTCGGAGCGATCATGTTGGCGATTCAATGTATTCTGAATGACTTTGTAATCTGGGTATACAAGTTTCCATGGTGATGAATGAGTTGTAACAGTCAATATAATGTCGTGCGCCCCTTGGCGCTGACGTGTCGTCTGCTTGGATGATTGTCGGAGCATACGCCCTAGCCATGGTAGGATTCGCAGTTTGGGCTCGTCGAGATATTGGAAGAGAGGATGAGTCGTATTACCTAGCCGGAAGGAGCCTCTCTGGGCCTGTCCTCCTAATCACGATGGCAGCTACGAACTTCAGTGCATTTACTGTCTACGGATCGAGTGGTGCTTCGTACAAGATAGGTCTGTCATTCCTGCCGATAATGGCCTTCGGTACTGGTTTCATGGCAGTTTCGATGTACTTTCTGGGGAGGAAAGTGCGTTCCCGGTCAATAGAGCACGGTGCAATGACTGCACCGGAGATGGTGAGGGGGCAAACGGGATCCAGGGGTGCGCAAGTCACCATGGCGACCGTGCTGATTCTGGCCACGATTCCTTATCTCGCACTACAACCTAGGGCAGCAGGAATTGTGGTCTCTGCACTCTTCGGGGGTGATGAGTGGATCGGAGCGGTTCTGGTTACGGCCCTAGTAGTCGCTTACACGCTCACTGGGGGCCTGAAAGCGGTTGTGAGGACGGACGCGGTGCAGGGTGCAATCGCATTGGGACTTCTGTGGCTCGGACTTGTAATGGTGATTAATGATGCTGGGGGGCTCGATGTCGCTATGGAAACAATCTCCTTGTCCGAGGAAAATTCGGGGCTACTGAGCAGGGAGGGGAACTACACACTTCTAATTTGGACCAGTACAATGCTCCTTTGGCTATTCGCAGACCCCATGTTCCCCCAGCTATACCAGAGGCTGTGTGCCGCTGAGAGCGACTTGGCGATTGGGAGGATGGCGATCCTGTACCCGGCGGTTGCATGGTTGGCTTTCCTGCCTCCAATCTTGATCGGGACGATGGGTCACCTTAGTCACACTGGACTAGATAAGACGGGATCGGACAACATTCTACCGACCATGATCATGGATGTCGGAGGTGAATGGCTAGGAGGACTCGTTCTAGTTGCGGGTCTTGCGGCATTGATGTCCACAATGGATTCGCAGCTACTTGCAACGGGTTCCCTGGTTACTAGAGACCTGGTGCCTAAAGAAGCTCAAGGTAATTGGGGCAGGGAGTCAGTGATCGTCGCTCTGGCACTGCTTGGACTGATGCTTTCTCTTTGGTCGGATCTCTCGATACTAAACTTGGGGCTTCTTGCCTTCTCGATGTACGCGGTGATGTTCCCCTCCGTGTTTGCTGCAGCGCATTTCGACAGCATTGACGGGCGGGCGGTGATTGCCTCAATCGTTGCAGGGGAGGCAGTGGTGTTACTGGCCATATTCTCCCCCGAATCATTCGACGGGTGGTGGGTGCAGCCTGTGAAGGGTGCGATGCCTACGGCAGTAATACCCTCAATTGTGGCTGCATTGGTTGCTTTGTTGTCAGCACAATTTGCCTGCTCGAGAGAGGTGTCGATTGGTCAGTGGGATGGAATTGGTTACAGAGAAATTGTGCCCATGATCGGACTTGTGGCTGTGTTTGTTCTCGCTCAGGACTTTTGGTGGTGGAAGGAGGGTGAAGTGTGGGCATTTGGTCTGCCGATTTGGGTTTGGTGGGCTGCTGCATTATCAGTGGTGCAGACCTTGATTATGAGAAAGATGGTTGAGAACCTGGCGGCCCGTTAGAGTCAAGTTCAGGACTGCTCTGAACGATTCATGGGATTTGGGCGGGCAGTGCTTTTTGCCTTGCTGGCTACCGTGCCGGGAGTGATACTTGCCCTAGTCGGATGGGCAGTCAGTGGGAGTCCGGAAGAGTGGAACCACACTATGTGGCTGAGCTGCTATGCGCCATTCTTCGGATGCGTGATTGCCGGATTCATGATTGGTTTGAGAGGAGGGGGGGAATATGGGATGGAGGGCTGAGATTGCGTCGGGCCGATAAGGCAGATAGGATCGGCAAGAAGTTGGACGAGCTCTATCCGGAGACTCCCATTCCACTAAACCACTCCGACCCCTATTCTCTCCTTGTAGCAGTAATGCTATCTGCCCAGACCACAGACAAAAAGGTCAACGAGGTCACTCCGAGATTGTTTGAGATTGCGGGTAATCCGGAGGAAATGGCCGCCCTGCATGCTGACGAGATTCACGAGATAATCAGGGAGATCGGGCTGGCTCCGACGAAGGCCGGGAACCTCAAGAAGATGGCTGAGCAGATTATCGAAGACGGAAGTGGGATTCGTCCGGACTGGGATTTCCTGGAGTCGCTGGCCGGAGTGGGTCACAAGACAGCAAGTGTGGTGATGAGCCAGGCCTTCGGAATTCCTGCTTTCCCGGTTGATACTCACATACACAGGCTGGCAGCCAGATGGGGCTTATCGGATGGGAGGAACGTGACCAAGACTGAGAGAGACCTGAAAGCAGTCTTCCCGGAAGATTCCTGGAACAGGAGGCATTTGCAGATCATCTACTTCGGAAGGGAGCACTGTCCGGCTCTAAGGCACGACCTGCGGGGGTGTCCGATTTGCTCCTGGGCATCGACAAAGAAGAGGATTAGGGAGGAGATGGGTGTTTGAAATGGACGTCTTCGTGGGGAGGATCACATCTACCGGTTTCTCTAGTGGAGATAGGATCGTAATCGGCGACTGGAAAGAGTCCCCTCTGGGCGGTTTCACGAATATTATGTGGGCCAAACATGACGGGACCAGAGTTCTTCTTTCTCCTTCGAAGAAGCATGCCGATTACGTTTCTGGACTATACAGCTTCGAAGAGGTGCGCATTACCGAAATCGATGTGCTGAGATCGAAGGGGGAGGTTTCGGTGAAGGGAGGAGGCCTATCTGTTCGGATTTCGTGGGGAAGTGCCGTCCCCCTTCCCTTCTGGAGGCCACTATGGTTCGTTGCCAGTGTGGAGGCTGTCCTCGGAAGAGCAATCTTTGGTACCAAGACCTACGGTAGGACGAGGGATGATAGGAGGGGATGGTACTCCGTAAGGTCGATATCAAGGGTCCTGGAAGCCGAGGGCGACATCAATGGCAAGAAGCTCGGACAGAAGGAGAGGTTCCACACTACTGCATGCTTCGGTTTCAGTGAGCCACCCCCAATGCCAACATCTGTTACTCTGAAATCCTACATCCAGTAATGGTAGTCTTCATGAGTTAGGGTCGATACGAGGTTGCATGACAACTGTGAAGCTTTCAATTGGGGACAGAGCTCCTGACTTCTATATGCCGATAACGGATGGTTCAACCGTCAAACTCTCAGAAATCCTCTCTTCAGGGGAGAAGGTGATTCTGTACTTCTACCCCAGAGATAACACTCCTGGATGCACCACTCAGGCTTGCGACTTCAGGGATAACTTCAGCAGATTGGCCGAGAGTGGTTGGCGTGTTCTGGGAGTTTCCACGGACAGTGCAAAATCCCATCAGAAGTTCATCGACAAGCATGAGTTGCCGTTCGATCTTATCGTGGACGAAGGGTCATCGCTCCACGAGGCCTATGGAACTTGGAGGGAGAAGAACATGTACGGCAAGACGTACATGGGAACCCTAAGGTCCACTTTCGCAATCGGCTCCGACGGGACTATCGTCTGGGTGGGTTACGGTGTGAAGACAAAGGGTCACGTGGAATCACTAATGGAGTCGTTGAATGTCTAGTGAAAGTGTCTTGGAAGAAAGAAGGCGACTAGTCATTGGCTTCCTGCGACGCTGTGTGAGATACGCCAATGATTCGATCGAAAGGAAGAGGGAGCGAGGTGATGACGAGGGGGACATAGCCAAGTGGCTAGCCTACAGGGACTTCACGGATCACGCGATCATGGAGGTCTCCAACGGGGACCTCGACTCGTGGCTAGAGGACGAGTGAACCGTTGGACTGACTAGATCCCGCTTAGTCGATATTTCGCAATTTCTAGTCGCCTATTGCTCGGTCCAATGCAGGAGAGCCCAGTCTGTGCTTGTGTGTGTCGACTCTCATCATTGCCCCTGCGATCATCAGCAAGGTGTCAGACTCATTTAGTGCGAAAACTGGCAATCTCATCCGCTCTCCTAGCCCCTCTACGCGCCTAGAGCAAACAGACTGTTGACTAGGCATGTGATTGAGAGAATTCAGATCGACGATTACCATGTCTCCCATCGAGAGGTTCTGCTCTGTGCCATCGAGAGGGAGTCGGTGGAGATCGTCCGGTTCGAGATAGATAACTCGCCTACTTGGCCTCTCGGACATTCTCGATGTTCTCTCTGCCCACCTCGGTTCGCCTAAATCGTGGAACCGATTCCCGGCGCTGGGCCCAGGATCGACTGCCACCTTGCTTCTGCCCGCCCTCGTCTTGGGTGCGGCGTTCGGGTTGGGCAGACCAAGGAGCCGGAATAGATTGACCACGTCGGGCCCGAGCACTACTCCTCAAAGAGGGCTTCGATATCATCCAAGTCCAAGACGCCCTTTTCGACGGGTTCTGAAGAATCCGAGGATGGTACATGATCACTGGGTCCGCTGGAGGGCCTGCTACCTGTGAGCTCCGCCAATACATCATCAAGGCCATCGATGATATGCCTGGGCAACTTGGTTTCGGGTGTTTCTTCGGCGGGCGGTCGGATAGCGGCTTGGAGTTGGTGCCTCTCCTCGGAGGGGCCATCGAAGGCGTCATCGAAATCCAAGGGCTCCTCTTCCTTTGGTGGTTCTTTCCCCTTTGTTTGAGTTGTTCTAAGTACTAGGAAAACCGTACCGGCGATCCCCAATAATCCTATGATTACAAACAGAAGATTTGACTTCAATGATTCTGAAAGACTGAATGGTGCCTCTGCGACATGGATATCCATTGTTACGGAGTGGCTGGAACTCTCGTCGAGTACAGTGAGCTTGGCTTGCTTAGGCCCCTCGGAATCATAGGAAAACTCAATCCACCTCCCCGTATAATCTTCATCATTGGAGGGGTTTCCGTCTCCATCCGAGTCTTTTGTGATATCGATATCCCAGATGAACTGAAGCGAATCCATGTCAATCTGTGAATCGATTGTGCCATTAGCGGAAAGAACGATTTTGTCCCCCTCAGTGGGATTTACCACACTTGCTGATGCCATTGCAGCGGGTGGTGAGTTGATAACTTCGATTGGGATTTCCAAGTAATCCGAGTCGCCATCATCATCGGTAACATGGAAGACAATGTGATTTGGGGCTGTCAAAGCATTGGGCCATGAGTGGACTAGGGTTCGGGAGGGGAAATCGCAGTCGTTATCTCCCAAACCGTCGGAGTCGGAGTCTTCCGATGGATCCAAATCGAAACAGTAGGATAGGGTGGGCAAGTCGTTGCTAGTATCGGAGACAATGACCTCGATGGTGATTTCTTCATCCTCCTCAAGCGTCTGAAGGTTTGAAATGGGGGAAATCGATGGTGGCAGATTGTTGACCTGGATTGGCACGATTAGGGCATCGGCCTGGGCCCCGTTGTCATCCGAAACCTGTAGAGTTGCTAGGTGCATCCCAGATGTGTTGAATCCATGGTCAAACACCGTGCTTATCCTCCCAACACTAGTGAAATTTAGTTCTGGATAGTACTCGGCATCTGGCCGCCATACATGGATGAGGGAATCCAAATCATTGCTAGAGTCTTCTGCTTGGCCCCAAAAAGAAATCTCCTCTCCCTCATCGACCACGAAAACCCCCCTACTGTCAGGAAAAATTCTGGATTCGTCGATATACAGCTCTGCAATAGGGTTGCTCGGGGCTATGTTGGTCACGTTTACCACATACGTTGCTTGAGTGGTGGCGCCATCATCGTCCGTGGCTAGAATCTCAATTGCATACGCCCCTTCCACCATTGGAGTGACGGTGCAAGACTGACCCACCCTTCCCTCCTGGCAATCGGGGCCCCAGAGTAGCTCAACTGGTGCTGAAGGGTTCTGGGAGTCAATGTCGCTGCTTTCCACAACTTGGAAGGTAATAGGGTGTGTGACTACGACCTCATCACTTTCTGCTCCGATTAGTATCTCAGGTGGGCGGTTGTGAACTGTGATTGACAGTTGCTCTTGGTCAATGTCATTCTCTTCGTCCGACACTATCAGGAAAACGTCGTACTCCCCTTCATCATCCCAACTCCACTCAAAAATGCAGTCTTGCTCGACTGATTCCAGTATGCTACCATCCACTTTCTCAACCCTGAAATTGCATACCAGGCCCCCTCCATCGGGATCAGATGAGAGGGTCCCATCAAAAGAGACTGGGTCCATGGTCGGGGTCTCGTTGATAGAGGAGAGTGAAGCAATAGGAATAGCACCGATGTACAGTAAGAATGAGCCGTGGTTGTTTGTGCGATTTCCGTCTTCGCTAATCTCCTCGTTTGGGTCTACGGAGAAATCGAAGTATACGTTACCATATGCCTGGGACGAAGGTACGGTCCAGTTTAGTTCGACCCTTGACTCCTGGAGGCTGGAAAGAGGAGGCACGATTCCGTTGACTGAAGTGCCATCTGGTGCAAGGATTGCCAATACGGAGGACGGGGACGAAATCAGCCCTCTGTTCAAAACGGGTATGGAGAAGGTCAGAGTATCCCCCTCAATCGCAGTGAACCCGATGCTGGGGTCTAATGTGATAGAGCCCCCAGTTGAGTATCTGTGCCTTTGTACGGTCACTCCCTCAGACCTAGCAACCAGATCTATCTCGTGAATATTGGAGTCGATTACCAAAGATCTGGCACCAATGACATCATCGGATCCGATCCATGCAATTAGGCCATGACTGCCCAGTTCCCCAGGTCCAACAGTGCTGTCGGCATTGTCTCCGGAATTGAAGATAAGGTGGTAGGAACCATTCGCATCAGTAGTTACGTTCTGGAATAGCTGTTCGGACTCGTACCTGAACTGTAGGTCCTGAGCGCCGACGGGCTGACCTTGGTTCGAAACATTGACCCACGCAGAGATATCTATGCCAATTGGTGACAAGGGGTACTCGATGTCGATCGATATCGATTTCCCCCTCTGAACGGGCTGGTAAGATGTGAGTTCGTGGACGGCCAGAAAGCCGAAACTCTGCACTACTGAGCTCTTAACTTCCCCTCGGATTGCGGGGCAGTACCAATTGTATCCCGCCTCATCACCATCCGAGTCGTAGTTGGTGACATTGTACGACTGATAGCATCCAGGGTAGGAGACTCCGGAGTTGCCTTGGCTGACGACAGCCCAGCTAGTCGTGTTCGAATCGCTAGTATCGTCGGGAATGTCAACATAATTGCTTGATCCACTGTAATCTGTATCCTGTTGGAAGTCCATTTCCCATGACTCCCCCACTCCCAACGGGAAATCGTAATTCTCCAGGGGTGGGTCATACGAGTTGTCTACGTTCAGAAGCCCGATGGTTTGTCTGAAAGACGACCAGCAGCTGCCGAATATTACCGGATCGAAGTAGACGTTGATTGCTGCATCCTGCGAGTGCGTGGCCATGTCAGAAGCCCGGATGATTTCCGTGGTCTCCATGTCCACATAGAGACACCCACTGGTACCGTCAATGCTGATGACTCCGTTGGATTCGTATGATCCTACCGATAGTACCTCATAGACCAGAGCCGAGTTGCCATCGATTTCGGCGAGATAGATGTCCGCGACCGTACGGTCCAAGGTCCCCTCCAAAGTCTCAACATTAGATTGGACCCCAGATTCGGCAACGAAATCTGCGACGTCCAGATACCCGTCATACATCCAATTATCATTTATCCGCCAATCGGCAACATCCACAGTGCTAGTCGTCCTGCCGGATACCCAGATCACTTCGTCTCTCTGAAGCTCAGTATCCTGATTGTTAAGGCCTAACCACGCAAATGAGATTGATGATATGACCATCACTGCAACCAGAAGAGTGGCCGTGCACCTCGTCCTCATCGGCCATCATGGGGGCCAGCCCAATAATAGTGATTCGCACGGGTTAGAGAAGGTCCGCCAACTCATCCTTAATCTGCTCAACGGCCTCAAGGATCTCGTCTTTGTGCCTTGCTCCAGTTATTACCATCTTGCCGCTACCAAAAATTAGGCAAACGACACGCGGATAATCTAACCTGTAAATCAGTCCTGGGAATTGCTCTGGCTCGTACTCCACCTTGTCGAATGGAAGATGGAATGTCAAATTGTTCAGATTGAGCTTCCTTGGGAGGGCTGCCAAAGGCTCTCCCTTCAATATCCCGCGAATCCTGGGGTCCTCGTTCTCTACTTCCTCGTCTGTAGCCGCTCTGATTGCTCCATTGTCATCAATTACCTTGGTATTGATGTCATCCATGCGAGCGACTTCCCCGTATTCCTCTGGATAGTACAAGGAATATGTTGCAACCATGTTCTGGACCTCAATTTCTACATCCTTCAGATCCCATGTCTCAATCCCAGCAGCCCTAAGGTCACCAATCATCCTCTCGATGCCAGTGTGGATGTTATCCTCATTCTTCCCTCCTGTGCATACTGCCCTTCCAGACCTGAACATCAGGATGGCGAGTTTTGGGTCAACTACCCTGTAAACGACACCCGGAAACTGCTCGGGCTCGTACTCACAATTGAGTTGAATCGCAATATCTGGTAGATCCAATTCCTCGGCAACTCTAGTTGAGGCCACTACATTGACTACTGTGAGTCTTTCTTCGTCACTTAGCATAGGTTGACGACCGAAGTCTCTCTTATAAATGGTAATATAAAGGAGAGTGGATTTTCCGAGGGAGTCAGTTTCCTAGAATTCGGACTCCATTGGCACCAAGTTTGCTCGTCAGTGGCCTTCCTCCAGCAACCTCAATCGCCTGGGAAACCCTTTCTGGATCCAGAGTCAATGCTACCATGCAACCCCCCCCTCCTGCTCCCGTGAGCTTGGTTCCCAGTGAGTGAGGGCGTGCCGCCTCAACTAAGCGGTCCAGTCTAGGGCTGCTGACCTCCAAGTTTTTTAGGCAGTCATGACATGCATCCATGGCTATCCCCAGACCCTCGAGATTGCCTGCTGAAAGAGCAGTCAATCCGGCTTTGGTAATATTGGCTATCGTTTCCAAATCGTTCATCCTTTCTGGGTTGCCCGAGACCAATTTGGCAACCTTCGCCACCATCTTTCCGGTTGGAGAGCCCTTGCCAGTGAATCCGATGACTAGCCAAGCGTCGCTGACACCCTTGGGCACATCCACCGTATTGATTGACCAATCCCTCTTTCCCTCGGGAGTAACGAGACTGGTGTCGAAAACATGTCGAGTCCCTTCCACCCTTTGTCCCGAAACTACTACGAAACCGCCAAGAGCGCTAGTAGCGGTATCTGTTGGACTAGCCCTCCCCTTCTGAGCAGTCGCCTCGGCCGAATGGGCCATTCGTGCCAAATCTATGGGAATAAGTGGGTCTTCTGGTCTTAGGAAAGAATGCAGTGCGGCCCCAAAGGCATTGGAAAGGGCTGCAGAAGAGCCCATGCCAGCTGCAGAGAAAAGGGAGCTCTCGACATCGATGTTCAGTGGGGGGCCATCATATTGGAAGACACTCTGAATGATGTGGGAAATATGGGGATGTCGGGAGGGATCGAAGGATGCCCCTTCTAGGATCCAGCTTGGTGACTCCCTGATGCTAACTCTGACTCCCTGGTCAATAGCTACTGCGACCGCAGGATGACCAAATACGACTGCATGCTCCCCAAAAAGGATGCACTTTCCCGGGGCGAATGCACTCGCCATGCCCATAGGCTGGGTCAATAGGCCATGAGTGTTGGCATAATTAGGCGGTTGATTCAAGGGCGCTGGGCTGCTCGGACCTTGTACCGGGTAAGCCCGGTAGGAGGAAGTCTGTGGAACACCCACTTTTGGAATCTTACGGGCCGATGGAAGGGTGGCATATTCTCTTAGTGCTTGGAATGGTGTCAATAGGATTCTTCACATATCAAGTTCAGAAGGCTACTCGCCTAGTCTTACTGGGGGCCCCGGATTCGAGATTTGACTCATGGGGCGTACGAATTCGGGAGTTCTTGGTTGGATGGCTGGGACAAAAGAAGGTTCTGCGGGACCGGGTTGCTGGGACAATGCACGTCCTGATGTTCTGGGGATTCCTAATGCTCGCCTCAGACATGCTAGATCTAGCTACTGCAAATGCATTCTCAAGAGAACTCTTACCCAGTTTTCTCAATGGCCCTTGGAATGGCATGGTCGAATTGGGATATGTGATGGCCCTGATTGGGTGCTTGGGTGCTCTAGTACGCCGTGTAGTCTTCACACCTGAGAAATTGAAAGGAAAGTCGCAATTTGAAGGGAATGTAATCCTATTCCTGATTTTCACCATTACGGCTACCTCCTTCGTTGTTGAGTCCAATGATGACCCCTCTCCTTTCTGGGAGCCAATCGGCCATATGGTATCAGAAATCGGTGTTTCGAATGGAACCGTAATTGCTGCATACTGGTCCCACGTGCTCGCAATATCTGTTTTCCTATTCCTTATCCCAATGTCGAAACACATGCATCTGGTAATGGCGGTACCAAACGTGTTCTTTCACGATACTGGACCGAAAGGCAGAATGCGGCCTCTGGAAGTTCGAGAGGACGGGGGGGCAGTCCCCTTGGACGAGCTAGATATCGACTCTTTCGGGGTCAGCACCTATGACCAATACACCTGGAGGCAGTTGATAGACGGATGGTCATGCACGTCATGTGCTAGATGCCAAGACGTCTGCCCTGCCTATGCATCGGGAAAGGGACTAAACCCTATGCAAGTGATTCATGATATTCGAAACTACGCAAATGAGCATGCGCCGATTTTGTTGTCCGGAAAGCAACCAGAAGAGACGGTGATCCAACGAATTACTGATGAAGCCGTATGGGCCTGTACAACATGCAACGCGTGCGTTGACGTGTGCCCCTTGTACATAGAGCACGTTCCTAAGCTCACAGATCTGCGTAGGAATGCAATGATGGAGACAATGGAGTACCCGGAGATTCTCAACACGGCGATGGGGAACATCGAGTCGGCATCCAATCCATATGGCTTCGGGGCCCACGAGAGAGCTGCCTGGGCTGCTGATTTGGATGTGAAAGTGGGGGAGCCTGCAGAGTACATCTACTTCGTTGGCTGTGCTGCAAGCTTTGATGAGAGGAACCAAAAGGTGGCAAGATCAACCATTTCATTGCTCAAGGAAGCAGGGCTAGACGTCGGAATACTAGGCATGCAGGAGGGATGCTCGGGTGACCCAGCAAGAAGAGCCGGGAACGAATACCTGTTCCAGATGCTTGCTGAGACAAATATGATGACATTCCAAGAACTGGGAGTCAAGAGGATTGTGGCGTCATGCCCTCATTGCTTCCACACGCTTGGCAAGGAATACGCAGATTATGGGGGAGAAGAATTAGAGGTCTTCCACCATTCAGAGATATTGGCACGTCTCCAGGAAGAAGGGAGCTTGCCCCAAATAGAAGAGAGGTCACGAAATTTAACATTCCATGATCCTTGCTACTTAGGGAGGATTGGGGGGATAATCGATGAACCAAGAAATGTCATCGGAGGAGTGGATGTCGAGACTGAGAAGCATGGACAGGATTCGTTTTGCTGTGGTGCGGGTGGAGCACAGATGTGGATGGAAGAGGATTCGGACAAGCGCGTAAATGTGATCAGGGCCAAGGAGTTATCTGAGACGGGATGCGATACGGTCGCGGTCGGATGCCCCTTCTGCTCGGTTATGGTAAAGGATGGATTAGACGCCGTTGGTTCAGAAATGGAAGTGATGGACGTGGCAGAGATACTCTGGGAACAAATCATAGCTAGAGACGAAGAAATTCACAAGCATGCCGCCCAATCGTGAGCATCAAATGTGAGAGCCCTCTGGTGACATCATGGACGACGAATTCACATATCTCAATTTGAATGTTCCAACTTTCACCAAAGTAACTGCTGCTGCTCTTGCGCTAATGGGTGCTGTGACGTACTTCGCGACCGGACAGGAGAGCGTGACAGCCCTAATTCCTACATTTGTTGCAATTCCATTGTTCTTGATGGCTGTAGCGGCAGAGCAGTACCCAGAAAAGAGGGCTTTGGTAATGCATGTCGCTGTATTGCTGGGGTTATTCTGCATCTCTGGGGGTGCCATGGGGGTATCTGGACTAGCAAAAGGTGACGTCAGTGCTTCGGTAATCGAACAGCTTTCGATGATGATCGTGGGAATTTTTTACACCTACGTTTGTGTTTTATCATTTATCCATGCTAGGAATAACAGGGAAGATTGACATGTCGGATAGCCCCATTATTGGCATTACATGCTTCATCAGAGACGCAGTATATGGGAACTGGCACAGAAATGCCGCCATTCTTCCTTCGGCGTACATCTCGGTAATCAATCGAGCGGGGGGAATTCCTCTGATTATCCCCCCCGCTGGAAATATGAATGACACATTGGATTGTATCGATGGGTTAGTTGTATCTGGGGGTCCGGACATTTGTCCGACGAACTACAGTCAGGAAGCTGGGCCGATGAATGGAGAAGTATATCCTGAACAGGACAAAACCGAGATGGCTCTAATCGGGGGTGCCTTGGAACGAGGAATCCCCTTCCTCGGAGTCTGCAGGGGAATGCAGATCCTCAGTGTCCTACATGGAGGGTCACTTCACCAGCATCTAGATACTACTCCCGGTCACGAGGGACATGGGGGATTCGATGGTGTCGAGACCGAGCATGGAGTTGATGTTGCAGAGGAATCTCTGCTGGCGAAATTGATGGGGACCACTTTTTCTGTGAACTCTACACATCATCAGGGCGTAGCTGACCCGGGTAGCCTTTCTGTTTCTGCTACAGCCAAACACGACGGCTTAATCGAGGCCGTAGAGAGGCCAGATCTAGGATTCTGCCTTGGCGTCCAATGGCACCCAGAACGAGCCGGACACGACCTACTGTACTCTGGGCTTGTACAGGCAGCGAGAGATTGATGACGGGTGAGCCTACCAGAAGCATGTGCCTCTCGAGGTCTACGATACGAAATCTCGCTCGAAGCGTGAGTTCAAAACACTAGATGACGGCAAAGTTCGGATGTACGTTTGTGGGATTACCCCCTATTCCCCAAGTCACCTGGGCCATGCAAGGTGCTACGTCGCCTTCGATGTGGTCCATAGATGGCTGGAATCAGAGGGTTTTGAAGTCGATTATGTGCAAAACTTCACCGACATAGATGACAAGATTCTAGATATCTCCACTTCAGAGGGAGTCGATTTCAGAGAAGTAGCAAATCGGAACATAGAGGAGTACTACGAAGTTATGGACAAGATGAACGTACTCAGGGCGGACCACTATCCCCGAGTAACGGAGACCATTCCCGAAATAATTGAGATGATTGGAATCCTGATTGGCAAGGGGCATGCATACCTAGCAGATGACGGAGTCTACTTCGAGATAGACACGGCACCAGAGAAGTTTGGACTACTTACGGGACAGACACTTGAGATGGTTAGGTCGGGGGCCGGCGGAAGGGTTGAGAAAACTGGTTCCGGAAAGAAGGATCACAGGGACTTCGCTCTCTGGAAGCTGGCAAAACCGGACGAACCGTCATGGGAAAGCCCCTGGGGAGAAGGTAGGCCGGGCTGGCACATCGAATGCTCTGCGATGTCTATCAAGCACTTCGGGGCGAAATTTGACATCCACGGAGGAGGGCATGACCTCAGGTTCCCCCATCATGAGGCGGAAATCTTCCAATCCGAGTGTTCCACGGGTTCTGAGCCAGTTGTTGGGTTCTGGATGCATAATGGATTCGTCAATGTAGATGGCGAGAAGATGAGCAAGAGTCTTGGAAACTTCTGGACGCTGAGCGAGGCGTTTGAGCACCACCCTCCGCTAGCATTGAGGTATGCTCTTCTCAGCGTGCCATATCGGAACCCTATCGATCTTACGCCAGAGTTCCTCGATGAGGCGTCGTCGCACTATGGCAGATTGTTAACGGCATATTCCAAATCTCTTATTTCTGGAAAGTCCGGAATTGATCTAGAATCCGCCAGTAAGCGATTCACTGAGGCCATGGATGACGACTTCAACACTAGATCGGCAATTATAGAGGTCCAGGGAGTGGTAACGGCAGAGCCATCCGAAGAAGTGGCCTCCTGGCTGGAGGAAAATGCTGGAAGAGTTCTGGGTCTCCTTCCAACTCGAGAAGAGGTGGCCGCTGCTCGTGAGGAGGCAGGATCAGCTAGAGAGAAAGTTGCTGATGTCGTCGATTCTCTTTTGGCCGAAAGGGATGCGGCGAGAGGGGGAAAGGACTGGTCAAGGGCCGATGAAATAAGAGAAGAGTTGTCCTCAATGGGCGTAACTGTCGAAGATGGTCCTGAGGGTCCGACTTGGAGATTGGATTAACACTGTTCGATGAAAGTGCGATATAGCCCCATATCTACGGGAGTTCGTGCAGCCCGTTGGAGCAAGGCGGACATTGGCGGCAATTTCCATTTCCCTGATAATGGTAATGTCAGGGTGTGTAGAAAAAAGTCAATCGACAGAAGAAGGTCCAGATTGGGACTTGGAATACTATCTTATTGACCCACCTAGCAGCTACGAGGATGCACGGAACTTCACTGTTACTCACCCATCGGAAAACGTGACTTGGGGGAACTCTTCGTGGTCTGTTTATGGAAATGAGCATGGGGGGAACTGCTGTGAGCATTACCTAGCGGCTACGAAAGAGGGCTGGATTCTAAATTTTGGAGGAGAATACCCGACTTGGTCCGAAGACAGGGGTCACTCATGGGAGGAGTATAGACCAACGATTTTCTCTCAGTTTGGTTGCATGGAACCTAAACCCACGGTTCCAGGTCAGGAAGGCTTGGGGGAGGGTAGCATAGTCCAAGCAACCAACGGGGACCTGATTTCAATGGGCTGGTTCCCTTACCCCAGCACAAGCGGGGCGGATCAGTTCTACGCTTTCTTCTACGATTCGGCGGATGAAGAGTGGAGCTGGTGCTTCAATCGCACGCCCGAGCCGTTCTATGATAGGTCCTGGCAAGTAGAGATAGTTGGCCCCATCAATGGAGGATTGTATGGCAATGGACCATGGGGGAGTCTAGTGATTTCTAACTTCTGGCACCAAGTCCAAAACATAGGAGGTCAGTTGTCAACTGATGGGCTGAACTATGACTACTTCGACTTCCCGGACAGAGACGATAGCCTAGACGTGATGGAAGTTGACCTCGATCCAGAGAGCCTTGGTCGTGAGTGGGACTACACCAAACCCCACAAAGAGATGAGGGCCTTTCCCGTACCATCTGGGGGACTGTACTTCCCAAATTACTTCATTGACGGCAGTGACGCATACCTCGATACTTCGTTAAATTGGTGGACTGGTGTGACCATGAATGGATCTTCTCTACCCTCGCAGTATTGCGCATTCGACTCTTCAACTGCACTTCACTGCGTATTGGCCTCGGGTACCGAACTTTGGCATATGCTTTCATGGGACGGAGGTGAGACCTGGCAGAACCAGACCTACAACCTATCAGATAGGGCCTCGGAAATAGAAGAGTGGGAATTCCACGCAAACGGCGAGCACGACCTGTTTGTTCTGAACGTTAGATTTCAAAGTGCGGATGGTCCCGATGTTGACATCGCTTGGCACGTGAGGGACTTCTCAAACAGCCTCGAGCCGGATACTTTGACATATCTCGGACTGGGGGATTTGGACTCGACTTCGGGGGCAGGGAATGACATAAGATTCGACTTCGCCAGTATGGGAATTCTTCCGGACGGGGGGTCCTTCATCGCCTACCACGACTCATCAGATGAAGACCCGCTATTTGGGGTTGAGTTGTTGATTCCTAATTCTTACATGCCAATAGCAAACCAGTACATGGTTGGCCATGACCACTGATCAGTTGGCTATCGAGAAGAAGACTGTTGTGCCATCAACCTCGAAAGATTCAGCTCCAGATGGTCGTTTTCCTGAATTTAGGGAGGCCGTCCCGGTCCTTGTCTCTCTCTGAACGTGATTCCAGTCTTCTTCGGCTAATTTCAGGCCCTCGACCCAAACGGAAAGTTCGATTGTCGACTCAACATCCAAATCCAGTTCTTTGCGCTTGGCCTGGATCCTCCGAGTTATGTCCCTAGCTAGTCCCTTGGAAAGTAGGTCGGCGTCGAGATCCATGTCTAAGACAATGGAAACATCTCCCTCATCGAAAGATAGCGTCTGAGCGGCAAATCCTTGTTTCTCGACCCTGCGAATCTCGATGTCGTCCTTTGTAATCTCATAACCTCCCAATGCAGCGATACCGGCTTCAATCTCTAGGAGGAGGGCTTCGGGATCGGCTAAGTCGAGTTGTGCTAGCACAGAGGGCAGGTCAGAACGGCACTTTGAACCGAGAGACTTCCTGTTCGGTTCTAGGACAATTCGCTGGAAGGCATCCAAGTCATCCCCAGTATCCAGCGACTCTACATTGAGTTCCTCTGCAAGTGTTTCGTGGAAATCGGCAAGATTGGGGCCGCCAACTATCCATCCAGTCCTGCATGGTAGTCTCTGACGACGATTGGAATCGACACGGATGCGCCTTCCTGCTTCAGCAAGAGATCTGACCAACGCCATCTGTTGCTCGACCAATTTGTCCCTGGATGGCAATGTTCTGGGCACCAGGGATGAGCCTACTGGCCAGTCTGCGAGGTGGGCGGATGTTCCTGTCAGACCTCTGTGTATCTCATCGGGCATGAAGGGCGAAACTGGTGCCATTAGTCTGCAAACAACTAGCAATACCTCGTGAAGTGTGTGCTGACATGCTCGTTTGTCGTTGCTATCGGCCTCATCCCAAAGACGTCTTCGTGAACGTCGGACGTACCAGTTCGAGACGTCGTTGACGACGAAGTCCTCCAGGATTCTTCCCGCCTTATGAAAATCCCAGGAATCGAAGTTGGCACTATATTCATCGGCCATCGCGGTCATTCTGGAGAGGACCCATCTATCCAGGGGACTTCTGTCGGATACGGCTACGAAGCCAGGTTCGTGTTCGGGATCGAATCCGTCGAGTGATGCATAATCGGAATGAAATCGGTATACGTTCCAGAGTGTCAAGAACATCTTGGCATAGGACTCCCGGACGCCATTGGGGTCAAAGTTGGTTGGAGACCAAGGGGCACTTTGGGTGGTCATGTACCATCGAATTGAATCAGCTCCCTCCTTGTTGAAATGATCCCATGGATTGACTACATTGCCCCTAGACTTGCTCATCTTCTTGCCATCCTTATCCAGGATGTGCCCCAGGGATAGGCATCTTCGGAAGCATGGCTCGCCGAAAACCGTAGTTGCAACCGCAAGGAGGGAATAGAACCATCCTCTGGTCTGATCCACTGCCTCACAGATGTAGTCTACTGGGAATGAGCCGTCAAATTTGTCTTCGTTCTCGAAGGGATAGTGCCATTGTGCAAAGGATGCGCATCCGGAGTCAAACCAACAGTCCATGACATAAGGCTCCCTAATCATCTCTCCTGAGCATTCATCAGAAGGGCAATTGAGGCGAACCTCGTCGACGTATGGCCTATGCAATTCAGGAGGCATGGGGGATGATTCAGTCTTCATGGAGGACATCTCTCCTATACTGCCGACACAGTGCACTGTATCGCATTCAGAGCAAATCCACACGGGAATTGGAGTCCCCCAGTATCGCTCTCTGCTAATTGCCCAGTCCTTGATATTTGACAGCCACTCCCCCATTCTCTTTGTCCCAGTCCACTCAGGAGCCCATTCAACACTGGCATTGTGAGTCAGAATCTCGTCCCGAACTGCAGTCATTCGAACGAACCAACTATCCATAGCGTAGTAGAGCAGAGGGTGATCGGTTCGCCAACAGTGGGGGTAATCGTGAGTATATGTGTGCTCACGATACAGAAGACCTAATCCCTCCAGCAAATTGATTATGTCATCGTCGCAATCCTTGACATAACGCCCGTCAAGGAGGTCATGAACCCCTTCGACAAAAGCCCCATCCATTCCTACTGTATGTTGGGCGGGAAGGCCAACTTGCATTCCGAGTCTGTAGTCATCCTCGCCGTACATCACAGCAGTGTGAACGACCCCTGTGCCATCCGTAGTAGTGACGAAGTCAGCGGCTACTACGGTCCAAGCTGACACGGACTCCCCTCGCTCAATGGCTCCCGGGAACAGAGGAGAATACGCTTTGCCCACGAGTTTAGATCCGAGGAATTCATCCACAATCTCTGCTTGATTACGGAGAACATTGCCAATCAAATCCTTGGCGAGAATCAGTTCCTCTCCAATCTCTGCTCCTCCACGGCCTTCCCAGGAATTGGAGGGTGATTCTGTGATTCTGACGCGGCAGTAAGTCACATCTGGGCCTACGGCCAAGCCGACGTTCCCTGGGAGTGTCCAAGGTGTGGTTGTCCATGCAAGGATTGAGGCGTCATCATCCTCTAGCCTGAACTTTACGAATACAGCGGGCTCGGCCACCTCCTTGTACCCCAAAGAGACTTCATGGGTCGAGTAGCTCGTTCCGGTTTGGGGGCAATAGGGGAGTACCTTGTGACCCTTGAAAAGAAGCCCTTTGTCGAACATCTGTTTCAGTGACCACCATGCCGATTCGATGTATTCATCATGCAGTGTAACGTACGGATCGTCCATGTCGACCCAAAATGCCATCCTCTCTGTCATCTCCCTCCAAGCCTCTTCGTAGGTCCAGACGCTTTCCTTGCACTTCTGGTTGAATGCTTCCATTCCGTACTCCTCAATCGCTTCGTTGGACATCAGATCGAGTCGTTTCTGCACTTCAATCTCCACTGGCAAACCATGAGTGTCCCAACCGCCCTTTCGCTCTACTACATATCCCTCCATTGCCTTCCAACGACAAACCATATCCTTGAACAGACGGGAAATGACGTGATGAATTCCGGGGCGACCGTTAGCAGTAGGAGGGCCTTCTAGAAATGTGAAGGGCGAGTTGTATTTTCTTCTGGACTCGATTGAATTGGAGAAGGTACCCTCTTCTTCCCATTTCCCCATAAGGGAGTTCTCTAGTGCCACTGGGTCGAGTTCCCCTGGCGGACTTGGCACGCCCATCGTTCAAGCGACCTAGGAGTTCGTCTTGAACTTGAGGGGGTTCCAGAGAATGGAGGATTGGAAGTTTGCAAGACTTCAAATGCACTCGGCATTAGCTGGAAACGTGACGGAGACGATTCGCCTCGAGGTGGGGGGAATGACTTGTGACGGATGCGCCAGTCGGGTAAGAAATGCACTAGAGAGTGTACGAGGCGTATCTTCCGCTTCGGTAAGCCATATCGAAGGTAGTGCATTGATTGAGCATTCGGGTGCTTCCAGAGACCTCCTATCTGGTGCTATCAGAACGGTGGGCTATTCGGTTGATGGGATGGAAGAAGGATTCAACTGGGGAGACCGAGATGTTTGGAGGAAATCCGCCAACAACACAAAGTGGTGTCTAATCGGCTGTTCCATGGGTGAGTTTGGTACCTTGGCGTACTACTCCTACTCGGGAATAACTGCCGGGCTCGAAATGTTCTCTATCATTTGGTATTTCTACCTAATTTTACCACTCATCAATGGATTGGCAACAAGCGTGATGCTAGAAACCGCGATTTTAATGCGTGGTCAGATGAACTTCAATAATGCTCTTTCAACGGCATTTGGAATGTCATTCATTTCAATGCTGATGATGGAAATAGCTATGGAAATCACTGACCTATTATTCACCCAAGGAGAACTGGGGATGAATCTAATTGCAATTCCATTCATGCTTGTAGTTGGTTTCCTAACCCCTTGGCCATACAACTATTGGAGGCTGAAGAAGTACGGAGTTGCATGTCACTAATTGCGGGGGAAAGAACGATGGAAGATTGGCATGAATTGGGAGAAGAGATTGCCGGATGGCTCAGAGATTATGCCGAAAGGAGCCGAATCACTACATTGGTCGTAGGAGTTTCTGGAGGGATTGACTCGTCAGTGACATCCACCCTATGTGCCAAGACTGGCTTGGACACCGTAGTCCTGAACATGCCCATTCATCAGGAAGCCGGACAATTTGATCGAGCAAATCTTCACATTAAGTGGCTAAAATCGAATTGGGCGAATGTTAGCGGCCATCTTGTTGAGCTTACCCAGACATACGACAGCCTTTGTGAAAAGGAGCTCCGAGAGCATGCCCTATCCGATTTGGCGAAGGCAAATACCAGAGCCAGATTGAGGATGGCGACTTTGTACGCTATTGCGGGTTCTAATAACGGCATTGTTGTTGGTACTGGGAATAAGGTGGAAGATTTTGGAATTGGATTCTTCACAAAGTATGGCGACGGAGGAGTAGATATCTCCCCAATTGCGGATCTGTATAAGTCAGAAGTTTTTGCGCTTGCAGATGCATTGGAGATACTCGAAGAAATCCAAGAAGCAGCCCCCACTGATGGATTGTGGGATGATGGGAGGACTGATGAAGAACAAATGGGGGCTACTTACGAAGAACTAGAGTGGGCCATGGAGGAAGTGGGAAATCAATCGAGTGATGGGTGGAATGACAGAGAGAGAGAAGTAATGGAGATTTTTCAGAGGTTGAATAGCGATAATTCTCACAAAATGAGCCCGATTCCTGTATTTTTGATGAGTCGCGTCCATGCCGATGGCTAGGAGCCCCCCTGAATAAGGTGGTAATTTGGAAGAGGAAAGAAACCCCCCAGTATACGTCAGAAAGAATCGTGAATCTTACAGTGGGATGGTGCTAAACTCGATGTTTAGCTACCTCAGAAATGCGATAGTGATAGTGGTGATAATTGGGATTTTGGCCATGTTCGGGCCGTACATCTTCTGACTATCTATCCCTGCGATCTTGGACCTTCTTCTTGTACGCCTTGTTAGAGTCCTCGGATGTCCAACCACTCAGATGCAATCCCCCTGACTTGTGCACACCGCCGCGGACGTTCCCCTTCTTGGGTTTGGTGAATAGGTCCCTAGTTGACTTATGCCGACTGAAGGCTTTCGGGAGCCCGTCATCACCTCGTTCGGTCTGAGTAAGCGCATAGGCCCTCCACTCTGCCTTTGTTCCGGCACCCTTGGTAACTGAGATTCCCGTCTCTTCCCCAAGGAGTAGCCCCAACACGGCACCTGCAAATAATAGAGCCATCCCCCCACAGAATATCGTACGTCCCGTCCTCAACCCAGTAAGAAAACTGTCAACAATCTTGGTCAGGAAGGAGTCTCCATTTGATTGGGTCGATTCTTCCGAAAGGCGGACAAGACTGTCCGCTTCAATACTATAGTTTCCATCGACACAATTGGGACTCGAGGTGTCAGCTGGATTGTGACAAATCTGCCCAACGTAAATCATTCCTTCAACATCTTCCCTCCCATGGCCGATTTCACACAATTCGTAGTAGCTGTTGTTCTGATTGGTTTGCTCTGTACCATTGGTTGGGAAGACCTGAACCGAGGGGCAATCATCCCAGAAGCCATCTTCATCATCATCAAGATAGGTCCCATAGACGTACACAGCCCAACCTTGATCATTGTTCAAATTAGAATAGGAAAGGTTGCCACTAACCCCATAGAACGAGAATTCTACTTCTGGCTCCTGCTCTTGTTCGAAAAATGGAAATTCGGTTCCAGTAAACATGAATAGGGTGCTAATGAAAATTAGCAATCCACCCGAAACGTAACTGATGATGAGGGGCACTCTCATTGGTCAACCAACTCTCGTAATTGTAGTACGCTCAAGCGAGTTTGGTTGTAAACCTGAGTCTCAGTTGAAAGAGATGTATATTGATGCGCCAACTAATCCTAGCAACCAGAGTTTTGCCGTTCTCTTACGTCGCCTAGTGGCTCTACTGGAAATTATCACCCTGAATAGAGCAAGGAAAGAAGCGGTAGAGAACCCGAATGTAGCGAAGAGTGCTCCGATACCCAAACCCCATTGAAAGCCATCTTCTGTGCCACTAGTTGGATTGGCCTCGACACCCGAGAAAAGCATCACCAAGGATGCAATGCTGGTTGCTTGACCAATTAGGAGTAAGGGCGATGCGGAGCCCTCCCTGACGTCTCGCCAATTGTGAATTCGGGGCCTCCAACCCGGGGATTTTTGGTCCTTGTTACTCTGATAAGAGGAGTCGTCTCGGTTTGACCAACGTGACCTTGGAGAACTCCCCATGGACCCCCCTCTGAGGTTTGTGATTTATTGGATTATTGATGGCAGAATCTACTCAAGCCGAGTCGTCCACGAGTGGTCGTGGAATACATTGGGATTCTAGAGTCGGGGTCACTTGGGCTTTGTAGTGTTGCGTTAATTCTATGGATGTCGATAGGGACTTTGTCTAAGACAAGGGAAGGGGAAATACTGGCTCAGAGGGTCATTGCCACTATGTGTTTTCTTTCGGGGGGGCTGCTCTTCGTCCTGCATTCCTCGGGAGGAGAATTGTGGGGTTCAAGAAACGTAGCAAGACCATTCGCGGTAGTAGCAATTATTGTCGGGTTAGCATCGGTCATGAACATCAAAGGAGAAGACATCCAAGGTGAGACTAATCCTCACAAGATAATGAAGGCAAGAAAGGAAGAGTGAAACTAAGCAGAATTCAGCTTGTCATCTATGAATGAGCGCATATAGGCTGGTAACTCTCCGTTTACGAAAACAACGTCGTGGACTTCTTCTAGCTTCATCAATGAGTAGTAAATCTGCATTGCAGTCATGGGTGTTGCACTGCATCCAGTGCACCCCCCTTCCAATGAAATCATGATTACTCCGTCCGTAGTATCAACTACATTCACCACACCGTCATGAGCATCGAGAACGGCCTGAACCGGCCCTACCGAGTCGAGAATTAGTTGCTTATCCACCATGCCAGACACAAATGCCTGATTAGCGGGGGTTTTCAAACAATTGCCTACTCGGAAAGTCATGGGAGCAGATATTAGAATAATTTTGCTTGACCTATTGGTCGAGCGTTCGGAATTCGGACACGGGGGGAATCAAGAGATTATTGCTCCTATTTCGGAGTATGGGAGCGTTGAGGTCCTGCTAGTCACACCTCAGATGCAAACTATTGAAGCTGGAGATAGAGCACAGAAGGAAGGGATCGTCAGAATTTCCGAAGGGGATGTTCCCAACTGGGATTACGATTTCCCATTCTGGGAGGAATGTACCATGGAAATCTCTGGGAACGAAGTTCGGTTCAAGAGGATTGCCGTGCCCGTCCATGGAGATGATAGTCGGACTGCCATTTGGCTGGATGGCTTGAAGCCGGACGCTGTCGTATGCAGCGGTTCTCGCAAGAATGTCACAATGTGGGAGGAATGGATGGATAGCGGCGCATCTATTCTCAGGTGTTCAGCAAACATGGGCATCCCCACAATTGGAATCTGCTTTGGGCACCAGTTGCTTTGTAAAGCCCTGGGAGCCACTGTTGAGAGAGCTGATTCCCTATCCAATGGAGTATGGGATCTAAATCTCACAAACGATGGGGACGAAGATGAGATTTTCGCCTCTAGAAGAAGCGGTGCCGGTGATTCCCCGGTTGTCCTATTCACTCATCAGGATCATGTGATGTCAGTTCCAGATTGCTGTAACCTCCTCGGGTCTACCGTACACAACGGGGTCACGGCAGTGAGGGTTCTGGACGATGTGGGTTCACCACTACCTGCATGGGGTGTGCAGTTCCATCCCGAAGCGGCAAAGGCGAGGGTCGAAAGAGCGTTCGAATGGGGCCACATTACCGAGGATGAGCTGGAGTCCTTCAGAAGGGAACATGATGGAGCTGGCATCCTTGGTTCTTTTGCTGCTGTAGTAATCAGAAATCAGGCCTAATGCACCGTGACTGAGTACACGGTGGATTTGGATTATATACGCGACCTAGGTGGGCGGTTCGACGGGTGAGAGCATGATTGAGAACATACCAGAAATAGGCATGGGAATGGCAGTAGTCGGTCTGGCTATTGCACTATATCTCTACAGCCAGGTGCAAAAAATTGAGATTGAGAACGAAACGGTGGCCGACATCACTGAGCAGATTCAAGCCGGAGCGTTGGCTTTCCTGTATGCCGAATACAGATACCTGAGCGTCTTCATAGTAGTAGTCGCAGGTCTTCTCTTCTACGTAAATGACTTTGATTATCATACTCCAGCAGCTTTCCTTGCTGGGGCATTTTGTAGCGTGGCTGCTGGTTACTCGGGAATGAGGTCTGCAACAAGTGCTAACGGGAGAACCGCCATGGCTGCATCTAACGGGGGGCAGTCAGCGGCCCTGGAAGTTTCATTCAATGGTGGGGCCGTGATGGGCCTATCGGTCGGAGGGCTAGGGCTTCTGGGAATCTCATTGATGGCCTACTGGCTTGGAACAGGGGAAGAAGTCCAGAACGTTGCTGGTTTTGGCATGGGAGCCTCCTCGATTGCCCTATTCGCCAGAGTAGGCGGGGGGATTTACACCAAAGCAGCAGATGTCGGTGCCGACCTAGTTGGAAAGGTCGAGGCAGGCATCCCAGAGGATGACCCGAGAAACCCCGGTGTGATTGCAGACAACGTTGGGGACAACGTTGGGGACGTAGCTGGAATGGGGGCGGATATCTTCGAGTCTTTCGTTGGCTCGATAATCGCTGCTATGGTGATAGCACAAGCATCCCAAGAAATGAGCGCCGACTATGTCACCTTGCCCATAATGCTGGGTCTCGTCGGTTATGCGGCTTCAATTGTTGGTGTTTTCAGCATGAAATTTCTGAAAGGGGGGGATCCCGCGGCCGCTCTGCGCAACACTACATTCATCGGAGCGGGTTTGTTCTGGGTTGGAGGTTGGTTTGGCATAGATTTCTTCGGACTAGATACTGGTACTGAGCCGATGATGGCGGTGATCGCTGGATCATTGGTGGGGATACTAATTGGACTCGTTACTGAGTACTACACCGGAATAGAAGACGTCTTTGGTTTCAAAGTCAAGGCGATACCACATATTGGTGAGATGTCCAAGACCGGCCCTGCAACTAATGCAATTGCTGGACTATCAGTGGGAATGATGTCGACATTCTTCCCGATTCTACTCATTGCGGCTGGAATATATTCTGCTAACTGGGCTATGATGGAAACTCCCGGAGCAGT
This sequence comes from Candidatus Thalassarchaeaceae archaeon, assembly GCA_034399535.1. Taxonomy (GTDB): domain Archaea; phylum Thermoplasmatota; class Poseidoniia; order Poseidoniales; family Thalassarchaeaceae; genus UBA36. Next base: position 29,249 of record DASCSS010000010.1, read on the forward strand.
CGCTGAACACGGCCTGTATGGCATTGCAATGGCTGCAATGGGGATGCTAGCCACGGTTGGCGTAACTATGACGGTCGATGCCTATGGCCCGGTTGCAGATAATGCAGGTGGAATAGCTGAGATGGGGGAGCTTGGTTCAGAAGTAAGGGAAATCACGGACAGTCTTGACTCAATAGGCAATACCACGGCTGCGATTGGCAAGGGGTTCGCAATAGGTAGTGCAGCGCTGACAGCACTTGCTCTATTCGCCGCTTTCGGCACCGCTGCAGGCCTTCAGCCAGAGGACTTGGCTCTAACTGAACCAGAAGTGGTCATTGGGTTGCTAATCGGCGGCTCCCTGCCATTCGTCGTCGCCGCCATGACAATGACATCAGTCGGCAAGGCTGCGAATGACATGGTCGTTGAGATACGTCGACAATTCGCAGAAATTGATGGTCTGCTGGAAGGGCGTGAAGGCGTCAAGCCAGACAGCCAGAGATGCGTGGAAATCTCCACTGAGGCAGCTCTTCGGGAAATGATTCTGCCTGGAGTGGTCGCCATATCGGCGCCAATTATCGTTGGGATGGCAATAGGTGCTGAGGCACTTGGTGGACTCTTGGCTGGATCACTCGTTTCCGGGGTTCTGATGGCCCTATTCATGGCTAACGCCGGTGGAGCTTGGGACAACGCCAAGAAGGCAATCGAGCAGGGCCACATAGAGGGAGCGGCAAAGGGAGACTCTGCTCACGATGCCGCTGTAATAGGCGATACCATTGGAGATCCATTCAAGGACACTAGTGGGCCGTCTCTGAACATCCTGATCAAGCTGATGTCGATAGTAGCAGTAGTGGGCGCCTCGAGTGGCCTGTTTTGAAGCGCGCGAGCAATCGTCAGACTCTTCATTGCCCCATGCTTGCGGTTGTCATGGGCGAGTACCGTGCATTGGCATTGGGTTTGCTCCTACTCACTACGTCACTGTCCGGGTGCTCTGGACTATCGGACACCGAGGGGCCTAGTGGTTCTTCGCAATCGATGGAAGTCCCCGTCTGGGAAATAGGGGACTGGTGGCTATACACATTCTCCACCCCGGATTTCACCGATGACACCGCGAAGCTGGTCGTCGCCAGCACCAGCGAAGAGGGGGGTTCGGCGTATATGCTGGCCATTTCCAGTCTGACCGAAGCTAGAAGGCATGCCGTCCTAAACCATAACCCGTTCCTTGGAAGGATTACTCACTCTGATCTGAGTGCGTTTGAGAATGGCGTACCGGAAACGGTCATGAGCTTTCCACTTGAGGAGGGGGGCTCATGGGACTTCACGCTTTTCACGATGGAATGGACAGCATCCGTAACTGATACCTCGGGGGGTACGGCAATCATTTCAGGGATCTCCGCTGATGGCTCTCGCTTGGACTACGTCTATGATGAAGGGGTCGGGTTCTTCTCAACGTTCATTTGGAAGGACTCCGCAGGCGTTGAGCAATTGAGGATGATGCTGTCAGATTGGGGAGAAGGGCATACCGGAGACGTCTACTTTGCCAGAGGGGGGGATCTGTTCAGTGACACCTGGGAAGACACGGGAACTGACTTCGAGTTCCGTGATACCTTCCTAGTTAGCAATCACCCAAGCGACGGGGAGTGGGATGAGATGATCTACTTCATCGATGCTGAGTGTGGCTCTGGCTCCACCATCTCCCTAACCTTGAGGGATCACCTCTCGGTATCGGCTCTCGAGCGAATATGGGGGCCGGGTTCTAGTGAGATGGGTACGCTAGGAACGATTCCCTATCCATCCGGGGAATACACCCTCACGGCCACCTTCACAGGTAGCTCCACCTTCTTGAGAGTGTGGATAGCAGGTGGGATCACTCAGTCATGGAGCCTCTAGAGGTATTCCAAAAGGTGATCTGATCCTCCAACGAATATCGGGGCATCGCCACGCATGTCGAACACCACGGGGACGGTCCTGTGGCCGGTCTCCATGACCACGTCCTTCCTGAGTCCTACGAAGTTGTCCAGATTAACTTCCACATAGGTGAGGCCTTTCGAATCGAGGGTTCTGAAAGCCCGTGTGCAGTAAGGGCATACCGTCTGGGTGAAGACAAGGAAGTCTTCATCCGCACTCTGGATGATATCATGCAGCTGTGACAGAATCGCCGCCTCCTTCATCTTCCCACCAAGTGGACTCTCCCAAATCGGCGTCCATGATTTCGGCATCAATGACTTCTCCATTGTTGGATTTGTTCTCCAGCACCCTGTTACACTCCTCGGGATCAATGAAAATCAAGAAAACCACAGCGATCATCGTGAGGGCCGCACCGGTGTAGATTGCCGGGATGACGTCGTTGTCAAAGAATTCCAAGACCTGCCCTGTCTTGGAGAGTGCTATCACACCCCCTAAATTGAACATCGACATGTATGCAGTGAATTGAGTCCCTCCCACCTTGCTCCATGTCATTTTCATGCACACAGCAACTACAGCGATGAAGGCGACGCCCGTGACGAAGCCTTTGATTAAAACGTATATCACCATGATTGGGGTGTTTGTCCAGAATGGTTCCAGGATGGCAAGCATGCCATTGCATATCGCTAGGCAGGTGAATCCAATCATTCCCATTCTCCTTACGCCAAATTTTTCCCCGAGGAAACCGCCCGAGATTTGGCCAAACATGGTTGCTAGGATACCACCCCCGCCCACGATCAAGCTGTACTTTGCATCCCCCCAACCAGACTGTACAACTAATATGTCAATGATAATAGGGTCAAGGAAGTAGTACATTTCGGTAAGAAGGCAGCAGAAAATCAGAAGGAAGGAAGACTTCAGATGGAATGCCTTGGTTAAGTTGAAACTAGTCTGAGCAAGAGTTCTCATGGAGGATTGCGGCAACAAAGAGAATGGATTGTTTACCTTGAGCAAAGAAGCATCCCCGTCATTACGTGAGCCTAATCTTTCGAGAAATGCTACAAATACTGCGAGGACTAAGCCTCCGAATGCGACTATCTTGGCCTTTGAGTAGAATGGCACTGTGAGATCCACTGATACGATGGCAAACACAAGGCCGGACACGAAGATAAAGATCGAGATTATCGTGATAAATGCTGGAACGGAAATTTTCTCTTCGAAGGTCGCCTTTCCCACTGCTACGGCAGCCCACCACCTAGATTCCTCCGGATCATCCCAGTAGAGCTTCTCATCCACTTCATCCGACTCCTCGAAGAGGCTGTCTTTCTCTGGCCCGGTAGACTCGGAAGTCCGGGTGGACCACGGGAATAGCCTAGTACCCGGCTTCTCGTATAGGAACATGGGCAGCACCATGATCAGAAGTAGTAGGGGGAGCTGGATAGCGAGCATCCCCCTGATACCAATTGTGCTGACCAAACTGCCAAGAACAGCCCCTCCAACTATCATCCCAGCCCTCTTTGATGCGAACATATATCCATTCACCTTCGAAACCTCGTGATCTTGCAAAACGTCGACTGCTAGAGCGTCAGTGCTGACGTCCTGAAGGGAAGCGAAGATGTTGTGGATGAACATGAGCGATATCACAATGTCGATCTGCTCGATCAGGTTAGGAACAAAGAGAATAATTCCGATGGTCACGGCCATTCCAAACTGAGAGAGGAGGACCCAAAGCCTTCGTTTTCCATAAATTGGGATGTTTAGTGTATCGATTACAGGCCCCCATATCCATTTGAAGGTCCAGGGAAGAGCTATCGTGGCCAGAAGAGTTCCGGTTTGCCCTGCAGTGAAGCCATTTTCGGCCAAGTATGCTACGAATGCAACTACGGCGAACCCCCATGGGAGGCCTTGAGCGAAGTATAGAATGCACAGGGAAACCATTCTTCTGAGCCTGTTGTCCGTTAGGCTCTCCCCATCGAACCACTCTTCAATCAGTCGTTCCCTGTGGAAAACCACGTACCCGAGCATCAAGGCAAACATCAGAGCTACTGCGATTACCAGAATTCTGGAAGCGCCCGAATCGTCGGACTCGTCGGCTACTTCTGGCATATCGAGTAGGATTACCCTTCGGGCGTCTACTGGGGAAATGTGTTCATCGTCGACTACCAGTCTGGCATAGATTGTCGAATTTCCAGATTCAACGTGTGGTTCCAATCGGATGCTCCAAAGGGCCCAGTTACCCAGTGGGGAGTCGTCCACGGCTTCCTTCCATTCTCCTCCTCCTACTCTAACCTCAACCCTCGTCTGGCTTCCAGGTTCTGATGATCCTGCCTTTGCTCCCAATGATGACCCATGTATGTTGCTCTCATTGAGTACCTCTCCCATAGTGGAAATCTCCATCGAAATATTCAGGGAGCGGTCAATGCTGCCTGCAGCCTCAACGAATGCAGTTGGATCCGCCTGCCCGTAGCCAAACTCATTGTCGGGTCGAGTTTCTAGAATGCTGCAGTCGTTGAAACCAGGATCATCCAGCAATTGGATGTCGCGCTCGATGGAATGGGCGCCAATGATGTCTTTGAACTCAGTCGGGGTTAGGTCGGGATTTGCCTGCACCATCAACGCTGCAATCCCTGCCATCAGTGGGGTGGCCATGCTGGTTCCAGATTTGCTCACGTATCCGTCCTGTGTTGCAGCATCGGGAGCCATGATGTCTGAGCCAATGGTTGCCACGTCGGGCTTAACCCTGAGGTCAGATGTGTATCCCCGACTGCTGTAGATTGCCAAGCCCAAATCCTTGTCCAGGCTTGCAACAGTGACCGGGAGTCTGGCATCCCCCGGGCTGTCAATCGTGTTGCAACCCGCTATCGTGAGTCCGCCAAATTCGTTTCCGGCCGAGAGAGTGGTGATAATGCCCGCTTCGACAACCATGTCCATCTGGCGGCTCCATGCGGAGTTGCCATCGTTGTCAACGTGAATCTCGAACTGCTGCTCTCCCAATGAAGAGGTTACGATGTCAATACCATACTTGTCCTTGTTGTCTATGGCCCACTGGGCCCCTTGCATCACATCCTCAATGTCACCGTCACAGCATCCGAGGATGTTGATCAGGTGGGCACCGGGTGCTGCTCCGATGTAACGGAGCCCGGTTTCAGGATCAGTCTGGCCGCCTCCTGTCCCAGCTGCTATCCCTGCAACATGACTGCCATGGGTCCCAGAGTCGTATGAGGACGAGGGGTCCTGCTCTTCGTCAGTGAATACCGCATCATAGAAGGCGATTATTTTGGGATCGCAGTCCGAAGGAATGGGATCTGGGTCAGGATCAAATGGATCTGGATCAGGAGGTTCGTCGAAGCAGGTGAATGGGTCATCGTCCATGTCGTTGAGTCCCTCGTGATCTCCTCGTACTCCCGTATCCAGAACGGCAATTACAGCACCAGTTCCATCGAATCCGAAATCTTGCCATACCGCGTCGACCCCCATATTGGGGACTGCCTCGTGCATGTTCGTTTCGGCGAGGCCTAGGTCTTCGACCATAACGATTCCAGGCAATGCTCTGATTTCCTCGGGGTCCAGAATTGAAGCAAGGGGGGCAGTAGCTGACAGCGTGTCCAAATATGCGAAACGGAAAGTCACTTCCACACCTAGAGCTTCTAACGATTCCACGTCTGCATCGGTGGGATGATGATCGTAATCCAAGAAGATCCTCGCGCTTCCGGTTGGTGCCCTCCTCCACCAGTCCCTCTGAGTCTCATCCGGCTGCTCCATGAGCCACTCAAGCCGATCATCCAAGGAGTCGTGATCCTTGTCCCGGCTCCAATGAGTCCACCATTCTGAATGAATCTCTAGCTCGACGCTCGGCGACCAAATTCCTTCTGCATCGAGTCCTCCTCGAGGACTCTCTTCAGGAGAGATAGAAGATGCAGCGAGAGGTGTAGCGAGAGCCAAAATCAGAAAGCAAGCTAGGGTGCCCTTGCGTATGCCCATGGCCCTACGGGCCACTAGTCATGTTTGAGGATTCGGACTAGGCTATTCACCCGTGATTGTGAATCCTTGCTCGTCGTAGTCCCAATCAATGACCTGCCAACCGGCCTCCTCGACGCTTGAGCTGACTTCTTCCCTGATATTGGGGGCACAAAGAAGTCCTGCACATCCCCCTCCTCCGGCCCCTAAGGCCTTCCATGCGACTACTTGCCCGCTAGAAATTAGTGGCCCGACTACCTCTCGGAAGGGGTCATGGATCGTGCGATCGATCATGTCAACACCTTCGCAGACCTCTTTTAGTGAGTTGACAACCATATCCCTCCTATCTTGCTGAAGACCATTTGCCATTGGTCTTGCAGCGGCCCTAATCCTATGGAGTCCATCGATAACTGATTGATCTCCTTCGGAGTATCTCTTCCAGACCTTTTCCTGCATTTCCCCCGAATTTCGACTCTCACCGGAATAGGCCAAGAGAAGGTGCTTGCGAAGCCACATCTTTGCTGACCTCATTGGTTCGAAGGGAATCACCTCTACTGAATCACCGATGAAGAGTAGGTGGTTGAAGCCCCCTCTTGCCGATGCCCACTGGTCCTGCCTCCCACATACCATCCCATCTCTTGACTCCAGTTCGAAGGCCAGCTCAGCTAATTCTTCTGGGATTTCAGTAGAATCGGAAAGTAGGCCTGCAATTGCCACGTTCATTGCACTGCTAGTCCCCAATCCAGAACCTCTGGGTGTTTCAAAGTTCAATACGATGTCATCTGGCCCTGAGTCCCCTCCAACTGCTGTAACCCTACGATTAATTGCGAAGTTCACGACTTCTCCGCCAAAATCTCTAGGATAAGGTCCTACATCGGTCCAGCCTCCTGCCAAATCAACTCGGACCGGGGCCGAGGCCTGTCTCCTTTCTGCCACGTCCTTGGCATCACTGCCCGAGTCATCATTGTTACTGGGACCGAAAATAACGGGTACTTGTGACCCCTCCGGGTGACATGGACCCTAGCGTGGAGGCTGCAGTTGCCGCTTTCTCAAGGGGAGAGCCGGTGATGATATTCGACTCGGCCTATCGCGAGAGGGAGACAGACCTTCTCTGGCCTGCTGCCGCTGCCTCACCAGAAGTGATGCGCAGGCTGCGGAAGGATTGTGGGGGACTTCTATTTCTGGCGATTGGAAATGAGGTGGGGGAGAAGTTCGGGCTACCCTGGCTACAGGATATCCACACCCATCCTTCATTATTGGAGGAAAATCCTGTACTTGGTCACCTGATTACCAATGACCTGCAGTACGACAATAGATCTGCCTTCACGGTATCATTGAACCATCGCGATACCTATACTGGAATCACAGACAGGGATAGGTCCCTGACAACTAGGAGGTTTGGAGAACTGACCATGGAGGCCTTCGAGAATGATTTGGGTTTCAATGAGGCTATTGCGGCATTGGGAGTAGAATTCAGAACACCGGGTCACATTCCAGTTTGCAGGGAATCCCCAGGGGGTTTGACTACACGACAGGGTCACACCGAACTGGCCGTTGCAATCGCAAGGTTAGCTGGATTGGTCCCATGTACCATAGGGGCAGAAATGCTTGAGCCGGATGGAGACGGTGCCCTCTCCGTAGATGAAGCAATGAAGTATGCTTTCAAACATGGAATTCCCATGATTACTGGAGAGGAAATCACTTCCGCAATGGAAGAAAAAGATTAGGCGGGACTGTCTTCTAGGGGTTCTAACATGGTTCGAGTGATGGCAGTGGGAATCTTCGATCTTCTCCATGCGGGACATCTCCATTACGTCGAGCAGGCCAAAACATTGGGAGATGAACTCGTTGTCGTAATAGCTCACGATGAAACGGTTCGATTGCAGAAGCACGAGCCTGTCACTGGTCAAGAGTTACGTAGGAGGATGGTAGAGGGGCTTAAGCCAGTAGATACTGCAATCATTGGCAACCCCCCCGGAGTACCAATTTTTGAGATTCTGAAGACGATTGAACCTGACATAATCGCTCTCGGATACGACCAGAAGCACTCAATTGATTCCATTAAAGAGGGAATGGAAAAACACGGATTCGGACATGTCAGAGTGATGCGTGTAGAGGGCCTCTCAGACGATCTAGACGGAACAAGAAAGATCATTTCGAGGATCTTAGACCTTTGGCCGAGTTCAGAGGGTGGACCTTACGAGGAAGACTAGTATGTATACCGGAATTGTTGCCGGGACTGCCCCTGTATCAGAAATAAAGGAGGGCGAGGGCGTTCGTACGCTATCTATTGATCTTGATGGATACTCAGATGGACTGGAGGTTGGCGCAAGTGTTGCACTCGATGGGGTTTGCATGACGGTGGTTTCAATGGAAGGCACGGAGGTTCAATTCGATGCCATAGAAGAAACACTGCAAAGAACCACACTGGGTGAGATTACGTCGGGAGAGGTTGTGAACGTCGAACGGTCGTTGAGGGTTGGAGACGAGATAGGGGGTCACATTCTGTCAGGTCACATAATGACGACTGCGAAGATTGCTAGAAAGGAGAATCGGGGAGAAGGATTGGATATTATAGTGGAGAATCCTGACAGGGCTCGGCCCTTCATTTTGGAAAAGGGATTCATTGGTATCGATGGCATGTCTCTGACAATTGGCGAGGTATCGGAAGAGGAGTTCGCACTGCATATCATCCCCGAGACCCTAAGAATCACGACAATTGGCCTCAAGGAAGTTGGGGACAGAGTAAATTTGGAGGTTGACTCGCACACCCAAGCAGTGGTCGAGACGATGTTGAGGATGGAGGGGGGATTGTGAATCTAGGAATTGTCTGTGGTTCGTTTCATCGCAAGGAAATAGAAATAATGCTCGAATATGCAAAAGAAGAAGCTGCTGAAAAAAACTGGGAGGTTGCCGATGTAGTGTGGGTCCCGGGTTCGATGGAAGCCCCTCTGGCCCTTGATAGGTTGCTGCAGAGGGAAGGAATCCAGGGTGCGGTTGTGTTGGGAATAATTGAACGTGGGGAAACCGATCACGGGCTCGTAATGGGACAATCAGTAACTAGAGCCGTAATTGAAATTCAGATTAAGCACAACAAGCCGATTGGACTAGGGATTATCGGTCCGGGAGCGGAACCAGAGCACATCGGCCCTCGTTTAGAACCCCATGCCAGAGCTGCAGTCGGTGCTGTTGCCGCTATGGCAAAGTAATCGCTATTCACTGTCCTGGAAGCCTGAAATTTCCTAGATCAGCACTAGTAATCTTATCCATCTCCTCCACAGAAATGAGGGGGGTTAGTTTTCCATTGAATACTCCTGAAGCCCCAACGGCAAGGGAGAAGGCAGTAATCTTGACATTGTCCGGAACATCCATGATGCACATGAAATCTTTTTCTCCATAACACCAGTAGTACGCTTCGAGCGTACCTCCAAATGATTCCGCGATTCTCACGGCCTCATCCCTACGAGCTGTTCCACCTTCCTTTAGGAGACCTGCAGCACCTTCAGCAGTATAGCTTCCTGAAAACATGAATTTGGGCATAAAATGGACAGTTTTTGATTGATATATTACTATTTTGGACGGTTTTCGGATAGGAAATATTGATTTCATCACGGTCAAGATTCAAAGGATGCCGAGTCTCACGATAAGATATGGGAGAAGCGGCTAGGAGAGTTGTCATCATTGGCTCGGGACCTGCAGGTTATACTGCTGGCCTATATGCAGCTAGAGCTCTGCTTGAACCGCTAATGTTTGCCGGGTACATGTCAGGAGGTCAGCTAATGCTAACTTCAGATGTGGAGAATTTTCCAGGATACCCTCAAGGTGTTGAAGGCCCCGCGATGATGGTACACATGAGAGATCAGGCAGAGAGATTTGGTCTCGAGATTCAAGACAAGAATGTGGAGCGAGTAGATCTCTCAGAGCGTCCATTCGGAGTTTGGGTAGAAGGAGAAGAGTTCCGTGCAGAGAGTCTGATAATTTGTACTGGGGCCGAAGCGATATGGCTAGGGGCAGAGGGCGAAGATGAGCAGAAGGGGAGGGGAATTTCCACATGTGCAACCTGTGATGGCGCATTCTTCCGGGATGAGGAGATTATTGTAATAGGTGGAGGAGATTCTGCGATGGAAGAGGCCATCTTCCTAACCAGATTTGCAAGCAAGGTGACCATAATCCATCGTAGAGATGTTTTCAGATCATCAAAAGTGATGTACGAAAGGGCTGCTAAACATCCGAAAATAGAAATCAAAACATTCCGACAAGTGAAGAAATGGATGGCCAATTCAGATGGCCTTACTGGAGCTCTGCTTGAAGATCCAAGAGACGGTTCGGAAGAGGAAATAGGATGTTCTGGTGCATTTATTGCAATTGGCCACAAGCCAATTACAAACTTCCTAGAGGGACAATTGAAGACTGACGGAGAAGGGTACCTGATGCATGTTGACAATACTATGACGAACGTAGCCGGAGTCTTCGCTGCTGGTGATGTCGTCGATAAGAGATACCGGCAGGCAATAACTGCTGCAGGAATGGGTTGCCAGGCGGCCATAGATGCAGAAAGATGGTTGGAAGATCAGCGCTGAGACCTGCCCATGTTCAGCCCCATGGTGTTCGAAGTTCGGTAAACCTCGGGTTAATTGTCCGAGATTACCCTTGAAAGAAGTGCCTTGACCGAAGGGCACTTGTCATCTATCCCTTCTCGCAGAACCATGAAGGGCGGCCTGAGTGATGACCAGATGGAGCGATATGCCCGACACATCTCTCTTCCGGGGGTTGGTGAGGAAGGCCAGTTGTTAATGCTGAGTTCCTCGGTGTTAGTCATTGGAGCAGGAGGTTTGGGTTCGCCTGCCCTACTATATCTCTCTGCAGCGGGTGTGGGAAAAATTGGAGTAATGGATCATGACTCAGTTAGCCTGTCAAACCTACAGAGGCAGGTGATTCACTCAAATGCGGCGATTGGTGAATCGAAGGCCATCTCTGCTGCACGAAGAATTTCGGAACTCAATCCTGATGTGGAAGTCGTTGCAATAGGTGAAAAACTGACTCATGAAAATGCAATTGATATTTTCGAAGATTTTGACGTTATATTGGACGGAACTGATAATTTTGAAACTAGATATCTGATTGGGGACGTTTGTGAAGTTCTAGAAAAGCCATGGGTTTTCGGAAGCATACACAGATTCGAGGGGCAGGTATCGACATTCAATCTCAAGGGTGGGCCCAACTACAGGGACCTGTTTCCCCAGTCCCCTCCACCAGAACTTGCACCCAATTGCGCCGAAGCCGGCGTTCTTGGGGTCCTTCCTGGCATTGTAGGAACGATTCAAGCCACTGAGGCATTAAAGATAATTCTGAATATTGGAGAAACATTAGATGGGAATCTGCTAACAATTAATGCAAAAGACATGGATATGAGAAAGCTGTCATTCAACTTGGATGCTAGTAGAGAACGTGTGAGTTCTACAAATTTCCCAACGCAAGTGAGTTTCGCAGAAATCAGTCCAATTGACTTCGTAGAACGCTCCAATGACGGTTGGGCGCCATTTCTGCTGGATGTTAGAGGGGCAGAGGAAGAGCAGATCACCACATTAGATGGGACAGATTTGCGTATTCAGCATCTCCAGGTCCCCTCAAGAATTCATGAAATCCCTCAAAACAAAGACATCGTAGTGTATTGCAGGATTGGTAGCAGATCTGCTGCTATTGCCAGATTACTAGTTGAGTCAGGAAGACCCCCTGAGAGCATCTACAACCTATTCGGGGGAATTCACCTATGGGCCGACACGGTAGATTCTTCAATAATTAAATACTAATTGTGGTAAAAAGTTATTTAATTACTGTTTTTATTGTGGTATATTAGACATATTTGGCAATAGATTCGTGAAAATTCTCAATACTATCATTAAATGTGGTAATTTACTAATCAGTATACCGAATAATTGTTGTACTAATGTTTGTTATCAGTACTATGTTCAATGGACGTCATGGAGTATGGGGGTGCCCCCATTGCAATTTTCATCAGACTTGGAAAACTAGATCACAAAGGTCTAGCAAACTAGACAGGAAATGTGGAAAATGCGGAGAAAGGGCCAGGGTTACCCTCGATAGGTCCATTTCAGGGAAGGGTCGTACCAGGAAGGTCCGGATATGGGAGAGGCCGCTGTCATGCAGTATGGAGCAGTTAGAAAAAGAGGCGAGGAGGAGGAACTCAGACGATGGAATTGTCAAAAAAAGTGGAAGTGATCATGTTGAAGATATGGAAAATGGGAAAACACAAGCAGACCTTCCTCCAATCTGGGGTGCTGGTTGGTGGCCAAAAGAATCCCTTGATTTTCCAACTCCCTTAGATCTCAACGGAGTTAGGACAGAACTGCTCAGGTTCGTGACAGAAAGGAATGATGGACATCTTGAAACTGTAGTCAAATGCTGGGATTCAATGGATCAAGAAAGATCTTTGGGTGGCTCTGAATTTCATATATTTTCCAAGAAATTACTTCTGGAAATTGAAAAATGTCTCGAGGAGCGGATGCTTGGTCCCGACTTTTCGCCATTGATGGAAGAGGAAATAATTCCAAGGAGGTCTGGAGGGGCATACTTGAGCAGGCGTGCAGTTAGATTTCTGATTGATGTGTCTCTATGCTTACGGAGAATTGCCTACTACGCTTCAATCTCGCTGGATCTTAGAGAACAATGGCAAAGATGGATGACTCGAACCCGATTAGTAGATGAACAACTCAAGGAGCTGTTCGCATCAGGACTACCTACGCCGGATGGTGGGAGTTTTGGAGGGAAAGGCTTCAGATCCACTTGGCAAGAGGGGATAGTGTCCTGTGCATCGTCCATGAGTAGATCCGTTGATTTGCCATCTGAAGAGAGGCATCGTGCAGACATAGTGGCCCCAATGATCAGAGATATGGGGCTTGCAATTGCTATGGGGCAGACGCCAGAAGAGGTTTTTGCAGCGCAAATGGGGAAATCGGAATCAAATATGAATGGTGGAAATCATGGCTGTGGGGGGAGGGACCTTCACATCGGGAATTGGGAGAAGAGAGTCCTTCCACCGACTGCCCCCCTGCCTATAGCCAGTGCGACAACCACTGGATTAGCATTGGCAGCAAAAAGATTGGGGATTGATAGATTTCACCTTGCACCTGTAGGAGAAGGGTGCAGCAGCAGTGGAGAGTTTTGGGAGGCAATGAACTTCGCAGGGGTTCGGGGGCTCCCGATATGTTTCATGATTCAGAATAACCAAATTGCCCTGGACACCTTTGCATCTGTTCAGTCGGCAGCAGAAACATTCGGTGACAAGGGGATCGCAATGGGGATCCCATCATGGACAATCGATGGTTCCGATCCGGCCATGTTCTACAGCTCAACATCTGTTGCAAGGGAGTTTGCACGAGGGGGCGGAGGAGCGACACTGATTCATGTAGAGACGATGCGTGGATGCGGACATGCACATCATCACGATGACTTGTATCTTGGAGCGTCCAGCGGAAACCCCCCTGGATACGTCGACAGGGATTTGTTGTCTTACTGGGCCAAAAAGGACCCGCTTCCAAACCATAGGGAACTATTGATTCAACTAGGTTCAAATGAGGCTTCAATCGCAAGAATGGAGAAATCCGAAGAGGAGATGGTGGAAGGGGCTAGAAGGGCGGTTGAGGAGATGGAGTGGCCAGAGGGACACTCTGTTACGCGGGGAGTGACTTCTCTGCACGATGCCCCATCACACGAGCAGCAACTATTGAGGATTGATTCGGGTTCGGGAGGGGGAGATTCCCCCTTACTTCCGGGCAAGATGTCGATTAGTTTCTCGGATTTGCCAGGTTCTTGGACATATAGCAAGGCAATTCAAAATGGTCTGGCTGCATTGGCTGACAAGTATGGTGAGGAGATTGTTTTCATGGGGGAGGACATGGAAATAGCTGGAGCATTCGGAATGAATCTACCATTGAAAGCAAAGGGGCATCAGGAAAAATTGCTAGACATGCCATTGTCAGAGTCAATCATAATCCACTCGGCTACCGGTGCGGCCCTAGGAGGGATGAGACCCGTTGCTGAAATTCAGTTCGGGGGGTTTGCATCTCTAGCTATGAATCCACTAATCAACAATGCGGCTCAACTCAGATGGAGGTGGGGAGCAGACGTGCCAATGACAGTTAGAATCCCACTTGGAGCAAAGACTCGGAGTGGCCCCTTCCACGCGAACATGATTGAATCGTGGTTTGCCAATGACCCGGGTCTAGTAATCGTGGCACCTAGTACTCCGCAGGATGCCTATGACTTGCTAATTGAGGCCCATGAACTACCCGATCCAGTTATCTTCCTGGAGCATATTGGACTGTATGGCCTAAGAGGGGGAAATACTGGTTGGGGGAATTCAATAAACCAACTGGTTGATTCCGATGCTGTCCATGAAAGACTCAGTGAGGGTTTGAATTCAATCGGTGAGGCACGAATAATTCGTGGGGGGAGGGATCTAACAATTGTGACTTGGGGGGCCATGGTCCACGTCGCTATCGAAGCGGCAATGAACGCATCAAAGAAGGGTTTGGAGGTGGAAATTATTGACCTGAGAACGCTTATTCCGATGGATTCGCAAACGTGTGTGGAATCAGTCCTAAGAACGGGGAAGCTACTTGTTCTTCAGGAAGCCCAATGGACAGGTGGAATCGGTCACACGGTTTGTAGCAGGATAATTGAGGAGGCATTCTGGAGCCTTGATTCGCCCCCAATAGTAATTGGAGCTCTTGACACCCCCGTTCCATTCTCGCCCACCTTGGAAGACTATACCGTCCCTTCAGCATCCTTGGTGTCCCGTCACATAGAGAGGGCTTGCATGCAATAGGCATGAATGTACGGAAGAGTCATCAGTACTCTTCTCTGGGGGGAAAACGTGAATGACGGATTAATCGATGTCGCATACATCTTAGTTGGTTTCATATTCCTAATGACAGGTGGAGAGGGGCTGGTCCAGGGGGCCGTGAGGATTTCTGGGAAGCTCCAAATTCCTCCACTACTAGTTGGGTTTACCGTCGTGGCAATTGGTACCTCGTTACCAGAGTTGGCTGTGGCCCTCCAGGCAGTGAGTAGTGGTTCAGAGGAAATAGCCGTGGGAGGGGTTCTAGGTTCGAACGTGGCAAATGTAATGCTGGTTCTCGGAAGTGCGGCTTTACTGGGCGCATGTTCAGAACCCGACAAAGGAACGGGAAGAGACTCAATAGCAGTAATGGTATGTACAACATTCTTACTTTTCTTCGTTCTTTTGGGGGAGATTCCCCTCTTAGGAGGGGTAGTAATGGTAATCGGGCTAGTGGGATACTACTGGTACGCGTACAGGGATGCTAGGAAATCTGGGGAACAGATAGAGCTAGCAGATTCTTGGCTTCCGGATAAGTTGACATTGGCGGTTCCAACATGCATATTGGGGGGATTAATGATTTGGCAAGGAGCAGTACTTCTGGTCGAAGGAGCCACGGGGGTAGCGACAAAGTACGATATCCCCGAAGATGTGATTGGCCTGACGTTGGTTGCACTGGGGACGTCGCTTCCGGAATTAGCAGTAACCCTTGTCGCTGGACTACGAGGGCAAGGTGGGGTGGCCATCGGAAACGTTCTCGGCTCCAATGTGATGAATATCCTCGGTATCTTGGGCACAGCGGCGATTTACGCCCCGGGAGGAGGTTTGGAGATAGCTGGAGAGTTTGCAAGCAGGGACATCTGGGTTGTAATGGCCACTTCGGGATTCATTGCCTGGATGCTCCTGTCGGGAAGGGATATTGACAAGAGATCTGGATTTGCAATGATTTGCACATACCTGGTATACATGGGATACTTAGGATACGTTGGAATTGTATAGCACTATTACCTCCCTCCAAGTCCGAGTTCGTGTCAACAGTCTGTTGCGTTGTCCTAGCAGCAGGATTCAGTGAGAGGCTTGGTGAAGAAAAGGCCTTGTTGGAAACTGGGCAAGGGCCACTAGTTGGTTGGTTGGTAAGTAGATTAGTAAGTCATGGCATAAACCCTGTAGTGGTTACTAGAAGAGGCATTGCATCAGAAGTGGAGAGTTCTGTGCTTCCCTGTGAAGTTGTTGTTAATCAAATTCCTGAAGACGGTAGGACGGGAAGTATCATTGTTGGTATTTCGAAGCTCGATCGGGATTTTGGTGAAGGGTACAGGCTACTGGTAGTACCGGTTGACAGACCTGGTTTCTCTGATTCTACTTTGATGAGGTTAATCAGTTCAGAGGTAACTTGTTGCCCCTCTAAAGACGGCAGGGGAGGGCATCCCATCCTCCTCTCCAAGCGAGACGTGGAAATAATTAGGAGTGCCCCCCATGATGCCCCCTTGCGGTCCATTATTTCGAAAGAAAGATTCCAAGTGAACGATCGATTTCTTCATTTGAATATCGATTCTACGGAAGATTTGGAGGACTTTAGGGAATTAATGGAAAACATGGAGGAATCCGGAGTTTGAGAATCTATTTACGGAAAGGGATGTGCCCTCGCACATGGACATCATTGACCTGATTAGTGGTTTGGGTCCAGTTCAGCAAGCATTTGTTGCCGGACTTTTTACCTGGTTCATGACAGCTGCCGGAGCTGGTCTAGTTATTCTGTTCAATGAAATTGATAGGAAGTTGCTAGATGCAATGCTTGGATTCGCTGCTGGGGTAATGATTGCAGCCAGTTTCTGGTCTCTTCTTTCCCCCTCTCTAGAAATGTCCGAAGGAAAGGATTTACCTGTTTGGTTTCCGGCATTGGTTGGTTTCCTATTGGGGGGAGTAGGCATGAGATCAATCGATATGTTCCTCCCTCACCTCCATCCAGGTGCTCCTCCTGAAGAGGCTGAGGGAGTAAAGACCTCGTGGCACAGAAGCATGCTCCTTGTATCGGCAATCACCCTCCATAATGTACCGGAGGGCTTGGCCATTGGAGTGGCATTCGGGGCTGCAGCTTCTGGATTTGAGGGAGCCACAATTGGGGCTGCTGTTGCCCTTGCAATAGGGATTGGTATCCAAAACTTTCCGGAAGGTGCTGCAGTGTCCCTTCCTCTGAGAAGAGAGGGTTTGTCCAAAAGATCAAGCTTCCTATGGGGTCAACTATCGGCAACTGTAGAGCCCGTAGCAGCTGTATTGGGCGCAGCCCTAGTGATGGCCATGGAGCCAATTCTTCCTTACGCTCTGGCATTTGCTGCTGGAGCAATGATTTTCGTGGTTGTTGAAGAGTTGGTTCCCGAAGCCCATAGAGGGGGGAATGGGGATATTGCCACAATGGGGGTCATGTTAGGTTTCTCTATCATGATGGTTCTAGACGTCGCTTTCGGTTGATGGGGTTAAGCGTAACCACAAAGGTGAGAGCCCGTTCACAGGATCGTGACTCGTGCAGTACTGGAATGGGTGCTGGAACAGTTGAGCGGAGGGGAGAGGGTGGGTCTTGCCTCAGTAATAGAAGCAAGTGGGAGCGTTCCAGGGAAGCCTGGGGCTAGAATGGCAATCTCATCTGCAGGGTCAAGGTACGGCACCGTTGGGGGTGCAGGACTTGAGAAATCCGTAGAAGACTCACTAAGAATTATGCTTGAGTCAGAGGACCGTAATTCTAGAAAGAAGGGGGGCAGGGTAGAGAGCTACATTCTCCATCGAGAGAGGTTGGGGAAGGAAGAAACTGCTTTGGACAGCCTCTGTGGTGGAAAGGTCACGGTTACCATGGAAATTCTCGAGCCCCTCCCTCACGTATTGATTGCCGGCGGGGGCCATGTTGGTCGCTGTATTGCGATTGTGTGCGATACTCTTGGATGGTCCCATAGCGTGTATGATGTTCGGGAGGAATTCGCAAATGAAGAGAGGTTCCCCTTCGCAAGCGAATTGCATTCTAGTGAGGTAGAAGAATTCCTCACCATAGAAGGCATAGAGAACCTGAAGCGTTTTTCTGATGTCCTTCTGTTGAGTCATGACTGGTCTGTGGATGAGAATTTACTAATCCGTTTGCTTGACCAAAGAGGTGATGCCAGGAGACCCAGAATTGGTGCCATAGGTTCGAAATCCAAGTGGGCATCATTCCGAAAATCGGCAATTGATTCGGGCATTCCGGTAGAAGATGTTGAATCCGTCAGATGTCCAATCGGCTTGAATATCGGAGCTGACTCCCCTGAAGAAATCGCACTCGCTGTTTGTTCGGAGATTCTTTCACTCGATAAGGGAGTCAATCTCTCCGAAGACTGAAATTAACCGACAAGTCCGGAATGACATGAGATTGGCTCCGGCTATGCTGTCAATCCTCTTGGTTCTGGCCCCTTCCAGTGGTTGCCTTTCCAATGAAGACGTGGGTGGCCAAGAAGAAATCGATGAGGTTCCTGTTTTCGGCCCGTTCAGCGTTGTTGCGCCAATCGATACAGGAATAAACGTCTATCACAACCACTTCGTAATGAATGAATCCTATCCACAGTGGTTGCTTGATCAACTTGGAGTGAACCTTGTTTGTGAAATCAGCACCAATGGAACGTGGCAAGAGCGCTATGATGCTGACAAAGAGAATTGTTGGGACATTATCGTCGCAGGGGACATAGTTTGGTTCAAGGGGACCAAGATTATTGGGACTAGCCCAGATGATGATACAGACATTCCAATCCTAGACGATCCCCAAGACGGACATGGGACGGCAGTTACTGGAGCGGTGTTGAACGCTAATCCAAATGCTGTAATTTTCTTTGTAGAAGGATTCAGTGACGCAGCAGTTTTAGCTGCGGCAAATCAGCCTTTAGTTGACATAATTACGACAAGTTTCGGTCCAATCCTATCCGTCCCCGTCCCGGGAATTGAAGATGCGACAAAGGTTGCTGTAGTTGAAAAGAAGAAGATTCATACTGGAGCTGCGGACAATTCCCCATCCCCTGCAATACAGGACTCTACCGCTGGCCCTCCTTGGAGCATAGGCATATCCGGCTATGCCGAAGAGGACGACGACCAGAAGGAAACGATGAGTGGCTCTTACCCGGATGTAGCGGCCGATTGGACACAAGTTCTTCCCAATCACGATGACATTGATGGTTATCACCAAACCTCTGGGACTTCTTTTGCAACTCCCCGGACTGCGGGTCTCCTGTCCGAAGTCCTGGAGACACTAAGAAATGAGTTTGGGGACGTGTCTTCGGGTGCTGATCCAATTAATCGTCTCGGCAAGCTGGTTAATGGTACCAATTTCACCCTAACGAATGACGAATTACGTGATGCCTTGAACCTCTCTGCTTGGTATCCATCTTTTTCCACCTGGGACCCCCTATCGGGAACGACTCCCGTATCTCCGATTTTGCCGTGCACCCAACTGGGTTGGGGAGTAGTTAACAAGAGCAATGTCATCCCGATCATTGAGCATCTGAATGGGACATCACAAATCCCCCAGAGGCCTAGTGATGTGGTAATGTGCATGGAAACCAATCAAGCAATTCGGGAAGCCTACTGGGGATAATTTTTCGACGGGTTGAATATCAATGAATGGATGCGGGGAGTATGAGGAAGGTACTCCTGAGATGGAAGGTTTCCTCGCTTGGCGGACTAAAAGAAATCGGCAGATTGCTAGAAATTGTTGAGAGGATAGAAGTCCTTGGTCACCTTTCCTTTGGAGAAGAGGGGGTTACTCAGCTAGTGGAGTTAAAGCTGCGTCCAGGACACGAAATAAATGAGATTTCTGAGATGGAAAATTTTGAGTTTATTGAGATTCATGAGGAAGATGAGAATGGAATATTGGCCAGTATATTGTGCACCCACCCACTTGCCAGGACGGCCATAGAATTGTCAAACATTTACGTAAATCCGCCTTATGGAATTGATTCAGAGAGGGGAATGGAAATTCGCATGTACGGCCTTTCCGATTCCATCCGTAGGTTAATTGGACTTGTGAGGGCATTGATGCCTCCAGACAGCATTAGTGTTCAGACATTCAAAACTAACGGATTCTCAGACTATGATTTCCTAACTGAAAAGCAGAGGGATGCCCTAGAGCTCGCCGTTAGGAGGGGTTACTACGACGAAGACTCCAGCGTCACTCTGAAACAACTAGCAGATGAAATGGGAATTGCCAGAAGCACTATCGGGGAGCACCTCAAAAGGGTAGAGACGCAAATCATGAAGAAGGCTGGAGAGGAGCTGTCGTCATAATTGTTGTACTGAACCGAATGCTCAAAGGATGACTCTGCTTGTGTCGGTATGAATGGTGCAGTACCGGCTACCGATGCTCCCGCATCCAAAGGAAGAAAGCTGGGGGGCCGAAGTCAATGGAGTTGCAGTCAATGCCGCAATAGAGAGTAATGCGATTCTTCTAGATGTCCTGAGGGATCAGGTGGGGAGCCTGGGTACCAAGAGAGGATGCGATTTGGGCACCTGCGGTTGCTGCTCCGTGCTAGTTAATGGTAAACCGAGATTATCCTGCCTTACGCTGGCCACTGAAGTAAACGGATCAAATATAACCACGGTTGAAGGCCTTTCAGATGGTCATCATTTACATCCCATCCAAGAGACATTCACTGAGTACGGTGGAAGCCAGTGTGGCTTCTGTACCCCTGGATTCCTAGTCGTCATTTCTTCACTCCTTGAAGAGAATCAAGCGCCTACAGACAAGGAAATAAAATCTGCAATAGAGGGAAATTTGTGCCGGTGCACTGGGTTTCAACAAATCGTAGATTCGGTTAGAGCGGCATCAGAAATTCTGGTTTCGGGGACCAACATAGTGGACTCCACAGCACCGAAGAGTGACCCTCACCCTGGTTTTGAAGGAGATACATAATGTCGTCAGAAGAAGAAGAGATGGTTGGGTATAGGCAGCAACCAGGGAAATTGCCATTCTCAAAACCTGGTTCTGGTGGAAGTGATAGATTCTCAAAAAAATTCGACCCCAAAATGATTCCGGAATCCGAAGGAGGGGGGTTGGCGCAACCATGGGGGCCACATCGTCACGATGAGTTGGTAACTGGGCAAGTAATAGGCAAACCAACATCATTGGTCGACGGAAAATGGAAGGTAACCGGTCAGGCACACTACGGGGACGATGTGCGAATCGCCGGAGAGCTGATCGGTCGAATTGTTCGCTCTCCCCATCATTATGCCAGAGTTCTCTCCGTTGATTGTACAAAGGCACTGGAATTACCAGGCGTAGTCGCAGTGGCTACTGGCCAAGATGCTGCTACCAAATTCGGAGTGTTGCCAGTAACAAAAGATGAGCATGCAATGGCCGTCGACAAGGTAAGACATGCGGGAGACTTAGTTGCTTGCGTCGCCGCTGAAGACGAGGCTACCGCCAGAGAGGCTGAGAGGCTGATAGAGGTCGAATATGAAATTCTCGACCCGATCCACGACATGAGAGATGGTTTGGAAGACAGTGAGAATCCAATCCATGATCGGGGAGATTATCACATAGGAGAGTCAAATATTCAGAAGAGGGTTTTCCAAGAGTTTGGCGATGTGAAAGGAATGTCCGATTCAGCGATCGCGAGCCACAAAGGGGATTGGTATTTTTCCGGAGTCAATCACGGATTTACTGAACCTCATGCAGTTGTAGCACACTGGGATCCAACTGGGAGGCTGACTCTCTATACTCCTCAACAAGTCCCACATTACGTCCACAGGGCGCTGGCGGACGTGCTGGAAATTCCCATGCATCAAATCAATGTTCACAGAACTTTCGTAGGAGGGGGATTTGGAGGGAAATCGGACCCGTTTCCTCATGAAATGTGTGCTGCTATTCTAGCTAGGAAATCGGGTAGACCCGTCAGGATTACCTTCGATCGAGAGGAAGTTTTCTGGGTCAACAGAGGCCGTCACCCATCCCATATCGAAATGAACCTGCATTCCGATTCGGAGGGAAGGATATGTGGGATAGAAACCGATGCACTGATTGATGGGGGAGCATTTGCTTCATTCGGACATGTGACCACATACTACAATGGCGTCCTCCACACTGCTCCGTACGAAATTGGGGCTTTCCATTACACAGGGGCAAGGGTGTGGACCAACAAACCAGCTAGTGGCGCAATGAGGGGGCATGGTGCAGTAAACTCGAGATGTGCTGTAGAGGTTGGTTTAGATGATTTATCAGAGAAGCTCTCCGTAGATCCAATTACGTTCCGGCTAGCTAATCTTCTACCTCCGCATTCGGCTACAATTACTGGATTTAGGGTCACTAGCATAGGTATGAGGGAGTGCCTAGAGAGAGTAAAGGAAGCTAGTGGATGGGAGGGGAAATTCAGAAAAATGCCTCTAGGGAAGGGAATAGGGGTCGGTTGTGGCTTCTTCATCTCAGGGAGTGGCCTCCCAATTCATTGGGACCCAAACAAATTCCCCCATGCAACAGTCCATCTCAAGATTGACATGGACGGAGGGGTGACAATTCATACTGGTGCTGCAGACATTGGGCAGGGATCTGATACAGTAATAGCCCAATCGGTTGCTGAAGTTCTAGGCCTCCCACTTGACATGACAAGGGTCAAATCCAGAGACTCCGATACCTCTCCGGTTGACTTAGGTTCATATTCCTCACGAGTTACTTTCATGAATGCAAACGCGGCAATTTCCGCTGCAATGGAGATTCGCAATGAGTTGTTAGAAGCGACCGCAGAGATAACTGGTGCGAACAAAGAAGCCCTAGTTATCGGGGATCGTCGAATTTTCAAGAAGGGTGACCCTGCAGTAGGAGTGTCATATCTTGAAGCCCTGCATAAAGCACAAGAAGACAGGGGGGCACTAGTCTCTTCCGGATCATATAGGACACCCCCAATGGGCAGAACTCACAAAGGAGCTGCGGCTGGATTGGCTCCCGCATATTCATTCTCTGCATACGTGGCTGAGGTGTCTGTTGACATCGAGACTGGAAGAACTCAAGTTGATAGGGTCTGGGCAGCTCATGATTGTGGTAAGGCGCTAAACCCCCTCTCTGTCAAGGGCCAGATCATTGGTTCTTGTCACATGGGGATGGGACAAGTGCTGTCAGAAGAAATGAGGTACGGACGAAGTGGACATCTGTTGAATCCGGACCTATTGGATTACAAAATTCCCAGCATTCACGAAATGCCGGAAGTGATTCCAATTATTGTGGAGTCAAACGATCCGGAGGGCCCGTTTGGTGCTAAAGAGGCGGGTGAGGGGCCCCTTCTACCAATTCTGCCAGCAGTTTGTAACGCTGTGTACGATGCAATCGGGGTGAGGACCTCTGAATTACCGATAACCCCGGATAGGCTTCACAAAGAGATTGAGAAGAAGTGCAGGGAAATGGGCTTGGGGGATCCTCTCGAACTAGAACCGCCGCTGTTGGAATACTCCGAATTACAAGAAAGGCTTGAGGAGAGGGCTTCAGAACACTCAGAAAGGGACAGGCGCAGAAGGCTAGACGAAAGTAGAGGATCATATCACAACGGAGCACTGTTTGGCCTCGACCCAGAAGTCCCTCCGGACGAGGTTGATCCTCGTTGGTCGGTAAGTGTCACCCCCGATGAGGAGTACCTAGAATCCACCCGACTTGCAGGCAGGGCATGGAAGCACCAAGAAAGGAGGGAAGGGGGTAGTGCCAGATGAAGATGCCACCTTTCCAAGTTTATTCGCCTACTACTCTGGAAGAAGCCATGACTAAGGCTTCGGAACTGTCTGACTCTGGAAATGAGTTCGACTGGATAGCAGGTGGGACTGACCTTCTGCCGAATTACAAATGGCACATCAATGTCAAGAAGCATGTTATTTCTCTTGCTGCAATCAATGAATTGCATAAGCTCTCCGGAACCCACATAGGGGCAATGGTAAGGATACACGATTTGGCCAGCTCAGAGAATACTCACAGTGTTCTAGCCAAGGCTGCTGACTCCATAGCAAGTGTTATGATCAGACGTTCTGGTACTGTCGGGGGAAACATTTGCCTGGACACAAGATGTTATTGGTTCAACCAATCAGAAACCTGGAGGGAGTCGATAGATTGGTGCCACAAATGCGACTGTGGCACAGAAGCTGATTGCAGGGTCATTCCAAATCAAAACACTCTTTGTGTAGCGACGTATCAGGCAGATCTGGCTCCAGTTCTATTGTGTCTGGATGCCACAATTCACCTTGCCTCACCCTCTGGAACTCGTTCATTGCCCCTGGAAGATTTCTTCGAGCTAGATGGGATGACTAGGAATGTCCTAGGAAACGACGAGCTTGTTACTCACGTTACCCTTCCAGATGATTCCGGGGAATGGGATGGGGACTATCAGAAACTGAGGCAGAGAGAGTCTTGGGACTTCCCGGAAGCAGGGGTTGCTGTTCTATGGAAGAGCGATGGGGATGGAATTCCATCGGCCCTAAGGGTGGCCACAACTGGTCTGGAGTCAGTACCTGGGATTCACACACAAGCGGCTGAGGCTGCAATTTCAGACTGGAAAGGTGGGGAGTCAATAGATGAACTCGCAGAATCGGTCAGGAAGTCCGTGAAGCCCGTCCAGAACACATGGTTCTCCCCTTCGTATAGACGAAAGATGGTGAAGGTCTTAACGAGGCGTGCTTGCAGGGGTCTACTGGTGAGGTAGTGGTTCGGAAAGTAAATTCCCTAGTCATTAGACTGGTCGTGCTGTCCATTATAATCCCATCAACTATTTCACTTGGACAGGAAATTGATGCTTGGGAATTGGGTATTGAGTATCCCAATGAAGATGCATCAAATCCATTTGAGATTTCCAAAGATGGAAAGGTAAAGGTGGAGTTCTTCGTAGATAATTCTGGATTCGTCGAGATCACAGTTGAGTTTGCATATGAAATCCCATTCGGAGGAGAGGCTGACGGACCGGAAGGAGAGACTGTTCCCGCGGGTTCTAACGAGTCTTTTGAACTAGAAATCTCAGGGATTGATGTTTTCGACTTCGAAGCTAGGAAAACTGAGGCATTCTCGATTACTGCGACTGTGACGGCTAGACAGGGCGTCCCTGATCCCTTGAACCCGCAGCAAAAGAAGGAGGGGGACCTCCTCATCCCGACCATCTACGACATGAGAATAGAAGTTTCGGATCCTGTGGGGCCGATGAATGCTGGCTCCGACACAATCCTCAGGGTAATGGTAACTAACACAGGGAATGTGCAGGATAAGGTTGGAGACGTACAGATAACTGATGACTGCCCCCTTCTCACGACCGACAATGGTTTGGACGGCTTGATGGTAGGAAGCATTGCACCGGGAAACACTGCCGAGGCTGATTTGAGGGCAACAGCTTCTGAGAGTCATCCTCGACGACATTGCGATATTACGGTGACAGTGTCTTCTAACGGAGCAATGAACACGGGGGGGAGCGTCGTAGTGAGTGATGAGGCTAGGGTCTCAGTGGAACCTCCTCAAAAAGAGGCAGAGGATGATGGATCGTCCAATCAGAATGATGACCCAGTGGAATCGGTCAAGTCGAATCTCCCTAGCCCGGGTGGGTTTGCAACCATGTTAACAATGGTAATCGCATCTGCAGTTTTTTCGCCCAGAAAAAAATATTGGAGTTGAACAACCAAGATTTTGGAAAACCACGATGCGCACTATGCTCAGGAACATATAATCGTGAAGCAATTGTCGCAGCGATATTGTTTGGGCCGTAGGCCCAATGAATTGGATAGGGTGAAGACATGCCTGAAGAGTCTGATTTCGAAAGCCGATTCAACAGGAACATTACGCTTTCATTAATTGGGACTTCGATATTGCTTCTCATTATGCCCATGTTCTTCGTAGTTGGAAAGGATACCGCTTATTCGGCATATGAGACTGGAGAGGACTACCAAGTCAATAAGATGAGGGACTCATTCGATTATGACGAGGGGTACTATGTCGCCAATACAATGTCAACTCCAATGCTAGTTAATGACTGGAAGGACCCCCATAGGACGTTGTTGGCAGTTATTGGCCCAGAGAAGCCAATTGACGACACAGAGGCACAAGAAATATACAAATTCGTTACGGAGAAAGGGGGCAAGGTGATAGTTGCAGCCGACAACACCAATGCAAACAGGCTTGCTGTATTGTTTGGGGTCAGATACTTCAACTCACCAATGCTGGATGAGAAGCAACATTTCGTTGTCAATGATCAAGAAAATTCAATCTCATGGAAGAATGTGTGGACGGCTGCTTCAGTGGGACAAGACGTCGACCAAATGTCACCTGGGGCGCTGATGCAAGGTTGCTCGACTTTCCAAATAGAAAATCCGGATGGCCTCAATGATTGTAGGTTACCAGTAATGTTCAGAGCGCCGACAGCTCTGAAATTTGAACCTCTGTTGAAAGATGCAACTCATCCCGACCACAGAGAGATAATGACATTGGGCAAAGCCTCATCGTCTGCATTCATTGACGTTGCAAATGACCAAGACCCAACCAATCTAGAGAATCCCGCACCTGGCGACCTCAGGCTAATCATGAGATTTGACTATCCAGGGATTACTGTCTTCGACGAGCTTCCAAACGAAGGGCGCGGGGCCTTTTCTTCGGGCGTAGGGGAGCTGGAGGTTACGGGAAGTATTGTTTTCGTCGCTGATGAAGAAGCGTTCTCCAATATGCTATGGGATCAGAGTATTGCATTAGAGAAGGGACTCAATAGCGATTGTCAGTCTGTCGCTGGATACACTCTGAATAACTGCTGGACGAAGGAGATCCTGAACAACAACGAATGGGCTGGAAACGAAAGATTCTTCAAGATATTAGTTCATGACATGATGGAGTTCGATAATGCAAATCTCTCGGCCCAGATAAAGAACGACAAGAGTAACTTCCAAGTTGTATTTGACGAAAGCAGGCACATCACGGGCCTCATTTCTGCACCGTTCGTTGAGACAATGGGAACAGTTGTACTACTAACTTCAAATCAGTTTCTGAAATGGCTTGTAGTCCTGAACGTTGGACTACTGCTACTTGTGGCAATGATGGTGGTTCCGGAGAAAGAGAACTGGAGGCACGTTTTCGATCTGACAAAATTCAATCAACGGCCGAATAAGTTGAATCCCGGGGAATACAGGAACAGAGTTCGTAGGGCCCTAATGACAAAGGTCAGGATTCACCATGATTTAACGCGGGATGAGATGGCTGGAATGCTCCCTCCCGAAGTTCAGGCGATGATCGGCGATCCCCGCCTTGTGGAATTGGCTTATAGCCAAAGCCGCTCGTACTCACCCCAAGAGTTGCGCAAGTTGATGCAAGCCATTAGGCGATGGGGAAAGAATAACTGACAAATGGAGAGTGGAAAAGATGAGTGAAACAATACCAGCAGGAGGGATGCCATCACCCGGTCAGGGTGGACATAATGCGGCCTTAGCAAAGAAGGCTGAGGCGGCGCGGGGTTCGGGCAAGATTGACGAAGTCCTAACGGCAACGGGAGCAATGGGCCAGGCAATTAGCACTGAAGTCCAGAAGGTAATCATCGGAAAGGAACACGTGATTGACAACGTAATGGTGGACATTCTGTCCAACGGAAACCTTCTCTTTGAG
This sequence comes from Candidatus Thalassarchaeaceae archaeon, assembly GCA_034399535.1. Taxonomy (GTDB): domain Archaea; phylum Thermoplasmatota; class Poseidoniia; order Poseidoniales; family Thalassarchaeaceae; genus UBA36. Next base: position 56,545 of record DASCSS010000010.1, read on the forward strand.
GATTTCCCTGGTCTTGCAAAGACGCTAATGACAAATACTTTCGCAGATGCTCTTGGTTGCGATTTCAAGCGTGTCCAATTCACCCCCGATCTGCTGCCCGCAGATATCACTGGGACGAACATCTACGATGCAAAGAAGGGAGAGTTCAGCTTCAAACCTGGACCGATTTTCTGTAACTTACTTCTTTCTGACGAGATCAACAGGGCGCCTCCAAAGACCCAAGCTGCACTTCTGGAGGCCATGCAGGAAAAGCAAGTTACTATTGGAGTAGTGACACACAAACTTCCTGCTCCGTTCCTAACTATGGCCACGCAGAACCCGGTTGAACAAGAGGGGACATATCCCCTTCCCGAAGCACAACTTGACAGGTTCATGATGAAGATGATGGTCGGATACCCGGATAGGGCGGATGAGAACGAGATCCTACAGAGAAGGATAGATCGGAAGAAGGACGAGGTCGAGGTCAACAAGGTAACCGATCCTAGCATTGTCGTGAAGATGCAGCAGTCCTGTGAAGAAGTGTATGTAGACAGGTCCGTCAGAGAGTACATGGTTGACATAGTGGCCAGAACGAGGGAAGACCCTCGTGTTCTGGTAGGTTCCTCCCCTCGTGGTTCTCAGGCTCTGCTAAAGACGAGTAGAGCCGTAGCAGCAATGAGAGGAAGGGACTTCGTAACCCCTGACGATGTGAAATCAGTAGCCGAACTGGCCGTTGCACACAGATTAATACTCAAGCCCGAGCATCAAATCAAAGGTCTAGAAAACGGAGAAGTGGTCAGAGACATCCTACATGGGAAGAATGCCGCAAACGTTCCGACTGTCTGACCAATGCGAGGTAGAAAGCAATGGCTTGGAGCCGTAAGTCAGCGATGTTCGCGTCCCTGTCAATTGCGATGTATCTGCTGGGCCTAGTTCTACGCAATCAGCAACTCGTGACTGTTGCAGTCGTTCTTCTATCATTTCTGACTTGGGCGGCCCTGAGAGCTGCTCATGGCGATGTAGCCTCAACCGGAAGAAGAATGGAGGACGCCGTAATGGACGAGGGAAACCAACTCCAAAGTATTGTTGCGATGCGGAAGACCTCTTCCTCCCGCGTTTTCGAGGATGGCGAGATTGACGTGACCCTGAGGATTCAGAATCGGTCTGGAGTTGCCAAGGTACTGGAACTCCGGGACCGCGTCCCCGAAGTAATGAGGATAAAGAAGGGCGCAAATTACGTTCTCATGGAGATTGGCCCAAAGAGGGAGACGGAGATTTCCTACACCATCGAGACTCCGCTAAGGGGATTCTACACCATCGGCCCCGTGTGCATAAGGGTGCAGGATGAGCTGGGCCTATTCCATAATGAGAAGGAGATCCTACTCTACGATGATTTCCTAGTTTTCCCAAAGATGGAAGACATCAAGGATGCGATGATAAAGAGCAGGGTCCCAAAGATTTTCACCGGTGCGGTGAACATCAGGAACCCTGGAGAGGGGTCCAACTTCTACAACCTGAGAGAGTATATCCCAGGCGACCCCATGAAGAAGGTAAACTGGAATGCTACTGCCAGGCAAGATGGCAAGATGATGGTAAACGAATACGAGAGGGACGCAGTTAGTGACGTAATTCTGATCGTTGATAGCAGAGCCGTTAGCGAGACGGGCCCTGTAAGTCGAAACTCTTTGGTTTATAGCACCAGAGCAGCGGCAAGCCTTACCCAATACTTTCTCTCTAGAAGGGATTCTGTTGGCCTTGTCGTATATGGCGATGAAATTGTCTCAGTGGATAGGGACACCGGCAAGAAGCAGTTGTACATTATTCTAACAAAGCTTGCTGGTGCAATGGCAAAGGGCAATACTCCCCTAAAGATAGTGACAAACAGAATTATGCCACATATTCACCGAGGGAGTCCAATCATCATCCTCTCACCACTAGAGGATGACCCCACAATAATAGAGGCAGTTAGGGACCTGAGAGCCAGGAATTTCGAGGTGACAGTGCTCTCCCCTAGCAGTCTTGAATTCGAATTCGATGCAAGGAGAATAGACAGAACTGGATATGAAGTGCTGAAGACTGAGAGGGATATCCTGATGACTGAGCTCAGAGGTCTGGGGGCATATGTGATGGACTGGGAGCCTGACATGTTGCTGTTCACGGCCTTGACCGGGGCAAGGGGTTTCTGAGGTGAAGTGATGGCTGAAGAAAGTGGCAAGGGTCCGGTAGATACGTCTCACCTGTACGATGGGAAAGTTGTCAGATCATCGGCACCCAGTAGGAAAAGAGCTGCTGGTACCCTAAAGAGGGACTCTGCAATACCTGACGATGCAGTCCCGGAAGTGGAGATTCCTGGATGGATTGAGACGATTTTCGGGGGACCGGTATTATCCACTCGCAAGTTCCTACCACCAGACAGGATGGTCGTCTCACTGCAAATCTGGTCTTCAGCGACTCTGCTAGCCTTGGTTTTCCTTACGTTCATGCTCACCCCGGTGTCAGGAACAGCATGGTTCTCGATCTCAAATTTCATTGGAATGGGGGTTCTCGGAGTAATTGTACACTGGGGGCTTATGCTGATTGGGCTTTTCGGGGGTTTCTTTGGAGTCTCACAGAGAGATCAGCGTGCACTATTGGCTTCCTACATTGCATTGATTTTGGTGACGGTCAGATTCGCTGGCAGTAAGGTAGAGTATGGCTTGAGCTTCCTTCCAGAAGACGAGACCGTCCAGAAGCTACTTCTAATCATCTACGCAGTCCTTCTGGTGATGTACGTTGAGATTTCCAGCGGGATAATCAGGTTCTCGATGCTCGATACGTCAATCAGGACTGGCGAGGTCTACGTGATGAACGTGAACGCGATTTCTCGCAGGTATAGCCGTGCTCTAGGGATCACCCCCGCAATTGCTGGCTTCGTTGCCTTGCTGACGCTTTTCATCAATCTGATTATTCCTGCTTTCGTGGGCATTCTCGATCCTGTGGCTGCGAACAGGCTCAAAGAAAGTGTGGAGTTGACTAGCGTCTACGGTGTAGCCCTGGGAACAATCCTGGTTTTCATCATCATTGCTTCGATGTTTGCAATTAACCTGCCATTGCGCATCCAGCAGTACATTGAGCGTCAGGCTTGATCTCCAAGGAAGCCCCCCATCAGCCCCAGATCACAAATCACCAGCATAGCTACTGCTTCGACTACCGGTGCTGCGCGTGGGCCTATCACTGGGTCATGTCGGCCTCCTACCTTTAGGGAGCGAATCTCATTACTGGGCAGATGCAAAGTCAATTGCTCCCTTGGAAGGCTACTGGGAGGTTTAAAGTGGATTAAAACACGTATAGGAGCTCCGGTTGACCTCCCTCCTAGGGACCCATCGGCAGAGCCGGATTCTGAGCCTTCCAAAGTTGGTGAATCGGGGCTGGGCAACCACATGTCATTATGCTCAGAGCCACGCATCAGGGATGAAGCCGCCCCATGTGAAAATTCAACCGCCCTAGCACCTGGAATAGACATTAATCCCCTAGCTAGAGATGGCTCAATTCCATCGAACCAAGGCTCGCCAACGCCAATTGGGAGACCCTGAATCAGGAGCTCGACGGACGAACCTATGGTGTCTTTGTCCTTCCTAACAGAATCGATATGTTCCGACATTGCTGATGCGGCTTCTGGATCGAGGCAATTTAGCCTTATCATGTCAGATTCGAATGCCGCTGTAGAATTTTCGCCCAATTCCATGAGAGGTCGGGCGGAGATATTCCCAACGCTATGCAAGTGAGCCCTGCAGGTCCATCCAGATTTGTCAAGTAGGGCACGTGCTTGACTACCTGCTGCAACCAAGCCAAGTGTGAGTCTCGCTGATTGGGAGCCTCCGCCTCGGGGATCATTATGTCCTTCGGAACGAATCATCTCCACCATGTCTGCATGTCCAGGACGAGGATGGTCTGGGAGAAACGAGTAATCGGAAGATTTGGCATCGTTATTCCTGGATAGCAACAGGATTGGCCAACCAGTGGCCTTTCCCTCGTGCATTCCAGATAGTATCTCACAATCATCGAGCTCGGAGCGAGATGAAAGTCCCCGCCTTCCTGGCTTCCTCAAAGAAAGGTCCCTGGCTAGGGCCTGTGAATCAATTGGGGTCCCTGGTGGGATTCCTTCCACGAGGGCACCCACACAATTCCCATGACTCTCACCGAATATTGTGACCTTGAGGTTGTCACCCAGGTTCATCCCCATTAGTAGGCCTCCTCAATAACAGATTCAGGAGCAGAGAAGTGGGTAATTATCACATCCATTTCCATATCTGAAAGGACTGCGTGCAAAGCTTCCCTGTCAGCCTCATAGCATACTAATGCAATCGCGGGACCCGAACCACTTACTCCAGCGGCGATTGCTCCCGATGCAATGGACAAGTTGCTAATCCTAAGACCTTTGAAGTCATCTGTAGCAGCAGAAACTGCCATTCCATTTACAGAAAGTGCTTCTAGTGGGGAGCCGTTGATTATGGAAGCCATGGCCCTTTCAAAGAGTTGAGATTGGGCTAAGAATGCAGCTCGGGATACTTCCAAATCTCTCCTTCCACGTAGCCCTATCAGAACTGCCATCCCCAAATCCATTTCCCCTTCTAGCAATATCGATTCCGTGGCTGTCTTTTCTGGGTCAACTAGTTTCCATCCATGACTAAGTGAGGCCCATACATCATCCAAGCTACCCGTCACAGTGCAATTTGCTACCCTCTGTGCTTGGACTGCTAAATCTGCAATCTCGAAATCTGATAGCCCGGTCCATGCGAAATTGTTCAATGCTCTCATTGCTGCACAGGATAACGCTGAGCTTGACTTGAGTCCCTGGCCTATGGGAATCTCGCTTTCTACTTCCCAAAAGAAATTTTTCGGAGGAGGGAATCCCTCGGAAATCCAGGTTGATAACACCGCTTCTAAAAGGCCATGCTTATCATCTGGGACCTCTGATGGCTCTCCTTCAACAATAGAGGCCTTTGTGCCAATTTCCAAACCAACTGAACAGCCCTTGCCCAATCCCAACGCATGTAGGATGGAGATTGCGCCATTCGCCCTCCCATAACCTAGAATCGTCATTTTTCGGACATCCTCCCGTCAATTGGGAGTCCGATGTGTCTTGCTCGATTATCCCTGAAAACTGATATTTCATCTCCCGAATTTGCCTCAGTCACCGATAAATGGCTGCCATCAGGTGTGACAAATCGAACTGTTTCGGCATGCTGCACGGTTGTCTGGCCTTCATCTATGTCACCTTGGAATCTGACCAGTAGAAGTGGTCGGACCTCTATCTTCAAACGCCCAATTATCGCGCTTCCCTCGATACCCGAACATGAGAGTATTGCAACTTCGTCCCCGGAAGAAAGCTCGTGGAGGTACTTTGTTTTCCCATCGGCCATCAACACATAGGAATGGATGGCTCCTGCATTCACTCTGAAAGGCCTAGTTGGAACAAATTCGGATGGGACTGTCTCGCCGTGTATGATGCAAAGCATCCCTGCGATTGAGCCAATTGCCATTCCTTGTCCTTTCTCCAATCGTCGAGTAAGATCGATGCAGACTCGCTCACCAATTCCTCCGTTAACTACTGAGGATATTTGCGCGACCTCAGAATAGTCTGACATCTGCTTATCAGTCCCGGATATTGGGTTCTTGTCGCCCGCAATCGTTGTTGCAGCTTCAAGCAAATCTTCTCCAACCAAAATGGCATCAGCTCCGAATTCAAGTGCAAAGGCCGCCCCGTTGAGATCCATCTCTGCATTCACTTCGACTGCAATCCTAGTTCCGGAGTCCCTTGATGAAGCCACGAGGTTTTCCAATGGGATCATTCGCCAATCCGAGCACTTGGCCAATACCCATGGAACCATTCCCATCATTGAAATGGCCTCGTCCTGACTCCTATGATCTCCCATATCAACTACGGCAACATCCGGAGCCTTGCCCGTCCATATCCGATCGACATACGTATCTACGGCAGTATTGCCGTTCTCTGAGTTCAACCAAACCTCCATGTTTCACTCCAGATACCGACAGGCTTCGGACGCAGTGGCGCCATCATGAACGATTGCCCTAAGTGCCCTGACATGAGAGACCGGGTCTTCAGTTCCGAAAACATGCCGTCCAATACAAACACCGGAGCCCCCGGCAATGATTGAGCTCTCGACCATTTCTAGTAGAGTAGGGAAGGGTTCATTCTTCGGCCCGCCAGAAACCAATACAGGAATTGGAACCGCAGAAGAGACGAGTCGGAAGGAGTCCTCGGAACCAGTCCAAGGAACCTTGACCACGTTGCACCCCAGCTCCCACGCGAGGCGTGCAGCATGGGCGATTCCCATTGTAGAGTCAGAGGGATCAGTTGAGAGGTTTTCCCCCCGGGGGTAAAACATCCCCAAAACAGGAATGCCATGCTCGTGAGACTCGGAGGTTATTCTAGAGAATCGCTCAATCATTTCAGGCTCTGCGGCATCCCCAAGATTGACTTGCGCAGAAACCCCCAAAGCCCCTCTTGCTAAGCACTCCGAAGCGCTCGCAACGAGAACCTTGTCCTGAATTCGGGGACCTCCATGGATGGTTGAGACAGATACGTGACACACGAATCGTCCCCAACCAGTCCTTGCCACGTGGTGGGTAACTGCCCCCTTATGCAGAACTATGGCATCGGCACCACCTTCTATCGCTGCGTCCACAGCGATATTGACATCTTCCAACCCTCGGACGGGGAATTCTGATGCACCATGGTCCATAGGAATCCAAACTCCTTTTCCTCCGGGGAGGAGGGTCTCCAACCTACCCGCTAGGACTTCGGCCATGCATGCTCGCCGGTGTTCCATCACTTGAAAGGTCTCGTTTTCCCCCTTCTGTGGAATTTCCGCTCCCGTAGGGAGCGGTCAGAAGTCCATGTCCACAATCACGGGTGCGTGGTCGGAGACAACTAGACCACCCTCACGCATTACCTCTGCAGATTTCATCATGGACCTAGCTATTGGATTTGCTAGAATGTAATCTATCCTCCATCCTCTGTCTCTCTCCCTAGCTCGACGAAAGTTCGACCACCAGGAATAGGGGCCTTTCATTGCGCCAACGTGGATTCGCAGCAAATCGTGCCAACCGCTTGCCAGCATTCGATCGAACCACTCTCTTTCGTGCTCAAGGAAACCCGATGTGCGCTTATTCCCAACTGGGTCCCAAATGTCATCCTCAGTATGAGCAATGTTCAGGTCTCCACACAGTAAGGCAGGATCTGGAGATTTGACAAATTGCTGACTCCAGAGGAGCATGTCCTCGAGCCATTGATCCTTGTACTGCTGGCGCTCATCTCTGGAGGAACCGTTCGGCAGGTACATGTTGATGCAACTCAAGCTATCGTGCTTGGTCACCAAGACTCTGCCTTCTGGATCTCGAGACTCATCGAGGTCAGTGTCTATCCCCCTCCCGATCTCGGACATCCCAATCCTGGAACATGACATTACGCCCGAATACCCCTTCTTTTGTGCGGGGTGCCAAATTACCTCATAACCCTCTGGCTGGGGCCAATCCTTCGGCATCTGCTCAGGCAGGGCTCGGACTTCCTGGAAGAGCATGACATCGGCATCGATACGCTCAATGAACTCAACAAGCCCCTTTCGATGGGCGGCCCGAATCCCATTCAGGTTCCAAGTGACGACTCGCACGGGGGGGGCTCACTGAGAGAGGTCTTTGACTTTCTCGACTAGATCCATCCTGCTGATTCTCCACATTCCGTATGGAGTGAGAAATACTGAGATGAGAACAACGATGCCGACAAGTTGTGCTGCAACCATGAAATCAGACTTCACAGTGAGATAGAATGCCCATTGGACAAATGTAGAGATTAATGCTTGAGTGCCAAATATGGTGAAAATGGTGGCGAGAATGCCGCCTATCAAACCAATAGCGATATGTTCGCCCAACATCATCCCACCTATTCTGTTGATTGGAGCACCAAGCACTCTTAGTGTCGCAATCTCTACGTCTCGTTCTGCAAGATTCATGATCAGAGTATTGAATAAAACAACAATTGCAATGATTATTCCAAGCGCAAGAATTGAATGGAACATTGCTTTTTGCTGTTCTAGAATAGACTCAAAGGCTTTGATTAAGTCCTCTTTTTGAGTAACTCCGAGTGAGATTTCACCCAATTCACTGTCGACTTCGACTCCCTCCGGCAAATCAATCAAAACAGAGGTCGCTTCGATTCCCACTACGGGTACTAAATCTTGACGATGGAAGTATACGGTTCGCGACACTTCCCCTTGAGTGATGCCGGTTATCTCAATATCCAACGAAGTTGAGCCAAACATAATCGTCTGAGTTTGTCCAATTTGCCAGTCGAGGAAGTGTTGTAATCCCTCATCAACCAGTACCTGTGTGACTTCAGAATTAGCAACAGGGAGTGCACCTTCTTTGAGATCTAAAACTATCATGGAATTATCATTAGTAGATACCGTATCCAAACCATAGGTCAAGAGGTACCTCATATCTCCCTCTGGGTTAGCTGGGAAAACTAGCATCGACTCATGAGATGCACCTCTCTCATCAGCCCATTCATTCACTGCCTCCTCTCCTCCAAAGGGAACAACAACTTGAGCGTCCCAATTCTGGTTATTCTCAACATTGCCAACTACAGCATCTTCCATTGTACCAAGCATCAGTGTCATACTGCCAAAGATTAGCATTGACAGGCCGACAGAAATGAATGTGAAGGCTAGTCTAGTTGGTTTTCTGATGCTGGACCTGATAGTTAGGCCTACTGTGGAAGGTAATCTCGAAGTTAACTTCTGTAGGCCTCGAGACGAGAGCCTGATCTGGTGTTGGCCTCGCATGATTTCCAGAGGTTGTAGTCTAGAGGCTTGTATCGCTGGAAGAATCCCAGAAAACAAAACAATTAACATCGCGATTCCAGAAATTTGCAGTAGGATTGGCGTGACATCTGCAGGTTCAATAATTGGAATCCCCAGTATTCTTTCATACATACTCAGCATGGCTGGAGCGCCCAGAAATACTCCAAGGATTGTACCAAATAAGCATCCTATCGAACCTATGATGATGGGCATCAAGATGTATCCCGGAATAATCGCATTTCGTGGGATCCCAAGTGTTCGCAATATTGCAATCTCTCTAGCCTGAGATTGTACCAATCTCTGAAGGCTCAAGAAGATGGTTATTCCAGCAACTATTGCGATCATTGCAGTAACTGGAACATACATCGACATCGCACCTTCGGCATCGGTACGAAGCAATTCTACAGATTCGAGTCCTGAACGACTGTAAACCAATGAGGGTGAATCATCGATTTCTTGCATGGTGGAGTCGATATTTCCGATAATTGAACTGAGTTCTTCACCTTCGACTTCAGTGGTAGTCTGTGAGTCATATTCCGGGGTCCCAACTATGTCGATGAGTAGAAGATTGGCCGAACCTGAACTGAGGTTTCCTAACCTCTCAAGGCCCCCTGCAGTCAAATATCCAGTAGCAAATGTTCCGGGTTCGGAGGGAAATAATGAGCCACTCTGGGCAAAGTACAGATGATTTGAATGGAGACCAATCCCCACAATGGTGTAATCCATGCTTCCGGCTCCGGAACCTATCGAAATGATATCCCCAATCTCAACCTCCATTCCTTCAGCAACCCTTACATCAACGACTATCTCATCATCTGCACTGGCCATAACACCTGAGCAGCAGTCGTGGTCAGGAAACCACACTCGGTCGACATTTCCTTCGTCAATACCATGCCAAACAGCAGGAATGATTGATTCTTCACCATCCTCATTCGTGT
>DASCSS010000011.1:0-10991 GCA_034399535.1 Candidatus Thalassarchaeaceae archaeon
AGTGATGTCCAATCGGGCATATTTGGCACCTTTGTTTGATCCCGCCTGCCAGATGTGTGAGCCCAAGACCTCTCTAGCGGCACCACCAACGATATGGATTGCAGTGTGATGGTCCATCAACTGCTTCCTCCTATTCCAGTCGATGTGGCCATTGACCCGTTTTCCGACATCCATGCCCCCTTTTGTAAGATGCATGATTACACCGTCCTCCATCCTAGTATCTACAACAGCGATGTCTTTTCCATCAATGACTAGTTTTCCCTGGTCGCCCAGTTGACCGCCGCCCTCTGGATAGAAAAGAGTCCGATCGAGGGCTATGGCATGGGAAGGGACATCTGGGACCTCAGAAGAAAAATTCATTCCGTCAACCTCATCGTCCGAGAGTGCATGACAATGGATGACGCTTGCTTCGAACAATGTAGCTGATGTGTCGTCATAGTATTCAGTTCTGGTCTCATGGAGACTTGTTGGCAGGAGTTTGGACATTTCTTGGGGCTTTGACGCGGCCTTAGTCATCTGGGCATTCCTTGCAGCCATATCCGCAGAAAGACCCACCCTAACTGCTAGTTTGTCCCAGCCAAGACCGTGCGCAATTGAAATCACCATCTCAGGATTCAGGCCCCTCTCCTCGGCTAGTCGGAAAAGAATCTCGTCGTCGACCGATTCTGATGCCTTGTTGACGGATTGTAAAGCTGTATTCACAGCAGCCGTTCCTTTGCGAAGCATCTCGTGATATCGGGCCTCCTCAATTCTGAGGATTTGTAGGATACCTTCTCTGGATTGGGAAAATCGGGACATCTCAATATGGGATTTAATGTGGTTTTCGCCGAGTTCCTCCAAACTGACTTCTATGCCCAAGTCGTCCTTCATTCGGCACACCCTGCGTGCTAGCATCCGGGCGAGATACCCTGCCTTCGTGTTACTTGGAACTAAGCCGTCCCCCAACATATTGCAAAGGGCATGCAGATGATCTGGGATGGCATAAATTGACGAAAGGGGTTCGGTGATATCCTTTAGCTTAGACTTTGAAATATTCATCCCTGATTCAGAGATTCTCTGGATTAGTTCATCGTACAAGGAGTCTGCATTTGTTCCGACGTCAATATTGAGAATTCCGGCGAGCCGAGAAATCTCGCCGAGGAGGGTGTTGATGTCTATTGAATCGCCCAGCGACTCTGCAATTGAATCAAAATTACTAATTTCCTTTAGCCAGGAGACCGTCTCTGGGTAAATCGCCTCGTAAATTGTTGGAGTTCCAGATGCAGCCCAGCAGAACCTCTCTAGCCCGTATCCGGTATCAATGATCTGTAAGTCCATTTCCCTGTATCTGAGACCCTTGATTTCAGTGTCGCCTTCTGCGTGTTCCTCAAGGTTCATGAAAACAAGTGTGGCGAGCTCGAGTCCCCCCACTATTACCTCTAGAGCGGGTCCAGCGTTTCCTCCGCCAGACCAGGGATTCTCGACGTAGGTTATCTCCTTGGGGTCGATACCAAATGAGTCGACGAGCATCTCATCACAATAACGAACACACTGATCAATCCAATAGACGACTGAACCATCTGCGGGTTTGTTGAATGCATGGTGTGCCATCATCTCGAAGGTGGAAAGATGCCTTCCAGAACGGCCCACTGCTGCGACATCAGTTAACCTGATGCAAGGCTGGCTAATACTCAATGGGTTAGCAGGAGGAGGAACAAGTCCACTAGTTACATGAGGTTGAAAATCGGCAATGCTAGCAATTGTGAGGTGAATGTCGTCCCTCCACCTGGCAATGATTGGGTATGGGTCAACTCTAGTATGGCCTCGGGATTCGAAGAATGCCAAGAAAGACTCCCTCATCTCGTCTTTCAACTTCTTTCCCTTCATCGGGAAACCAGCAATAATGGGGTTTCCGATGAAAGTGTATGGATCTTCGGACGAGTCCCCGCATGTTGTCCTATTTTCGTCTCTAGTCCAGAATCTAGCACCTGTGATCGTGCACGACTTGCAGGAATGCCCGGACTCGTGCCAGAACGGAATTTCGATCTCGCCAAAGGTCAATCAGTGCCTCTCCAGCCCCCCCTATGGCCCATTGGTCTTGAAATCAATGTGGGAATTTATCCCGGTGTGTTGAAAGGAGAATGTTTCCCAGTGGAACTAGGATGCAGGACTGGAAACGGATTATCGAAGACGACGGGGAGTCTCTGATGCGAATCAAAAAGCGCGGTGAGATGTTGGTGGATGCCGTAATTGTAGCAAATGAAGAGCATTTAATGAAGAGCGATGACAAGTCTTTGGAACAACTAACCAACACTGCCTCGATGCCCGGCATTGTAGGTGATGCTTGGGGGATGGCGGACTTCCATCAAGGATATGGTTTCCCAATAGGGGGAGTCGTGGCAACTGACATAGAAAACGGTGGCGTCATCTCACCGGGAGGAGTTGGGTTCGATATCAATTGTGGAGTCCGACTTTGCTCAATAGATCTTGGAATCGGGGACTTGAGGCACTTGACTAGGAAAAAATCAGGAAGCGGCAATAAAGAATTCGGAAACCGACTGAAGGCCAGAGTACCCGCTGGGGAGTCTGGTAAGAGTGGTTACACCCTTTCTTCCAACGAACTCAACGATATTCTGGCAGAGGGCGCAAAGGCTGCTGCCGATATTGGCCTAGGACATGATGAAGACCTTGAGAGAATGGAGATGAATGGGAGATTGGAGGGAGATTCGGGAAGCATCTCCGAGATAGCAAAGAGGAGGGGTTTGTCGGCTCTCGGTTCAATAGGCAGGGGAAATCACTTTCTTGAGATCCAAGTCGTTGACAGGATTTTGGATCAGAGGGCTGCGAGGAGCTTTGGATTGGAAGAGGGGAGGCTGACTGCGATGATCCACACAGGTTCCAGAGGATTGGGTTACCAAGTGTGCTCAGAGCACGTCAAGAGCCTAGAAGGCAGGTTCCGCAAGTCGGATGGCAGATGGAGGTCCGAGGAGTGGGGGATCTCTATTGCTGACCCTCAACTGGCCTCCGCTCCCTTCTTCTCCAAGGAAGGGGAGTCGTACTTCAATGCGATGAAGGCCGCGGGGAATTATGCCTTTGCGAATAGGAGCAGTGTAACCCAACACCTGAGAAGGGCGCTCCAAGCCCATATGGGCACAGAGGTAGATGTTGGGGTCGTGTACGACGTATGCCACAACATTGCACGTGTTGAGGAACACGAAGTTCATGGGTCTTCCTGCACATGCTGCGTACACAGGAAGGGTGCGACCAGAGCATTCGGAGGGGACAACAAGGAGCTTTCTGGGGATTTCTCCGGAATCGGGCAACCTGTACTTGTTCCAGGGGACATGGGTACTGCATCATACGTCATGGCCGGTCCGTCTAACGGGAGCAATCGAGCGTTCGGCTCATCTTGCCACGGTGCCGGAAGGGCCATGTCAAGAACAGAGGCCAGAAAGAAGATAGACGGGGCTGCTGTGAAAAGAGAGCTGTCCGAGAAAGGTGTTGCAATATACGAGACTCATGAGAAGTACCTCTCAGAAGAGGCCCCTGATGCCTACAAAGACGTGGATGATGTGATTAGTCTCACCGAGAAAGCAGGCCTCGCTAGACCAGTGGCGAGACTAAGGCCGCTGATTGTAATCAAGGGCTAGTGAGGGTTACTTCGAAGTAAATGTCAACTCGATCTTAGCACCATCCTGATCAGGGTACCCCATGATGAAACTCTCGAACTTCTCATTGGGCTCGCCGTCGACCGTCATGCTGATGTTGTACTCCTCCCAATCTGAAACCCCATTTCTATTGATGTCGAAATTCCGGTCTCCATCCAGAGTGGGCCCTCCCTCCATGCCCCAAACCTCGAAGAAAGACCCAAGAGGGACGTTCATCGCTGAAGGGGTCTCAATGTGCAACGTAGTGAACCCCGTCCCTTCTGCAGCAGAGTGCACGTGTATCCACCTCATCCCCTCACGACAGCCAGGCTGATCTACACCCGTATTTGCATCAATCGGGAAATTCTGGCCGTTCATGATTATTCGCAGACTCGGATGATAGTGCTTAGCAATTTTTGATTCCGCATGCACCAGTTCTCCTTCGTCATTCCTCTGAAGGCCGCCCAAGCATCCATCAGACACTTCCCAGTCTGGTTCGGGATCAAATGCACCCGGATTGAAGAGCGCTACGACTAGGAAAGCTACCGTCACTATGACGGCCCCACCTAGCAACCATGTCTCATTACTTGTCCCCTTCACTGCCATGGAGCCCCGAAACTGCGAGTTCTATTGAACTATAGGGGAAGGTTGTCACGGACTACATCGAGTATCCGCGCTTCGGCAGGGGTTGGAATGCCTGGGCGGAGCCAGACTGAACCCCATCAGCCTCTTCCATAATTATAGTAAGCAAGGTGTTAACCAATGCCCTTAGTTCCTCAAGCTCATTTCTGATTTCATCCACACTCTGCTTCTCAGACATACGCGCATCCCATCACGAGGAATCTCTTCCTCGTAGGCAGGTTTTGCCTATGGCCTATAAAGAAGGCAGTTAGTAATGGCTGGTGCAGGGGCGAAAGGAAAGGATTTCGAAAATTCCATCCCTAACCTTCGCCTTCTTCCCAATCTTCCTCGTAGTAGTAGTCCTCCCCACCCCTTCTAATTACATAGAAGGCGACACCCATCAAGGAAATCACCAGTATCAGGGCCCCGGCAAGCCACACCGTGCCCTGGCCGGAGCCGTCGACTGATTCGGCAGTAGTGACTTGGATACCGCTAATCTCTACATTCTGGTAGTTTTCATTCCCAAAGTCTTCGCCTATCACCAATACCAAGACAGGTTGGCCTTCTTGCCATGTCTGATACTCGAATGTGGCTTTGATGCTAGAGCTTCCGGGAGGCAAATAGATCTCCTCCGGGCCCTGGAGAAGGGTGGAGATGGAGGGTTGCCAGCTTCCGTCCGACTTTTGCTCGTAGAGACCAACTGAAAGTGTCCCCTCTAGTTTTCCAGGATTCTCCCAGTATGACACAATTGTGAGTGTCTCGCCCACATATGGGTTTTTGGTTGGGGATACTACTTCACGGGTATATTGCCCGAGGAACTCGACAATCCGGACAGATGGCACTCTGGGATTATCCGGACCACCCAATCCAATGACGGTGTTGGCGGCCTTATCGGTCGATGTGATCCAGAAGGACATCTTGTCCCCCTCCTCGAACAGCATTTGCGATACTGCAGGGGAGAAGTCCAGCGTTCCTTGGTAGATATGCTTGTCTCCTTGAGTGGAAATCCACGCAAGTTCCCCCGTGTCCTGGGTTCCAGCTAAGGGTTGGCCGTCCCTAACGTATTCCCATGTCACCTCGAGAGGGCCATCGAACATTCCAATCTCCTCGATGATGGTAATCGTAACATCGACACTTTCGATGGTATTGGTTTCAATGGTTGTCAGAGATGAGTCGGGGAAGTCGTTCAGATTGAAGAGTGCCGTTGGAGACTTGGTATCTACTGTGATCGAGGCATCCGCGTTCCCTATGGAGTACGAGTTTCCTGGTGTGTTGGCTAGGGACGTCGTAATCGCCATTGTAGGTTCCACCGGTGGGAAGTCAGGCAACCTCAGAGAAATTGTGAAGTTGCCATTCGACTCCACTGGCGAAGAAGACTCATAGGTTCCACTGCCATAGATTATCGACAGTGAGGCTGTTAGTCCCTCGGTAGCATCCGACAGCCTCTGACCAGAACCTTGGTGGTATACAGCACCGTTAACTGAGAACTCATCCCCCTGGCCCAAGTAGAGGTTCGTGCCATCGGAGCTGACCAGGGGCGGGGTCAGGTCAACAGTTGATTCGGGAACGGCGGATAGGACATTGTCTAGACGCCATGCGAGGGAGCTTAGCACGGCTGACTCGATTTGATCCAGGCCGTCCTCGACTATGACACGGGGCTTGCAGTCGAAGTCGGCTTCCCCGAATTCATAATCCCAGGACAGAGTGAACGTTACTCTTAGCTCGGTTACTGTCGATGTAATTTGCTCAGTGGCGGCACTGACAGGGGTAACCATGCTACCTTCGTCGGCCCAAAGGGTAGACAAATATGGGCTGTAGGAAAGTATCCCTTGGTCACTGGTGTACCCACAGAGGAAGATGGTGATATTATCTATCGTGTGGAATCCGTTTGGCTCGTCCAACCTAACGGAAAACGTATGTTCCCTGTTGGGAAGAAGATAGAAATCGATGCTGTCTTGGGTTTGTCTGTCCAGTGCAAATGTGGAGCTCGCTCCCGAGCCAGTACCCAGACCGGCTCCCGCGAAGTCCACGGGTACGTCCTCTGCCACGACTATTGAAGCCCATGAGTTCTCAGCCCCGGGGCCTCCGCCTGTTCCCCCGTCCTGGTAAGAAAGGCCGGCCCAATCGGTGCCTTCGAGATACAAGTGAATCAAGTCGTTGTCCAATGAGGAGACGTCGATGCCACTGAATTGGATTTGTTGCTGGCCGGTAAGTCCTACACTGAGATCCCTATGTTGGGACTGGTACTCGTTCTCGTCCGCAATTCCATCCTCATTTTGGTCATCGATCCCAGTTCTCCAATACCTCAGTGTCAGCGAGTCCCCTCTCGCCTCTTCTTCAGAAATGGTGACGTAAGGTGAGAATAGAATAGTAGGATCGATTACCATCCCATCCACAAATTGGAGGCCGATTGGTGTTTGGACCTCCAGGGGTCCAGCCACAGGCGGATTCGTGTCTACAACTACCTCGACGGCTGTCAATTGCCCTGAAGTGTCATCGGCTTGGAATCCGGGTGGGCCAACGCTCAGCATAATCGGGGACAGTGTCATTTCACTGACCCCCGAGGGTGATGCAATGACTCCCGAGAATGAGCCCCCCTCTCCACTCTGCAATTGGTAAATTGCACCTGAGAGATTCAATGCCACGGAGAAGTCTGAAGATTGGGGTCGGACGTTGTCGGAGTCTTGGAATCGAACGGTCCCACTGATGTTCAGATTACCCCCCTCTAGTATGGGGAAGGGGTAGAGCAATGTGTCATAGATATTGGAGATTAGTCGGTTGCTTTCATCTCGGACCTCGAAGAAGTCGATTTGGAGGTCATTTTCAACGGCATTGGCCCCAGACCGCCCACTCTGCGTGGATGATGGCCAAATCGTTTCTCCGTTGTTGTCATTTGCTCTCGCGGACCAAAGAATGCTGTCGACGTCATCTAAGCCCCATCCGACGTTGAAAATCCAGTGGACTACAATGTCTGTGTACCCGTCTGAGTGGAGTACCTCTTCGATGTAGCTAGCGGCTGTGTCGAGTGGAACGACGCCGCTACCAGAAGTCTGGGTGAACGAAATTGGATAAGTGCCGTCCCCCCAGAGCTCGTCCGCACTGTTCTGTACCTCGAATCCGATTGTTGTCTTGCCGTCAGAAGCCTCTCCGGTCAATGTGATTTCGGCCATGTTGGAGTTGTCATACAGGTGATGGTGGCTAGTGATGACCTCGATTGTCTGACCATCGGGATAGAGCGTGTTGGGAACCGAAAATGGACGGTTGACGAACAGATAGTCGTAAATCAATGAGCCATCGATGGATATCGAGCCATAGTCAGAAGTCATGCTCAGTGGTATGGAGATTTCTTCAGGCGGGGGGTCATCGTCAGAATGAGCGACATGATAAGTCGCAATGGTTGGGCCTAGCCCGGAAACGTTCTCGAAAATCAGATATCCGATTCCAATAGTTGAGACGGAAATGGTCTGTGCCGAGGATGATGAAACCTCCACGGGTACTTCCAACCAGTCCCTAGAATTCTGCGAGTCGGTGTGTGTGGTGCTCAGTAGGCTGATACCAGATAACTGCCCGGGGCTGAGGGCGCTCAGGAACGGGGATTCGTCGATCCCGCCGGATATCGTTGCGCCGGCGACCGAAATTGTCACAGGAGAGGCGAAGCCGCCGTCACCCGGGTATACAGAAATCATTCCCGAAGACACGGCTGCTGAAGAGGGAATCATGATGCTAAATGTCCCAGCGGTTGTCCCATCCAGATTCAGGGTGACGCTCCTGGAGTTTCCTCCTGAGTGAGTCAACAGGGACTGCCATCCGACGTGCCCGTAACCAAATTGGGAGAGGGGGTCGCTAATTGGAAAAGACCATTCTGCTGTACCGTCGTTTAGGACGTCTATGGAGGGATTGGATGCCGGGTCGGAGAATGCGGGGGAAATCCGCATGACGTCTATCCATGCATTGGTGGGGAGGGATACTGAAACGGCGTAGCCAAAGACTGCATTCGAAAACTCGATCTTGTTGCCTTTGGTCATCGTCCCCACTGGGTTACCCATGTGATCGCTGATGGTGACTGAAACTCCGCTAGAGATATTCCCGCCAAGCGTTAGTGATCTGATGGGCCTTGATGAAAATACGAAATCGGAAGTAATTGTTCCAGTTATCACGGTGGCGTTTAGCAGACCATCGATGACTTCGACTCCAGTGCTGAATTCCCATCCGTTATAGCCTGAGCCAGCACTAAGGATTCTTTTGGCACCGATATGCACCGCTCCCAGTTGTGGGGAAATCTCGGGATTGTCGGATCCCATCAGGACCTTTAGCCGAACATAGGGGTGCTGCTCGGAGTCGATTCCAGCTAGGCTGAAAGGGAAAGACAGGTTGGTGAAGCCGGAAATCGCGTTTCCTGTGCTCGACTCGATGATGGACCCTCGAATCCAACCACCCTCATTCACATTGGCCTCAATGTCCGCGAATCCATGGTTGAAGTCCCTAAGAGACCCCATGGAAATTGTCGGGCTAATCCAACTACCGGGAGTGCCGTAGTTAGAAATCTGTACGCCGGCGTTGTCGATGAACCATCCAGGTCGTTGGACGCTTGCGTCGGAGCCGAATGCGAACTTGAACCTCAGAGAGTCTCCTTTGTAAGAATCCAGATTGGCCATTAGATTGGTCATCTGACTGGTTGAAGTCCCAGTTCCGGTACAGTGGTCCATTGAAAAGGTGGCCATACCACCCAAATTGTGCCCAGCGCCTGAGAAGGCGGTACTTGAGTACCAGCCGGGATCGAAATGCTGCCAATTGCCACCGTTGACCTTGATGAATACCGCGCCCCCATCCCACGAGGCTTCGGCGCAGGACCAGTGGTCAAATGTGAGGTGGGCGGTGCCGTTCATTGGGATTTCGTAGACGGGCGAGATTAGTCTAGCCTCGTTGATTCCATTATCATAATTGCCAGAGAAACCGATTCCGTAAGCATACGGGAAAGAAGCCACCGAGGGAGGTCCCGAGCCCTGGGAGACTTTGTTTAGCGTGAATTTACACCTATCGCTGCTACAGGAGCCGGATTGGGAGCGTGTCCATCCGGGAGCGTCACTGACTGTGGGGGCATTCGAAGTCGCGTCTTCGAAGGTATGAGAGGTTGCGAGGGGGCCTCTGAGGATTGTGTAGTACGTCCAGTCGTCTGGAGAGGGGTTTCCGTTTGGGTCGGGGAGTCCGGAATGAGACATGGTAGAGGAGGATGTTATATCGTCGGAGAAAAGGGCGTTACCTGCGTCATCAACAACTCGTAGTTTGGTTACTGTGAGCCCCTCCCTTGCGTCTGAGGGGTAGCTTCCGCCGTAGTTGGTGAAGGCACTGGTGTCGACCACTATTCTGAAGTGCACTGAAGACTGGTTTTGGAATCCCGATGGGATGTCGAATGAGACCTCACGGAAATCTCCACTCTGATCGGTATAGGTTTGGCCGTTATCTGCCATGTAACCCGTTCCAGGTATGGCACCTGATCTAGCTGCACAAGCTGTGCTGGTGTCGCTAGTGGTGGATGAGATATCTGTCCACGTGTTTCCATTTAGAGATAGTTCGACGCAAGCGTTGTCGAGGGTGGAGCCTTCCAAATCCCACTCCATTGTTAGTTCAATCGAAGAAGAAGAGTTGGTCCCAGAAAGATCAATCGTACGTTCCAGACCGCCATAGGCATTTGCAGAGTAAGTACACGAGATGGAAATTGTGGTGTAGCATCCATGATGCCACGCTCCGACGTTCACGCCGTCGTTGTTGATCCTTATGTTGTCCAAGAACCACCCCGGCCTCTCAGTCGTGGCGTTCGGGTGCGTCCATATTTGGAATCTGAAATCAATCTTATCGGCATTGCCTATTCCATCGATAGTCGACAATGAGAAGTTGTTTTCGACCCATCCACTATGGGTCGGAGAGGCGAAGACGGGAGTGGGTGAGGTTGCGCCATTGGGCAGAGGGGCATCGGAAGACATAGTGCTTGGATACCCGCCTTGGGGTTCCACGTATGTCCAATTACCCCAGCTATTGTTGGATTTCAGACGATATTCCACCCATGCGCCGTCCCCATCCCCGGAGGGAGTGCTATCCAAGTGGTACCAGTGGTTGAAGGTGAGGAAATAGCCATTGATGTATATGTCTCGGGGGACGTTTGAAGTTGGAAGGAGGAGGTGCCCTGAGGTCCCTGCTGGAACGGGCTGACCAGGGAGTGTCCCTGCCGAAACTATTCCTTGAAATGAGGAGGATGGGACGACTCCGTGCGCAAGCGTCTGTTCACTACCGTAGAGGCTGCCATTCAGATCCATGAATGTCGTGGCCTGCCAGAGTTTGTCCTGATGGCAGAGATAAGTGGTGTTCATTATCTCTGAAGAGTCGAGATTCCTGTTATTGTTGAGGTCGAGTCCTGCCTCTATCTTGAGCCCTGCACGAGGGCAGTTTGCGCCATGGGATTCTGAACTAACGTCAATTTCGTATTCATAGTAGGCGCCGAGAGTAGCCGAAATTTGGGCTCCGGAACCCCCAGAATCACTGATGACGATTGTAGGTGTTGACGTGTAGTTGTTACCAGAATTTACAATTGTGGTCGAGTCGACAATGCCCGTGCTGAACAGGTTTGCAGACAACGAAGCCCCGCTTCCATTGGCGACCCCGATGTTGATGCTGTCGGTGGATTGGTAGCCGGAACCTGCAGCATCAACTACCATTGACAGAATCTCCCCGCTTCCACTGACTATCCCT
>DASCSS010000012.1:0-7912 GCA_034399535.1 Candidatus Thalassarchaeaceae archaeon
TTCCAACGAAGCTTCCTCAGTGACCCCCTCTTCTTCGAAACTCTCCTTCAGTTGCCCCCCCCTCAATGACTCGAGTACGTATTCCTGCCCATTCATCCATTCCGGCATCTCCTGTGAACCACCTAGAACAGAGATTGTGGTGAAAGTGGCCATGGGGAGGACAGAGATTGCCACAATATAGTCCAAAATGGCGGTAGGAGGAACCTCGGCCTCCGGGGCTACGGCCTGTAGGATCACCCTCTCTAACTGCATCTCGTGCCACTGGGCGTAGTTCACCCCTAGCCAATCCAAAGAGATCAATAACACAAGTCTTGCAACTAGCCAGTAGAGGAAGATTGGCAGTATCCAAGATAATTTTGAGACCCGCCATACTACATTCCTGAACATGGCGGCTATTCCCACAAGTTGCCACGAGATGATCGGATGGATTCTGACTGCTATCCAAAGAGCGATGATGTAGCCGGCCATTCCTAGGTCGAAAGCCCTCCCTGACTTTACCATGTAGTCTGGGACCCATTCCATAATCGCCAGTGGAATGGCAATCAGAATTACCTGCATGGGAACGGCAAGCAGTTGGAGCCCGCCATGGATGGCCATAAGGCCATGTTCTCCATCCTTTGTTTTGTTACTGACAAGCCTAGCCATCCTGCCATAGGGGCTAGCTTGTAGACTCAATCTGGCTCTGTCCACTAACTCGGGGTCCCCCCTCCTGGAACTGAGTCTTAGGAATGCTAGCAGACCTCCTTGATTGGCAACGAAGAATGGCCTGAAACCCCCCACAACTAGGGCCAAAACGATGGAAATCATACCATATGAAACTCCAGCAATTACTACCCAATGTATCAGGCTCGTTCTGATTCCGATTGAGGTTTCTTCGTAGTTAATTTCGGGGAGGTAAGTTAGGGAGAACAGAACAATGGGCGCCAGAGTGACCTGTCCGACCACCACTAGAACCAGAAGCAGCCTTTTCAGTATTAGTGAACGTTCGACCACGGCTCCACGCCCATTGCCGATACCATAAGGCCTTCATTAGTCCTGGACCAGTATCGGCCATTCCAATACTGCTTCCGGAGCAACGGGCCATGTGCTCCTATGGAACTTGACTCCCCAACCTTCTTACACGGGAGATTTTCGCAATTTGATGCTCATGGGAACATTTCGCGCACTACTACTCTCCTCCTTGCTAATCGCAGTAGGCTTTTCGAGTGCCCCGGTGCACTTTTCTGAGGACCCCCAAGAAACTGCCCTAGTCTCCCCAAGGAACAATCCGGTAGATTTCGAGGTTACTGGAATAGAAGTGGGAAATAACACTCTTTCTCCAAAGACATGGGTCCAGCCAGACTCCTCGATTATGGAGTACATGACAAAGTCAGAAACAATTCAGATCAATGTTACCTTCTTCCAAGGTGGAGTCGACCCGTCCCCGATTACTGCTGATGCCAAACTGGAGATTTGGCATCCTATCGGGATAATCATCCAGGAGTGGACATTCAACATCACACTGGCAGCAGGGCAATCCGTCAGGGTCCCATTCATCTGGACTCCCTCTATCGCTCACAGTACACTTTCTGATGATGGCTGGCTAAGTGGGGGAGTAACATTCAGAGGAACTGTTTTCGCTGGAATCGGAATTGATGGGGACGACACCAACGACCTACTCGATCGCGATGTACCCGTGGCCCTCTGGTATGATCCAATGGAGAATGGATTCTGCAACGATGAGGCTTTCGAAGGGAAGTATTGCACAAACACCGCCGTTCCCTTCGGAGTACCAACATGGTACGCTGCCGGATACACTGATGGTTACCAGGCTGACACCGATTTCCCCACCGGGACCTGGAGGATGGAGAACGTCTCCAGTGCAACCGGGGAGTGGCATTGGAAGGTTTCCGGTGCCAATGACAACTATGCGTCAAATAGATTTGACAGGCTCCGATGGGCATGGCAGAGAATAAACAGCCAGGACGGGTGTTCAGATGGGGTATGGGGCAATGGCTACAGCCATGGTCTCGGCTATGGTGAATACGACTCCACTGTCTCCTCGATACATGGCGCAAACCTCTGCATGGTCAAGCTAAACAGCCCACTCCTATACTCCGTGCAGATTGCTACCGATGCTTGGGGCCAGATGGCCGATGGAGACACAATAATGCTGGAGACAGATTCTGGCTCAGCAGGGAGCACCGAATATCTGAACTACACATCAATCAACCTCTCTTCGACAGAAGGGGATTGGACAAGGCTAGTCTGGAATGCGACTGGTTTGCATCAGAACGAAGGCTTCACCACCTCTTTCCTCTTCAGGTCCGACTCTTCCTTTGCAGACGAGGGAATTCACTTGGACTCATTCATCATTTTCGCTATCGAGAGGGGCGAGGAGTACACCTTGGATGCAAGGTGTACTTTCCCTGACAATTTCGGAGGAACCATGGAATACGACCCCGAATCTGAAGGTGGAAATACAATCCTCGTCGAAGCGGCCGACCCTGATCCCCCCTCCCTCCATTGCCACATCTTCAACAGGGGTTACGTGGACACCACCCTTTGGTACTACACCGAGGTTTCCAACTGGTCTTGGATGTCTAGCTATCCTTTGAGAATTGACTCCAACAATCCCAATTTCGATCATGATAATTTCGTCAAGTCCGGGGTCGTCAAGGCCAGGACATACACCGACACCTGGTTCAATCTCTCGATTCCCGACGGGGCGCCCGTTCAGGACCTAAATTGGTACACTTGGATTAACGATGGGATAGTGAATAAGTCGGGAGACGGTTCAGGAATAAAGTACTACGTCGAGCTCCCTGTAAGCGTACAATCGACGTACAGGATGACTCTGAAGCAAAAGACTCTGGCCAACCCTGCTGCTACCATAATGCCAGGTGGAAAGGCAATGATCACCATGGATCTCAAGAACACCGGAAACCAGTATTCCTCATGGAACATGGGGGGGATATTCCCCGATATCCGACTAACAGCTGCTGACAACCTCAAGTGGTACGACACGGATGGGGCCGAAGTTACCGTTCTGAATTTGACCCCAGTCGAGGAAATCACCCTGAACGCCGAGATCTCGATTCCCGAAGGCCTCGATCCGGGCCTATACGAGCTCGATCTCTTGGCCAACCCGAGGATGCCGAACACATTCCAAGCTTCGTCCAAAGTCTACATCGAGGTCCCAGTTTATCACGAACTCGCAATCGCCCCGGTCAGGAACGCTATGATGGCCCCTGCCAATGGTGAGCAGAACATTGTCCAGGTCTTCCTGTTCAATTACGGCAACACGGAAGAGACCTTCGATGTCAGAGTCGTTACCACCAACTGGAAGCTTCTCGCTGACATCAGCTCCCATACCGTGACCTTGGAAGCAAACGGAGGCCAGACAACCCTGTCACTAATACTGCCAATGCCCATGGGGGTCGAAAACGGGACATACCAAGTTTCCATCATCGCCACGAGTCAGTCGGACCAGTCCTTTCAGTCCATGTCTAATTTCTATCTCACAGTACCGAAGACATACCTAGTATCAGTATCAGATAGAGATCTGTCAGACGAGGTTTTTGCTGCCGGAACGGATCCAAGAACGCTGAAGTGGGAGATTTGGAATAATGGAAACCAAGACGATGCGTACGATGTGGAACTTGATTTCCCATCCGACGTGACTGCGAGGGTCGAGGGCAGAACTAGTTTCAGAACGCCATACATTCCAGCGGGTTCGTCTTACAACCTCAGTGTGAGCTACTCTTTCGACGCAGGAGTAGACGGAGCCAGGATCATCAAACTACAGGCAACAAGTACCGAATCAGGAGTCTCCAGCGAGGGCGAAGCAAGATTCGATGTTGGTACTGTTGGGTACCTGTTGGTCCTCCCCCCCTCCTCTTCATCTAATGCGATTGAGATATACGAACCAGGCGATGACTACATCATCGTTCTCCCAATTAGAAGCGCCCACCCAGAACTGGACCAGCAAATCAGGACCGAGGTCGAGCTCGAGGACCTCTGGACGATTTACGACGCACGTGTGGCCGAAGAGGATCGGGACTTCGTCTTACAGGCTGGCGAGAGTAGAAACGTCACCATCCACCTTGAACTACGAGACGAGCATCTCGAAGCCCTAATCGCCAACTCCGTTGACTTTAACATCACGCTCGTAATCATTAGCGACTTGGATACAACTTCGAAGACCACCACCATCACCCTGTTCAAGCCTGACCCGGTTCCCGAGGGGCCCGACGTGGAGAATCTGGCATGGAGGGGGACAAACTACCTCCTGATTGCAGTGGGGGTAGCAATAATGTGCGCAGTCTTACTTGCAGCCTTCAGGATATTCAAGGACGCCCGGGCGCCTCTGGAGGAATTCTCTTCTCTCGGGGATTACAGGATGACGGTCGATGGATGGGATGGCGCAAAGTCAGCCGAGGGCACCCTTCCCTCAGCGGACGAAATAGCCAACTCGATGTACGGGGGCTCCCAAGAACTGTTCGAACAGCCTCCACCTGACATCCAGAGTGTCCCGCTAGATGATGATTCACGACCATCTTCCACCACATCAACACCGCCCCCCAATCCCGATGAAACCAGCTCCCCACCCATTCCCGATTCCGGCATACCAGAGGGATGGACAATGGAACAGTGGCAGCACTATGGCCAACAATGGCTGGACAGCCAAAAGGAATAGTAGTGCCCAATATCCCCGCACTCCATGATTGGGAGGCCTTATGACCTCCCCTCTGGTGGCCCGCTCGCTATAATAGGAGCTAGATTGAAATGTACAATGGACAGCAGCCAATTTTCATCCTCAAGGAGGGGACAACAAGGACTAGTGGCAAGGGAGCCCAGAGTAACAACATCGCAGCTGCAAAGGCAGTAGCAGATGCAGTTCGCTCTACATTGGGTCCAAAGGGAATGGACAAGATGTTAGTTGACTCCATGGGGGACGTCGTAATTACGAACGATGGTGCCACAATTCTGAAGGAGATGGAGATCGAACATCCAGCAGCTAAGATGATTATTGAGATAGCCAAGACCCAGGAACAGCACTGCTTCGATGGAACTACGACTGCAGTAGTCATTGCCGGCGAGCTGCTAAAGCGAAGCGAGGACCTAGTCGAACAGAATGTCCATCCCACAGTCATCTGTGAGGGATTCCGACTTGCCTCCGACAAAGCAGTTGAACTCATCGAGACCCACGGGGTTGGTGTAAACGAGAAGATGCTCTCCGAGGTGGCCAAAACGGCCCTTACTGGGAAGAGCACGGGAGCAGTCAAGGAGTTCCTGTCTGACATCAGCGTGAAGGCAGTCCTTTCCGTCGCCCAGGAGGACGACGAAGGCTTCGTCGTTGATCTGGGTGACATCAAGGTCCAGAAGAAGCAGGGCGGATCCATCAGGGATAGCACTCTCGTGGATGGGATAATTCTCGACAAGGAGAGAGTCCACAGCGGGATGCCGAGATCAGTTTCCCAAGCTAAGATAGCTCTCGTCAACTCCGCTATCGAGGTCAAGAAGACCGAGGTCGATGCGAAAATCCAGATTACGGATCCCAACATGCTGTCCCAGTTCCTGGACGAGGAGGAGCAATACCTCCGTTCCCTCGTAGAGAAAATCCAGTCTAGTGGAGCTAACACGGTAATTTGCCAGAAGGGAATAGATGATCTTGCCCAGCACTACATGGCCAAGGAAGGCATTTTTGCTATCCGACGTGCCAAGAAGAGTGACATGGAGGCCCTTTCAAAGGCTACTGGAGGGCGAATCGTAACGAACCTGGACGATCTCTCGGAGAGCGATCTCGGCTCTGCCGCCAAGGTCGACGAGAGGAAGATTGGCGATTCCGATATGGTCTTCGTCGAAGGATGTCCCGAGGCAAAGAGCGTCTCCGTACTACTTAGAGGGGGCACTGAGCACGTGGTGGACGAAGTCAAGCGAGCGTTCGAGGACGCGATAGGCGTTGTAGCCGTCGCGCACGAAGATGGCTCCGTACTAACAGGCGGAGGCTCAGTAATCGCGGCACTGAGCCGCGACCTAAGGTCTTTCGCCGAAGGAGAAGGAGGAAGGGAGCAGATGGCAATCGAGGCTTTCTCCAGCGCCCTTGAGGTCATTCCAAGGACTCTGGCCGAGAATGCCGGACTTGACCCTGTCAATACAATCATCGATCTGCGGAAGGCTCATTCCGAGGGGAAGTCAAGTCATGGCGTCAATGTGTTCAAAGGAGGTGTTGTGGACATGGCGAAGGCCAAGGTTTACGAGCCAAGCCGTGTAGTAGAGCAAGCCATTCAGAGCGCCTCAGAGACTGCCGTAATGATCCTTAGGATCGACGATGTAATTTCTAGCAAGAGCTCGGGACCAATGGGTCCCGAGGACTTCGATGCAATGGATATGTGAAGGAATTAACCAACATTCCACATCCCCGTCATACTCGAAGATGCACATGTTCAATAATCGGAAACAGGTCGAGAGGATTACCCAGCCTAAGGCTGGGTAGGTGATTTGATTTGTCCGACGGACTTCCTCTGTTGATTCTCTTCGGTTCACAATCTGGGAACGCTGAGGACCTAGCAGCCAGTGCAGCCAAGCTGGGCAACTCGTTCGGCCTGTCCTCTACGATCAAGGGAATGGATGAGATTGAGATTGGAGATCTATCAGGAACCCAACGTGTACTGATATTCTGCAGTACTTGGGGAGAAGGAGAGATGCCAGACAACGCCGAGGATCTGTGGCAAGCCGCAAATGGCGATTCACCTCCCTCGTTGTCCGGTTGCCACTTCGCAGTATGTTCCTTGGGTGACTCTTCGTACGAGTTCTTCTGCGAGTCTGGGAAGGACTGGGACGGCTGGTTCGAGAAGCAAGGTGCCAACCGACTGGTGGACCGGTTGGATTGCGACGTAGAATACGACAAGCCAGCAGCAGAGTTCACTTCTCAGGCTCTTGCGCACTTCGCTTCTGTGGGAGCCGATGGCTCATACGACCCTTCGATGGTCGAACAGGCCCAAGCATCCGACTCTATCGCCGTTCCATCCTCGGATTCCGAGGAAACAAATGCAGCAGAGGAAGTGGTATTGGTCGGAGAGGGCGTAGAGGAGCTTCTGAAATCTGGCGACAGGTCGCTAGTCCTTCTCTTCGGCTCCCAGTCGGGAAACTCCGAGGACCTAGCGGCCAAGTTCTCCAAGCAGGCGAAGTCCTATGGCCTTGAGGGCGAGGTACATGACATGGATGGCTTCGACTTCAACTCTCTATCCAGCAAGAAGAGAGTCCTGATTGTCTGTTCCACATGGGGGGAAGGGGAGATGCCAGACAACGCCGAGGAGCTTTGGCAGTTCGCTATCTCAGACTCGGCCAGTAAGCTGGAAGGTGTACACTTCGCGATTTGTGCCCTCGGCGACACCAGCTACGAGTTCTTCTGCCAGTCAGGAAAGGACTGGGATGGGCGACTCGAGGACCTAGGGGCGACCCGAGTCATTGACCGCGTCGACTGCGACGTCGATTACGATGTCCCTGCTGAACAGTGGGCCCTCGAGGCCCTACCGACTCTGGCAGCGGTTGACAGCACCGGGAAGTTCCACGAGGACATGGTTGACCCGATAAAGCAGTTCGCCAGTGGCTCCCCAGTTGAAGCCGAGGGAGAAGACGGATTCTCGGTACCTGAGCTCTCCGCCGAAGTCATCCAAGTCGAAATTACCGTGTTTCGATATGATCCAATGGATTCCAGTACGGGAACTGACACTTGGATTTGTGCCCTCCCGGGCAGCATCTCGGTAATGGAATCCTTGAGGGCACTGAAGGAAAGCCAAGACGGCTCACTTACTTTCAGGGACGGACCCGCCGGAGACCCCAATACTGCAATTTCGGTAAATGGCCGCTTGGTGATTCCCGGGTTTACTAGGATCGACTCATTCTCCACTACCGGCGACGGCTCTCT
>DASCSS010000013.1:0-19120 GCA_034399535.1 Candidatus Thalassarchaeaceae archaeon
GGCCCCCGAATTGCAAGAAGAACCACAACTGCAAGAGTCACTGATGCGAACCAATATGTGAAGAAGGCAGTTCCTATTGCAGTCCTCTGGGCATCAATAAATTCGGAGGATTCCGTGCCCAATGATATCCCCAGGCCTGCAGCATAAGTCGTAGCGATGTGTAAGCTCAAGATAATCGAGAAGAAGACTGATGATTCCTCAAATCGGCCAGATTCATTGAGAATCGCAGAAACCATGCCCACAACAAACACCGAAGCAACGAACATGTGGTCAAAGTTAGTTGGAGAACCTAGATTTGCAATTAGAGAAATTGCTAGTAAAGAAGAAGAGAGGGCGAAAACCCTTAGACCAGGGGAATCCAAGGGGATTAGGGGTTTGGTTAGTCTCCCTGCAGTTGCCGAAAT
Organism: Candidatus Thalassarchaeaceae archaeon; assembly: GCA_034399535.1. Classification (GTDB taxonomy): domain Archaea; phylum Thermoplasmatota; class Poseidoniia; order Poseidoniales; family Thalassarchaeaceae; genus UBA36. The sequence continues at coordinate 405 of DASCSS010000013.1, forward strand.
AAGAACCGCCATGGGGAGGAAAAGAGCGTCAGAAACGAAGTCCCCGCTAATCTCCCTTCCTTCTAGTAGACAGGTGACAAAAAGGAGGGAAATTAGTGCCAGAGTGGTTGCTGCTGGAGCCGCAATATCGTGCGGCACCGCATCGCCCGAAATCGTGTCGCTATCAGTTCCCATCCCATCCACCGGATCGTTTAGCCTAAGGCTCAGCAGCGCCGCGACCTTCACGCTTGTTTTAACCGTTCGTAGAACGGTAGGAAACTGAGGCAATATGAATAGGAGGGTGATTCATCGCGAAAGCGCCCGGAATCCGATGTCTTTTCGGTAGTGAGAGCCCTCAAGGGAAATGCCCTCGATGATCTGGTACGATGACTCCAGTGCACTGCCAAGGGTAGGTGCAATTCCTGTTGCTGAGAGTACCCTACCTCCCTTAGATAGAAGTTTGCCATTTTCATCCATTTTCGCTCCGCCGATGTGGACAAATGCATTTACCTCTCCTTCCTCAATACGGACGTCCCACCCTGATACTTCTCTGCCTGATTTTACATTTCCAGGATAACCCTCTGAAGCAAGGACTACGGTTGCGGAATTCATGTCGCTAAACTCTACTTGGATTTCAGAAATTCTTCCTTCCGAAGCTGCTAGTAATAGTTGACCGATGTCAGATTCAATCAGAGGTATGGTAACCTGGGCCTCCGGGTCCCCGAGCCTCACGTTGAATTCGACGACACTTGGCGAACCACCTCGGTCAATCATCAACCCAACGTACAGACAGCCCCGATAGGGGGTTTGTTCGTTCCTAAGATGATGATGCATTGGCTCAACAATTTCCTCCCTTACTCTGGTCATTACTGATGGAGTTGCAATTGGAGCGGGTGCATAAGCACCCATTCCTCCGGTATTTGGGCCTACATCGCCGTCCAAGACTCTCTTGTGATCCTGACTGGCAGGCAACATTTCGTAACCAGACTCGTCCATGATTACGAGAACCGATGCCTCTTCCCCGGATAGAAACTCCTCAACAAGACCAAATCCATCAGATTGGATTGCCGAAGTCAAAGCCTTTGATGCATCGGCTTTTGAAGATGTCACCGTCACTCCCTTTCCTCCAGCTAAGACATCTCTCTTGATTACCCAAGGCGATTCAAACAAATCCAGGACTTCCCCCACCTCCTGAATATCCCGGACAATTTCGAAGTGCCCGGTTGGAATTCCAAGGGATTGCATCACTCTCTTAGCATGAAGTTTTGATCCCTCTAGTGCCGCCCCTTCTGCATGTGGTCCGAAACAAGGAATTGAGTGGGCCCGCAATCGATCGGCTAATCCGGCAACTAACGGTGCCTCGGGGCCAATTACTACGAGAGAGATTTCAAGCTTCAAAGATAGTTCCAATAATCCCTCGATGTCTGATGCCGAGACATCGTGATTTATTCCCACCAACGATGTACCTGCATTCCCTGGAGAGCAATGTACGTTGGATACAGAGTCGCTATTAGAAAGACCGATTGCAAGAGCATGCTCCCTTCCACCGCCCCCAACTACCAAGACATCTAATCCGGCCATGGTTCGCGCTAGTGTTCAGGGTGATAATGGATTCCGATTAGGAGATTCTAGTAAGGCACGGACTTGAGGCCGAGTCGGAATCCAATGATATTGGACGCCCTATGCATTATCGGCGTCATAATTAGGAGAATGCCCATCCCCATCAATAGATCATGGCTTCCCACTATTGATGGCTCCAACAGAAGTTGCCCGAATAAGAATGCGGAAAGTGCAAAGGGGAGCGTATCCAGAAGAGGTGATTCCGAACTAATGTCGCCCTCTCTCTTATGACCCATTCTTCGCTTAACGAATGAGCCTGCCGAATCACCGAACATGCATCCGAAACCGAGTACTGAACCTAGAATGAATGCAGTCCCTAACTCCCCTCCAACGTAGAACCAAGCATCGGAAATCGATGAGGGCTCAGTCCCATAAGAGCCAAGGGGATCTAGGAATGGAGCTCTGCCGATATGATTGTCATTTGCAATAGTATGAGTTAGCATCCCTAAGAGCCCTCCACCCAATGTCCCACTGAGGAGGCCATTCCATGTCTTTCCATCCCCAAGAGCCCTATTCCCGTCGCCCATCACCCTTCCTCCGTCGATGGGGAGGACGCCCACTCCCGTAAGGCTCGGAATCCACTTTCCCCCTAGCATTGCAGCAGTATTGGATAGATAACCCGGCAGGTAGAGCCACAGGACGAGAAGGGGGGCCATTATCGGGTCTTCCCAAGGAATGCTTTCCGATGCCATCGTATGGGGCAACCAAATCAGGCGATTTAACCTTCGCACATTATTATTGATTCGGAATTGGGGAAGTTTTGCAATCATGCAGGGGTGATGTTCATTGCCCTATGGCATGGCCCGATGTCAATGAATCACAGACTATCGATACTAGTATGCCTAACTCTGTTAGCCTCCATCGTGGCACTTCCATCCAATGCGTTTGCTGAGGAGGATGAAATCATAGTGGAGTCGAACATGACTTGGTCGGATGACATGACACTTTCAAAGGATGTTAGAGTCCAGAATGGCGGATCTCTGACGCTTTCAGGAATAGAGGTTTCAATTTCCAATGGGGTGGAAATCTTTGTGGATTCTAACTCTTCATTGAATTTCGTCGGTTCTAATTTGGTTGGGGAGACCCCACAGGGGGATGATTCTCCTGGATTCAACATTAACATTGCAGGCAAATTGGAGTCATCCCAATCTTACATTAATGATGGGGGGATTTCCGCGTCAGGTTCACTATTCTTCAATGACACTTCTTTGGTAAGGAGCGGCCCAGTGATTCTCACTAGTGGCGGGGCAGCTATTTCGCTTGGAGGAGATAGTAGCTTCACTGATTCATCTGGCGACCACGACATCAGGGCGAGAGTCCAATCCACGATAATCTGGGGAGAGGATGTTAGTGGATCGGGAGGAGAGGTAAACAAGTGGGAGAGGAGGCTTGCGGACCAGAGTATTGTTTTCGATGTCAGATATGTAACTTACGAGATTTCGGGAATGCGGGATTTTCCCACATACTCAGGCTTGAGCAACGATGATGGGATTTCCTTCATCGATGGCGGAAGGGAGAGGGTCGTAGAGATTGCTTGGTCTGATGATTCTGTGGAGGATTCCTCTATTTGGTCTGAGCAGGCCTCAGTCACCATAACGGACTATAGGACTGCATGGAACAGAGAGGATTCTGGTATTGGAAATTACGGAGGGGGGCCCTTCGAGCTCGGTTGGGACAGTGTTGTGGTGGTCGACGATGGGACTCCCATGGTTGGATGGGTTTCCCTGACTCCAGTCAATGATGAGGACATGCCTCTCAGCAATGCCTTGGTGGGAGATTCGGTGAACGTAAAGGCTGTTATCGAAAATTCCGGCACTGCTGCTGCACAATTGTACATCAATTGCGATTCGTCCGACACCGGAACAACTGCACAGATTTCTCCCTCATACCCGGGCACCACCGTGGGACCGATTTCTGAATCAACTATCGAATTCATCTGGAGAGTCTCGGATGCTGGCAACAGTTCTCTATCATGCAGGATATTGACTCCCACGCAACTTGTAGATGAGACGGCATTCGGTGGTGGAAACCAGACAAGCGCGACTGTGGATTGGAAGGTTCCAGTTGATGAAGGGGGAATATCTCTGCTAATTCCTGCTGCCATAGCAATTACACTAGGAATTGTAGTTGCAGGCTATGTGATTTCGTCCAGATTGGAATCTGGAGAAAACTAGTGACAAAATCAGAGAATTCCCTGAGCCATGGTGGACTCTGCGACTTTCAGGAATCCGGCAATATTTGCACCCGCGACATAATCCCCAGGCATGCCATATCGCTCTGCTGTCGCGAAGGCATTCTTGTGGATGTTAACCATGATTCCCTCGAGCTTTTGATCGACTTCGTCTCTTGACCAGCTCATCCTCAAGCTATTCTGACTCATCTCAAGACCAGAGGTTGCTACCCCTCCAGCGTTGCTTGCCTTGCCTGGGGCAAAAAGAACGTCGTTCTTCTGGAAGATTTCTACAGCATCAGGGGTACATGGCATGTTTGCACCCTCTGCTACGGCAATTACGCCACCATCAACTAACGTCTGAGCCTCGTCCCCATTGATCTCATTCTGAGTAGCGCATGGAAGTGCGACGTCTACGTTTGTCCCCCATAACTGGTTTAGATTGGGTTCGGGCTTAGACTCAGTGTAATCGACCCCATCGAAATGGTCGGCGTACTCCTTCATTCGGCCCCTTCGGTTGTTCTTGAGATCCATAATCCAGTCGAGTTTTTCGCGGTCGATTCCATTGGAATCGAAGATGTATCCACTGCTGTCAGACATGGTGACGGGGGTCCCTCCTAGGTGCAGTACCTTCTCACATGCGAATTGGGCGACATTTCCCGAACCGCTAATCGCGACCCTTGCCCTATCGAACGACTTCCCCTTGGTAGCTAACATCTCTCGAGCGAAATATACCAAGCCGTATCCCGTTGCCTCGGGCCGAACCAGAGAACCACCGTAAGAAATCCCCTTGCCAGTAAGCACGCCCGTGAATTCATTTGCCATCTTCCTGTACATTCCGAATAGGTAACCAATCTCTCGGCCACCGACCCCGATATCTCCAGCAGGAACGTCCAGGTCGGCACCAATGTGCCTCCAAAGTTCCCCCATGAATGACTGACAGAACCTCTTTATTTCGGAATCAGATCTTCCCTTGGGGTCAAAGTCGGAGCCACCTTTCCCCCCACCCATCGGGAGTCCGGTAAGGCTGTTCTTGAAAACCTGCTCAAATCCTAGAAACTTCAGAATTGAGAGGTTCACACTAGGGTGGAAACGCAGACCTCCCTTGTATGGGCCGATAGCGCTGTTGAACTGCACCCTGAATCCCCTGTTAACATGCAGATTTCCGTCATCGTCATACCAAGGAACACGAAATTGGATTACTCTCTCTGGCTCAACCATTCCCCTTACCACGTCGATGTAGTCCGGGTTGTCCTCAATGGCTGGACCGAGGCTGTCTAGGACCTCCTCAACCGCTTGATGGAACTCGGGCTGGTTCGGATCTCTTGCTATTACGCTATCGTATACAGATTTTATTTCATTGTTCATTGGGTCACCAACGGTTTGACCGAATCCATAGATGGTCTGACGGGCATTCGTGAGGCGGCTGCCTTTTCAATGTTCCAAAATAGGGGTGAGCGGTGATCGGTTAGGAAAATAGTTGCCTCTCCGCAATTTCTGACACCTTTTTCTCTGCCCCTGGTACAGTCATTACGTACACGGCATCCTGACTGACTTCCCTTCTCTTTAGAGCATCGGCCAGAGTAGTCATTTCCTTGAACCGTCTGGTTTTGCCATCATCACCGACAATTCGGACGTCCACCTGCGCCATCCTTGGTTCAGAGAGAAGGAGTTTGACGCTGGGGACATCAATCGCGACGTAACCGGGCTCTAGGCCCGAGCGGTATGCTAATTCCTCCTCTAGCGTTCTCCTAGTTTCAGAATCGTTTGCAATTGAGACAAGCATCTCTATCTGTTCATCGGAGAGATCTTCACGTCTCTTGCTCAGGCATATCTTCAGAAGTCTCCTATACTTTAGCCTCGTAATCATTTCCTGGGCAAATCCCCCTGCCTTATCTAGCGCACCCCATATCTCGGCATCCACCCTCCTCTGAAGATCCAGGGAGTCAGGTAGGCCATCTCCTGCTCTTTCAACTGCCCTAGACAACATTACTTCAGTAACTCTAGTTACTCTATGAAAGTACACGGCGCTATACATTAGACCTCTTGCTACCAACATCCCTTCCAGAGCAGACAAACCCCCCTGGTCGACAACGATATCCCCACCTTGGCTGCCCATTGATGCAATCAATCTGTGATGGTCAATCACACCATGCTTCACTCCAGTAAAGTGAGAATCACGCAGGAGGTAGTCCATTTGGTCACAATCTACTGGGCCATGAATCAAGTGGGCCATTGTTTGATCGCCCTCAGAGAAATCCGACATTCCCTCGGTCCAACTCAATAGTGACCTCTCGGTTCCAGAGGCATCGGGACCTCGAATTAGTGAAGCAACGTGTTTTGGATCGAGGTCATGTTGCTCCAATAGTTCAGGAATTGATTTCCTTTCCGGTAATGATAAGCCCTCACCTTCAACGAGAACATCGTATTCTCCGACAATTATGCCCTCAGTAACCGACATGTGATCCATGCCACCTCGCTCACTTAGAATATGCTCTAAGGTGTGAGAATAGGGGCCATGGCCAACGTCATGGAGCATTGCGGCAACTTCCACGGTCGATTTTTCATGTTCGTCAAGTCCCAGGGAGTCGGCCATCATTCCGGCGACATGGGAAGCACCCATGGAATGTTCAAATCTAGTGTGATGGGCCCCAGGAAAAACCAAATGAGCTAGGCCAAGTTGCTTGATGTGACTCAGTTTGTTGATTTCGGGAGTATGCAGAAGCTCCTCGGTTACACCATCCATAGTGAATTGCCCGTGAATCGCATCGTTGATCACCTTCATCGAATCACCATGCCTCTCGGAGGGGCCCATATGCCTTGAATCGCACTACTATTGGTGAAAAAACAACAATAGGATATCACTAATTTGTATTTCAATTGTATTTCAATTGCAATATGATTATATGCCACCCCTGTGTCTCACGGACTCAGGAGGAGAAGAGAGTGGCAGGGAACAGTCCGATGGTCTCGCTTAGGATTCCGGAGGATCACCTAATGGAATTGGACAGGCTAGTCGGATTTGATGGGATGAGGAACCGATCCGACGTAATCAGAGAGGCCGTACGTAGGCTACTTTCGTCAGCCCTTCCCGGGAAAGGGGACAGGGTTGAGGTTGATCTCGGTCCTGAGCTAACAATTCGACTAAGGGACTACTGCAAGATTGTTGGAGAATCCGCTGATGTGGTTCTCAGGCAAGCAGCTAGGGAGACTATTCGCAAGGAGATGGTCGAGGGAGATACCGTTGGTAGGCTCCTCAAGAGGCGCATGGAAGAGTTGCGTTCTCGGTTTGATGAGGATTCAAACGCTTGAGGTGAGAGATTGAGCGAGGATGGGATGCACACACAAAACTCGGGGGAGCGGTCATCCCGCTCCCCCAACCACAAGTCAACTATATCCAAGGAGTTTGGAAGCGGCCTGAGGAGTGTTAGAGACCGGGCACGGCTCTCAAATGCCGTCGGATATAACTCTAAGCAGGCACCGAGAATCCCCAGGATTGCGGACAAGAAGTAGGCTCACAACACACACACGTCCCGCACACACGTGCGGGGCAACATTCCGTTCCTCTGAAATGCGATGCCGCCTACGGTAATACAATCTATGGACGGGAGCATTACAGACTGGAATAAGTTCGAACGACTTACTCCGTATAGAATCAGGGAGGTCTTGCTTGTCGCAAGTCAGTTCGATCGTTACATCCTAGAGGAGTCGGGATATCTCGCTGAGATCCTCCAAGAGGAGTACTCGGTTCTAAATCTCTCTCAGGCTCCGAGGATAATCCACAGCCCAGATGCGGATGATGCAATGCAATTGATGTCAACTCGAAAGTTCGACCTTGTGATCACTATGTCCAAGGTTGGAACGATGGATGTGTATGCTTTTGCGAGGCTTGTTAAGGGGATTGAGGAAGATATTCCAGTTGTAATGCTTAGCCAGAACAACAGAGAGTTGGCCACTCTGAAGACGGGTGAAGGAATCGATAGGATATTTGTATGGGGTGGAGACAGCAGGATCCTTTTGTCGATTTGCAAACTAATTGAGGATGAGAAGAATGTAGAGAATGATGTCAGAGACGGAGATGTCCAAGTAATTCTCCTTGTGGAGGACAGCCGTAGATTCTACTCTGCTTACCTTCCACTTCTGTACACCCAACTAGTCAGACAAACTAGCAATCTGATAGGTGATGGGGGGAATCTCCATGAGAAGTTGCTTAGGCTGAGGGCAAGAGCGAAAATCCTCCTTGCGTCGGATATGGATTCGGCTAAGGAAATCATAGACAAGTATTCGAGGAATATCATTGGAATATTCACTGATGGGAGGTTTCCAAACCAATCGGGCGAGAGAGACGTTGCCGGCCTAGAGTTAGTCAGTTATGCACAAAGTGGTGACAGGAACCTGCCGATATTGCTCCAATCAAAGAATATCGAGTTGAAAGAAGACGCAGAAGCTATGGGGATTCCCTTCTTGCACAAGGAAGACCCCTTTCTTTACCAGAGGATTGAGGAGTTCATGTTAGAGGAGATGAGTTTTGGTGACTTCATCTTCAGAACTTCAGCGGGAGAAGAGATCTGCAGGGCTACGAATCTAGAGCAATTGTCAGAAATGGTAGAATCGGTACCAATTGGAACAATAGAATTGCACGCTGGAAGGAATGAATTCTCCCACTGGTTGAGAGCTCGAACAGAGTTCGCATTAGCTTCCTCAATTCGACCAATGACCATGGAGGACTTCGAAGATTCCGAGGGAGTCAGGGAATACATTGTAGACTCTATCAGAACCCATATCTCAAGAGCAAGAAAGCAGACCATCAGGGATCATGGCTCGGGCAGCGAACAATCTGGATTCCAGAGGATAGGGAGAGGTAGTCTTGGGGGGAAGGGGCGGGGTTTGGCATTCTTCTACACTAGAATGGAAGAGCTCAAACTGGGGGAGCCTTTTCCCGGAGTGGAGTTTGCAGTCCCGAATTCAGTTGTAATTGGGACAGGAATCTTTGGGAATTTCATTGCAAGAAACGATCTCTCCAAATTCGCTTACGAGGAAGCAAGTGACGTGGAAATCAATGAGGCTTTTCTTGGGGGGATCTTCGGAGATGAGGAAGTGGGGGAGATGAGGGATATTCTCGAAAATGCAGGGTGGCCGATAGCCGTTCGTTCATCCAGCCTATTAGAAGACTCTAGCCATCAGCCCTTCGCTGGGGTATATGCAACATACATGCTAGCTAATGACCATCCGGATCTGGAAGTTAGACTGAAGAGGCTGCTTCAGGCGGTCAAGTTGGTATATGCTTCAATATTCCATAAGAGTGCCAAAGCATACGTTACAGCTACTGCCAACAATATCGAAGACGAGCGGATGGCTGTTGTCATCCAAGAGGTGGTTGGCAGAGAGGCATTGGGAAAATTCTACCCTGACATCTCAGGTGCAGCCAGGAGCCGAAACCATTACCCTGTTGATCCTCTAAAGATGGAGGATGGTTTGGCGGCAGTATGCATTGGACTGGGCAGACAAGTGTCTTCAGGTGGAAAGTGCCTGAGGTTCAGCCCGGGGCAACCCAAGAGAATCCATCAATTCCACAGCACAACTGCGATAATCGAGACTTCCCAAAGTATGTTCTTTGCAATCCCGATGAATGAAGAGTCGGGGGATGTAATGCCACTCGAGGAAGACAATCTCATGCATCTGGGCCTTTCCCACGCAGAGGAAGACCGTAGACTGGCCTTGGTAGGTTCGACATATGTGGCTTCAGATGACAGGATCGTTGACTCGATCAGGCGCGATGGATCGCGACTGGTGACATTCGCTCCGGTACTGAAGCACGGCAAATTTCCACTCGCGCAAATCCTTAATCATGTTTTGAAGACATGTGAAGAATTCCTGGCCGCTCCTGTGGAACTAGAGTTTGCAATAGAGGTTGACGAAGGACGCGGCGTTCGGAAATTCGCAATTCTGCAGGTTAGGCCGCTAATGGATGATTCTGTTGACATTGACATTAAACTGGACGAAGTTGACAGAGATGGGGCGGTTTGCATTAGCAGCAAATCCCTTGGTAACGGGGTGATTGAGGGAATTAGAGACGTTGTCTACGTCCACCCGGACAAAATGAACAGAATGAAGACGGTGAATATTGTCCCACTCATCGAGGAGATCGATGCCAAGCTCAGAGCAGCGGATAGGCCTTACATTCTGATTGGCCCGGGAAGATGGGGTTCCTCTGATCCGTCTCTTGGAATACCAGTACAGTGGAATCAAATCATGGGAGCCAAGACAATCGTCGAGGCCCCGATGGCAGACATCCACGTTGACCCATCACAAGGAACTCACTTCTTCCAAAACATTGTGACCTTCAACATTGGATACCTAACAATAACTGGCGAGGATGTAGTCGACTGGGAATGGCTCGACTCTATAGAAGCAAAAATAGAAAAAATGGGCCTCAGACACATCCAGTTACAGAGTCCTCTGAAGGTTGTTTTGGACAGCAGAGACTCCGAGGCAATCGTAGTTCGATGATGCCAATCTTCTTGGTCGTTCGATTTTCAGGTAGGACTCCATGTCAGGCGAAGTAGGGGTCAACGCAAATCTATTCTTCGCCCATGATTCCCCCAGGGAGTCGCAAAGAGAGATGATTTCAGATGGAATTGAGTCATTGAAGGAAGGGAGTTTCCTAATTGCGGCGGCTCCAACAGGGATAGGAAAGACTGCCGCAGCCTTGGCATCTTCACTAGCAGCAGCAAATCTGTACAGTGCGAGTCCAGAGATGCCAAAAATTCTATTCCTGACGGGAAGACAATCTCAGCACAGAATAGTCGTTGACACAATTCGGGAGATCAACAAGAGGCTCCCTCCTGGATTCTCGAAGATTAAATTGGTGGATATTATTGGGAGGAAGAGCATGTGCAAGAATGTGGACTCTATCGGAAAATGCGATTGCGAAGGAGGAGTCACAGAATCCGAGAGAAGATTCCTTAGATCCGACTTGGAAGGATTCATTCATTCAGAACCAAGGCATGTAGGACAGATTCTAAAGCGAGTAGAGAAGAAAGATACTTGCGCATGGGCTACGGCAAGAGAAGCAGCCAGATCAACTAATGTGATTGTTTGTGACTATAATCACGTTTTCGTAGAAGGAGTGAGGGATGCTTCGCTACCGGCGATGGGAGTCGAATTGAGCAATTCGATAATTATCGTAGACGAGGCACATAACCTTCCAGATCGAATAAGGAGAGGTTTGGAGAGAACAATTACTGATCAAGTCTTCAGGAGGGCCCTAGACAATATTGAAGAATACAAAGGGAACTTGCAAAAAAGGGAAGCTGAACTAGATATTCCTGAGTCAAATAAGCTTAGAGAAGCAAAATCCCTAGAGACGCAAATCAGAACCCTTAGGGAAGATCAGGGAATAATTACATGGTTCGATGAAAAGAAATCTGAAAACAAGCAGTCCAAAGGGGATGACATAAGAGTAGCAACTATAGATTTTCTAGATATCGTTTCAAAGGCAATCGAAGGTGTTCTAGATAAAGAGGACGAGGACGGAATTTCCAGAATAAGGACGATGATCTCACGTTTATTGGCTGTCGTCATAGACGAAGAGGACGATTCAGATGATGAGGAGCAAAATGACTGTACGCGACTGGCAGAAATACTAGAGATATGCATCGAATATCGAAATAGTCCAGCATTGGCCCTGGTCTTCGATGAAAAATTCAGGGAACCCAGAGTGACGAGTTATCTGCTAGATCCTAGCGTGGTCGGCGAGCCTATCTTTGAACAGTGCCTGGGATCAATTCTCATGTCAGGAACTCTATTCCCTCCAGAAATGTACTCGAATATTCTTGGCATCCCTAGTGTTCGAACCACATGCAAGGAGTACTCATCGGGTTTTCCTCTGGGGAATAGGCCGGTTCTGATTGCAAATGATGTGACCACTAGATATACGGAACGAGAAAACAGTATGGAGTCTATAATCGGCCATATCAAGTCTGTAATCGACAATACCAAGGGGAACGTGGCAATCTTCGCTCCCAGTTATTCGATACTCGATAGGATTCATGATTACTTCGAAAATGGTTGGATTTCGAAGACAATCCTCAAGGAAGAGCAAGGGATGAGTAAAAGAGGAGTAGAGGGTTTGATATCCAGACTCTATGAACAGAAGGAAATGGGTGGAGCAGCACTTTTCGGGGTTCTGAGTGGGAAGTTATCCGAGGGAGTTGACTACTCGGACAACGTGCTTAATGCTCTGGTCTGCGTTGGGCTCCCAATGCCACCCCCTAGCGCGAGGCAGGATGCTTTGTATGAATACTATACGAAAAAATTCAACAAGAGCAGAGCATGGAAGTATGCCAGTCTGCAACCTGCCGTCAACAGCGTACTACAAGCCCTGGGTAGGCCAATTAGAAAGGATGAAGATAGGGCGATTGTGGTGCTTCTGGAGAAGAGGCTCCTTGAAAGGAGGGTGGCCAGTTGTATGCCAGAAATGCAAAAAATGCAAACCTCGAATCCGTCTAGGACCGCTGAGAGAGTAAAGGCGTTCTTCGAGATGTCATGAGCAATGGGTTCATCCGAGTGCGGTTTTTGGCATCATCATATGGAGTGGTCAAGGATCCATTTCGAAACTAGTGAGGGAGACGCAAATTCCTCAATAATCGATGGGGTCGAGAAGGGTTTGGAGATGGGTGCAGAGGAGTTGCATGGGATTTTCCTAAGAGACTTGCCACACCTATCAGAAGTCCAAGAAGAGCACTATGGAGTCCTAGCCGAATTAGTTTCCAATACTGCTCCATTGTATGAATTCAAGCCACTGGATCAGTTCCTAATTGACATGGGGGGAACTAAGGGGGAATCCGGAATCAGCATTCCACTCCCCCTAGAAATCAAAGACAATGTGGCAGTAGAAACGGGAATAGATGACGGAACGCAGATTGTTAGGGTGATTTCGTCCGAAGGATTGGGTGGGATGATTGGAAAGTTCAAGCTCCCAAATGGCCTGTGCGTTTCTAGCGTTCGCTGGGAAGGCGAGATGCTAACAATGCGTTTGTCATGATGCTGGCTAAGAGTCAATCTCGCGAACCATCCGACTAGGGATCTCCTGGAGTTCTTCGATCTCCTGGAGGATTGAAGAGAGGGCTAGTTGGGCATTTTCCCCATGTGAATTGCCCATTACGTGGCTGGAGTATCGTGCCTCCTCGAAAATTCGGTCTAGGGAAACCAGTGAAGACTCACGGATTGGCAAGGCGCTCCTGATGGCAGCCTCAAACTCCCTAACCGTTTCGAAGGTCCGTCGCAAGAATCCCCGTCTCATGAGGACTGCGCATAGGCTCTCGTAACATTCGAATATCGCCTTCCTGTACTCGTCTCCAGAGGCCAACATCTCAGCAGTTTGGCTGAAAATTCCAGCCAGTTCCTTGATCGCGGCCTTCCGTCTACGATAGACGAAATTGTACCCAACTGCTACAGCGGCTGCAATGGCCAACAGGAGGGTTGCTACGAATGCCAGTGAGCCGAAAATTGATCCTGAGGGCTCCTCCTCATACTGAATCTCGATTCCATTCATTGGGAGCAGCGAAAGGCTACCGGGATCGATGAATTCAGAGTTGGAGCCTACCAGAACTCTGAGGACACCCCACGATGGATCGGAAAGAGGTGGTGCCGGTGACAGGGACTTGAACTCGTACTGGAAGATGCCGTCGGCATCTGTTAGTCTGGTCATTGAGAGGTGCGAGATGCTTCCATTGGCTAGAATTGCGGTCATTGATAGGCCCTCCAATGGCTCTCCCGTGTCTCTTGCAGTGGCATTCACCGTCCCCCTGATGACCCTCTGACCGATGGACATATCGAGTTCCGAAAGAATGAAGTCTACCTCTACCAGGATCAATATTTCCACATCCTTGAATGCCCCGTTGAGGAATCTCGATTGATCCTGCTCGATGTGGATCGTTACGGTGTTTTCACCCGGAGTAAGATACTCCTGTGCCTTGGCCCTGATCTGGAAGTTCAGGGTGTTGGGGTTTTCCCAGGGATTAACTGACATTGGCAGGTTCGAGTCCCCCCACGAAAGAGTGATGGTTAGGTTCTCGAAAATTGTGGAGTCCCCTCCAACTTCTCTAACAAGTCCTTGGAGCATGATGTTCTCGGAAGGGAATGTGCTGCCCCTGATTATTGAGTTAGATATCGGCTGCATCTCTATCACTATGTCTGAAAGAGTGAATGCAGTAATGTTGGACTCCGATGAGAGGTACAGGAACTCGCCATCATACTGGAAACTGATGTTGTGACCCCCCCTATCCATGGAATATGCGATACTGTGACTGTAAGTGAAGAGCCCTCCGATTTCTGTAGTGATGTCTCCAACCCGAACCCCGTCCAGCAGAACTGTCAGCATTCTGCCATCCATTCCCAGCTCAAAACCGGTGTCCGCCTCGAAAAGTCGTCCTGAGAAGTTCCACTGTTCGCCCCTGGTTGCGTAATATTCCTCTAATTGGATGCTGATTGAAGTGTGATATGAAACCGTAATAGTTGTCTCAGAACTTCCCTGCCTATGGAATCCTTGAGCTGGGGAGAGGGCCGTAAGAGAGTGATTGCCGACCTCCATAGAATCGGAGATTGTCCAGGAAAGAACCCATGTTCCATCATAAGAGGAGCTGGAAATGCCAATCAGTATTCCATCCACAAAGACTTCGATTGTGTGATTGCCCAGCCACCCATTTTCTAGGTTATCCTTCACGGACCCCCTGATCATTATCGTATCTCCAACAGCCACGGGGATTGGTTCCTCTATCGTAGTGAACACCGGTCCGAAGACTGTCAGCACTGTTGAAGAGTTTGAGGGAAGGACGAACGCTTCTCCGGGGAACGCGACTTCCACAATCATTGGACCTAGAATCATGTCGGACGCAATTGGAACGAATGCACTGAAAGAACCATTAGAATCAACGACCACAGTAGTCAGTTCCTCTCCATTTATTGACACAAATAGGTCCCTGTTTGGAAGTGCCCTTCCAATGCCGTCTGTCAGGACTCCCTCGACAAGAGTGACCTCGGAGCGATCTATTTCACTTGGCGAAGTAGAAATGATGACTTGTGACGTTTGTGTGACATTGAACACCAAGGATTGAGTAGATGGGAGGTAGTATTCGGGGTTTAGGGAGTCCCCCTGGCCCATTGGGTCCACCCAAGAAAACCCACCTAGGAAGTCAAAGGTGGCTGAATGGGCACCGAATTCCATATCCATGGGGATATCGAAGGTTATCGACCACTGACTGGTGGTCGCATTGGAGAAATTTGCGTATGACGGACCTACATCAATTCCATCTATAGAGAGGTGAATCAGCCCCCCAGAGGGGTTTTCTTCTTTCAGTAATTTCTGGCCTCTCTCGTCGACCAGCTTTCCTGTGAATGTCACGGACTCTCCTGCCAAAGAAGGGGAGGTAGTGCCGACGATTGCAATTTCTGTTGGAGCAAGAACGACCACTCGGGTCCATGACTCATCCCCGAACAGACCAGTGGTCCCGTTCAATCCAGCAAACTTTGCTGTAACAATCATCGGACCAGGATCCCTGTCGGGCATAACTAGGATTGAGGCGGATGCGGTTCCCTGAGTGGTTGACAATCCGCCCCAGACAGTAATTCCATCCACCTCAACAATCAAGGTCGCGGATGGGACCGGATCGCCGGCGTTGTCCAATATCGAGAGATTGAGCTCGAACGAATCCCCTCTGACGGTCCTGCTGTCCGGGTCAAGGTCAGTTGGCGAAACAATGGTGAGTTGCGAGTATCCTCGACTGTCGAAGCCGACTAATCCGCTTGCAGAAGTGAAATAGTTGACCTCGGGAGTGAAGACCACGCTAATCGCATGGACCCCTCTGGGGAATGTTAAATCCAGTCGGAACTGCGCTATCCAGCTGCCATCAGTTTGGAAGGTGGTTTGAGTTACTATGAACGTGTCAGACTGCCCGTCGATCGAGAAAGTGAGAGTGGGGTTCAGAGGGTTTCCTGATCGGTCAGTTAGGGAGCTTCCGTTACTGGAAACCAAGTTTCCAGTAACGTTGAAAAAATCTCCGGCCATTGGATTTGCAGATATTGGATTGACGGTCATGCTTGCGGAAGAACGGACTGTGATTGTGTTCAGGATGTCGATGGTTGGATTCAAGTCACTAGAGCCGTTGAACAGGAAGGTCACATTTACGAGGCCCAAGGGATGGTCATGTGGAATCTGGAAATCGAACGACACGCTGCCATCTGCAGCGGTGACCTGCGGAGATAGCCATGTGTCGTGGAATTGAACTAGGACCGTGAATCCAGACAGTGGGGCGTCGTTGTTACTGAATTCTACCAATCTCGCTGTCATCGTTGCAGTTCCCCCTCTGTCCACTATGGTGTTAATGAATGGCGTTGAATCCAAGAAACGGGGAACTCCTATGACCAAAATAGAGGCATCGCCGGTCCCGGTCAGGTAGAATGGGGTAGAGCCATTCACCACACTAACTATGACTGTCCTATCCCCCCTAATTACCCCATTTCCGAAAGTATCCGTAGGTACGGAGACATTGAAGCTACCATTTGCTTGGGTGGTGAAGTTCTCAAGCAACAGTTCGTCTGGTTCATCCAAAAAGAACACATTGATTCCGACTGGTCCCTCGACGGTTCTGTTGGAGTCGGCCGAGTCAAGAACAGTGCCCGCGATTGAGAAGTACTGTAAGGCTGTGACTTGCGAAGAGATGCTGGAGATGTCAACAAGACTGGCTACTTGCACGGTCAGATTGACAAAACTTTCGTTACCAATCCATCTCCCTGCGTTTTCAGTGGAGATGTTGTCTGAGAGATCATCAGGAGCATGTATCCTCAAGTCATAGAAACCGGGTGCAATCGTTGGGGATATAATTGGATTGAAATCGGCGACACCAAGTGGTCCGGTAGTTGTTGATTGCATTATCTGCTGTTGTGGGCCCCCCCAGTCGAAGTAGAGATCCAAGGACGTTCCTACAATAAATGTGGAACTATCCTCTACATCTGTGACAACCGAAGTTAGGACTAGTTGTTCCCCAGCCACCAAAATGACTGCTTTGGGTTCGGTATTGACTACAAACTCGGTCTGTACCCCTGTTACGACTGAAGTCGGATTATTGACCTTGTAGTAACTCCCGCCCTCTGGGGCATTAGTGACGAAGTCGAGTCGTACCAGTATCTCATAAACGCCCGAAGGGACGCCGCTTGGCATGTTGAATGAGAGGTTGTATCCACCGTTGGAGGGGTCTATCCACCCAGCAGCAAGAGTGTATGAATCTGGGCTAGCAGGGAATCCATCCGGGGTAGGGGGCAAATCGGATGGGACCTGTAATAGGACAGTGACTGAGGAGTTGTTGCCGGTTACAGGTGAGTTAAGTACCAAGTCTCTTGCAAATCCAGAGATCCAGTTGGTACTGCCCCTCGCTGTCCATTCCTCCCCAAAGGTAACAGACGCGTTGGCTATTCCCTGAATCCTCACGGAATCATCTGTTGAGTTGGGTGCCATCCATGTTGATCCGTTGTAAGTCAGCACCCATGGATAGTCGCCTGGGACTAGATCTATTGCAGGGGTCCAACTTACCTCGATTTTCGCCGAACTAGGGTCAGAAAGATTCCAAACCGATTCACTATTGAAGTCTAGGTTGTATTCTCCCTCGAATGACGCGAAGGGCAATCCAGTATGGTCAGAAAGGAATACATCGATGTTCGCCTCGATACCACGAGGCTCCGGTGAAAGAGAGTATGAAAACTGGACAATACTTCGTATCCCATACTCACCGTCGATGAATTGTTTCTGGTCATTGGCATTCAGATTGTCTGCGTCGAATTGAATGCGAACGTCTACCAATCCTGCTGGAATGGGTACATCTTCGGATGAAAAGAGCCACGTAATGGAGAAATCTCCCGGAGAAGAGGTCCATGATGAGTCGTTCAGGTACCAGGATGATAGTTGTACGAACGGACCAGAGATATCGGATCTCCGCATCTCCACAATGAGGGTGCCATTGAGTGTAGAGGGAGTCTCCCCTCTGCTTAGAACTGTGCCATTAAGGAAAATGTTGGAGCCTATCCCCAGGATGCTGTTATTCGCAAATTGCGACTCTAATGATACGGTGAGATTTGGTGACAAGGTAATGTTGAAGTCCAAATCCAGCGTTTCTGGTCTAGCGTGGAAGAATGGTGGTGTTGCATTATTCAAATCGAGGATGTGCCATCCATTGAAGACGATAGACGCATTGATCAGACCGAGGGGTTCGGTTTCGTCAATTGGGACTGTGAATTCGTAGTAACCCCCTCCTGAGACGCTGGAAGTCAAACTTACTTCTCCGCCTACAACTGTGGTGTAGTTTAACACGACTTCCAGATCATCAACAATCGAGGGATCGAGGTATGGGGTACTGGCCCAAGAAATCTGACCAATTATCGTCGTATTGACCCCAATCCCCAACATCGGTGAATCGAGTGGGGTTGGTTCGGAGATTGAAATGGATACGTTGTCGGTGACGTTGATATGCCATGGGAAGGTGAGTCCCTGAGTCCCAACATATGCTCTCTGAGTTGTTTGTATCACGAGTGAACCAAACCCGGGCCTGATTACTTGTGGAGGTAGTCCAGTGAGGTTGAATGAGCCATTTTCGTTAGTTATTGTTGTTGCTACTAGACTTTCTTCCACTGCGGAACTACCAGGGACGAAACCCGAATTTTCAGGCTCGACCAAGTACAAAGACAGGGTAATGTCAGAGGCCGAAGTTGAGTTCTCAGAGAAAATTAGCGTGCCCTCTATCCAGATTGGGTCTGAGAAAGAAATATTCCTCTCAATTGTCGTTGGACCCCAGTTCTCATTTGCTACCTCAACGACAGACATTGGGGGACACGCTTCAAAGGGAACCCAACCAATATCCAAGTCACCCTGATTCTGATTGGTCTGGAGGTGAACCTC
>DASCSS010000014.1:0-7574 GCA_034399535.1 Candidatus Thalassarchaeaceae archaeon
CGTCTGATTCCCCTGGCCGTCGGTCGTCTGATTCCCCTGGCCGTCGGTCGTCTGATTCCCCTGGCCGTCGGTCGTCTGATTCCCCTGGCCGTCGGTCGTCTGATTCCCCTGGCCGGTACCATCGTCCCCCCCATCATCCCCTGAATCTTCCACGATAGATATTAGCGCCAGCCATGTGGTCCTCTGCCCCCCTTCGTCTTCCGCTGTGATTCTAATCTTGTGGAATCCAGGGGAAAGGTCCGAGATAACCACTACGACGTACTTTCTCTCATTGCCCGACTCGTCATACCTAATTGCGAACTCAGTACCAACCGGGGCATCATCCACGCTAACTTCGACCAGAACTGTTTGCACATGCTCGTCGATTACCTCAACTTCGATTCTATCCACATCTCCCTCAGTCATGTACTCTGGGACGCTACTATGGTCATCCAGAATTGGGGGAAGATCTTCAGCAACGTCTTCCTCGACCCCAAAACATCCCGACAATAAAGCCCCCAATAGGATGGACGCAGCCAAGAAAGGAATCACCTCATTTCTTGAACCCACATTTGCCATGACCACTACATGGAGCAAAAGCATTTAGTCTGGTTCTGCAATTGTTCGCAAAACTGACAATCACTCATCTGCCAATGTCTTGACGTCTTGGAGGAAGTCACTCACGGACCAAGTGATACCCGAGTAAGCAACCCTCTTCCTCTGCTCCTTGTCTATGATGAATGTGACCGTCGAGTGCCCGACCTCATACTGCATTAGGGCCTCGTCATGCGGGTCTCCCTCTTCCGGATGACTCCCCGAATCTCCTTCACTGGAATTTGTAGAAACGCAAGAAAGCCAATCCCCATCAGGGCGCTCGTATCCCTCATCGCACATGCAATGAGCGCCTCCACCCGTTCCCATGACCCAACCGTGTCCATCGCAGTCTTCACCAGGGGGGAGAAGACTAAGGTTGGCATTGCTTGCAGCCCAAGCCAGATTTGTGTTTTCTCCCACTTCCATGGAATCGAGCTGGCTCGCGTCAATTGGGGCCCAACTGTTGTTCGAGTCATCCCAAGAGAGGAGCGCCCATGACCAGCTTCCGTTAGAGGTCCACCCCCCTATCGTCCCCGTTGAGACGTCATAAGGAATGCCGGCCGAATCAACAAATGCGTGTTGGCCGAAGGCACTCCCATTGGAGAAGCACGCTGTCCCGACTTTGCACGAGCTGTCCGTCACTAGGGTCGTGTTGTCTGGGAAGAGAACTGCAAACCGCAAGCTGGCATCGTCCGGTGGGAGGCTGTTTGCTATGTGTTCGGCATCTACCACCACGTTCCAGTCACTCCAAACCGACTCCATAACCGAACCCCTCTCATGAGTCAGGTGGTTCCATTGGTACTCCCTCTCATCGGTCCACTGAGATAGGTGAGAGACTGTATCTCGAGCCGGATCGATAGTAATGGAGATGATTTCCACATCCTCCGCATGACTTCCTAGATTTTGATGGACATATGCCAAATTGGAAGAGATGATCAGGCAAACGTCGGGGCATGACGTGTAGATGAATGCCACGACGACTACCTTGTCCCGGTAGTCGGAGATGCTTACTTCGGTACCATCTTGGTTCTTCAGTGTGAAGTCGGGTGCTTCTGGGGGGTCTCGGTACTCTATGCCAATCAGATTCGGCCCTTGCTCCTGGGAATTCAGGCAACCCGGCAGCAGGATGACAATGCACAATGCAATCGCAATAGACTCCCTTTTCACGTTCGTCCCATATACTTCCGATATTTCTACTGTTCCGATATCAGAGCCCTGATGTCTTCCAGGACAAGCTCTGGGTTCCAGTCAGTATCCCCCCACCAGACCCTCTGATTCATCTGCTTGTCCACGATGATCGTCCCGGTGGTGTGGTCTACCCAATAGTCGAGCGGATGGTGCTTGATGGTCACGTCGCCTGCCGCCTGTTGCGTCTCCTTTCCACAGCCGTTGGCATCGACTTCCTCACCTTGGGGGGTGTCCGGGCAGCTATCGAAACCATCGGCAACCCCATCGTCGTCTTCGTCCGTCGAGTAGGTTGTCAAGCCGACGTCGAAGTTCATCCAAACTGGTTCCAGATCCTCGACGCTCCCAGTCAAGTGTGGCCAGACCAGCTCCCTGCTAGTGGAATAGTTATTCAGAACGGTCGAGTTGTCCGTCCAAGGATCCACTGTCACGGTCAGAATCTGGACGTCCGAGCCATGCTGGTCACCTAGCTGCTCAGCGATGAAAGCTAAGTTAGCACTAACGATTGGGCAGATGTCCGGGCACCGGGTGAACAGGAAAGCTACTACTACGACCTTTCCTTCGAATTGCGACATCGAAACGTACTCTCCGTTCTCGTCAATTAGTACAAACTCATCAACAGGAACAGGGGGGTCGATGTCATCCCCATAGAACAAATCTGCCGAATTCCCAGAGAGGCAACCAGGTGAGGATAAGATAATCCCCACAATCATTACCGCTAGGAACCTACGCATCTTCCTCACCCCTCGCATTCCGGGCTATTCCCGCTGCCACGAAAAGGAATATTGCGAGAATCATCAACCCATCCTCTAGTTTGTCCAATCGGTCTTCCTCTTCAACAGGCGTTCCGTTTTCGTTGTTGAAGCTATATCCATTCGGTGGCCCTAGTTCCACGTGATTGTCATGAATCACCGTGAGGTTCAGGGTCTTCCAGAGGGTGTCATTTGAGAATACGTCAATCCGGTATTCTCCTGCCAACCAGTACATCGAATCTATCAAGAATACGCACTCGTCTCTAATCGATGAAGAGTTCGATGCCTCTGTTTCGCACCTCTGGTCATACTCCCCATTGCCATCCAGATCCACTCTAATCGTCCTGTTGTAATCAGCAACGTTGTAGAAGACCAAGGAGTCATTTTGCAGTACTTCGGCCTCGTTGGGCTGGATGCTCGAGCCCCTCATAATTATCCAGGTTTCGTTCGCACCATGTGAGGAGGCAATCGGGGCTAGGATAGTCATGACGAGAATAGCCACAACGAGTCGAGCCTTCATGGCCTCACTCACTCCTCGCTGCCTTCCATGGTCCACAGAGCAGGGTAGTTGTATCTCGGGTCGAAGTCCTCGTCGAACTGCACCACGTAGATGCCACTTACCATCTCCGAGATCATCATGAAGCCACGTGGGTCATACTGGAGTCCCCAGTCAAAAGGAATCATACATGAGGCCCAGCAATCTGCCATATCGTAACCCAGTTCCGCCGCTGGGTCATCTATCCAATATGGCCCGGCAGGAAGGTAGTACCCAACGGTGTGGGTAGGGGCAAGCTCCACTATCGCCTGAAAGCCCCTATCGGGTTCGGGAACTCCATTCTCCCAGACCAGTTCCTCCCATATTTTTCCATGGTCCGTTGCCCATGCCCCTGCGTGATAGTGCGTCCAGTAGATATGCCCATTGATCCCCGTGTCGCCATTGTGGGGGCTGAAGATGTAACCTCCTGGAATGTAGTGCTGGGGATGACTGGAGCCATTCGCAAGAGTCCCCTCACCGGGGAGCCTCCACTTGGACACCAGGAAGGGCTTGGCAGGGTCGGTGGTGTCTATGGTCCATAGGAAGCCGCTGTGATTGGCATTGCTCCCGTACTCTGGAGCGATAATCGTGTAGTGCCGCCAGTTCACGCCGAATGTCGCGTCTTCGGGTCCAGAGCCGCATTCAGAAGGCCATTCTAATGGGGGAACGTACTCGCTGATTCCGTTGCAAACCAGATGCTCGTAGGGAATGGCATAGTGTATGTTGTCATTCCCTTGGTTCGAGTCTAGCCACTCCTCTGGAGTCATGTTGGCATGCCCTCCTCCGTTCGGCCCATACCATCCGTCATCTGCAGATGGGCACCCCATCCACCTCCCCACCTCTGGTGGCCAAGCTATTCCAAAGGGGTCTGCCACACTTGGGGGATCGCTCACATCCACTATCCTAAGGCCCGCACCCCAGTAGGATGCGATCAAAAGCCTCTGTTTGGTAATGGGGTGTACGAAGTAGACATGGTCATGGTTGAAGATTGACCCGCCGCAAGTCGTTTCCGGCTCGGGGGTATAACCTCCCCAGCGAATAATTTCCCTACTCGAGTTCTGCTGTTCATCGTTCTGGTTCGGGAGCCATGACTCGAATCCCCGGGGCACGTAGAACACCTGTGTTCCCTTGTAGAAGGTGCCTGAGCTCCCTTCCACCATCTCGGGGTAGGGATCCGCCCCGAAGAGGAAGAGGCTGCACTCCTCCGTGAAGGAAATCGCCCCATCCCAGTCGCAGTACACGGCAAGGTCCTGGTTGTGGAAGCCGGCAGGTGGGTTGTTCCATTCTGCCACCTTGACCGGGCTGGTCTTGTCTCCCACGTATATCACATCCAGTCGGTTCATACCGCTGTTTGCGTCGTCGTCATTGGGGATGGGGTCCAATTCGCTATTCGTGAGCTCGTGATTGACGAGCACCCAGTTGTTGTCCTTAGTCACCTTGATGTCGATCATCCTGGCAATCTCCGCATAATAGGTGGAGAGAAGCCTGATGTTGTTTGGTTTGCTAATGTCAAGTATCTCAAACTGGTTATAGCTCGAAACGTAAGCATAACATCCCCCGGAACCATCAGCGTATATCTCGCAGTCCTCGTGGAAGTTGCCTTCTATCGCAATCTCCGAGTTGTCGCCAGGAGTCGGACCAACGTTCTTCCACTCATCATAACAAGGCCTTCCTGCCGTGTTATCCAGTTCAGGAGGGGGATACTCCTCCCCATCGCAGTTCAAATTGTGATAGTCTATCAGTTTGGCATTCGATGTCGAAAGCCTGTGAGCAAGCAGGTCGTTGTGCGAGTGATTCGCATCCTCCACTTCCATAACTGGATCGACCCAGCCATCCTCCCCCTTATCCGAACCACCCTTGCCGGAAGACAGGCATCCTGAGATAGGGGCAAGAGAGATTAGGGCGACTAGAAGCCATGCTCTCACTCTAGGCATGAGCCGGTCCGGTGCTAACTATGATATCAAATTGCACCCAATTCGTCCATGTATCGCTCATCATGTGCTGACTTGGATACCGTACGGGGCATCGATGTCCAACTGAACTATGTACAGGCCAGTGGTTATGCAAGATAGGTACGTGTATCCCTTATGATACTCAGCAGTCCAGATGAAGGGAGTCCATCCGAAGTCGTAGTAAGCACTGTCTAGGGGCTCGCCGTCCTGTCCGTGAGAGACATGATAACCCACGGTAGCGCTACTGTGGGCCATTGTTTTGTTCCCTCCCTCGATTCCTGCGACCATCAGTGTTTCGATGTCTATAACCCATAGGCCCGAGTGGTAGTTGCCCATGTAAATCCTGCCGTCCCAAGCCCCGCCGTGGCTCTGGTCAGGGAAACCAGGTAAACCAGTCTGGAAGATCTGATGATCGGCGTTATGCGGGCTGAACAGGAGCCACTCCTCGCCACCAGGGATGAAGTGGTTTTCCGCGAACGGGTTCTCCCATCCATGAATCAATTGAGGGAGAAATCTGACATTTCCATTCACCAACTCGAATGGGGTCGTATCAAGGAGGTAGGCCATCCCCGTTCCAACGGTGGTCTCCAAAACCTCCGTGGCAATGAACGTCATGTGAATCTTCCCAGATGGGTACCCCAAGTGGCTCGCGTCCACCATCTCGTCTATTGGCTCAGCGTAGTGTATGTAGGAAGACCTCCCCCCATTCTCGTTCCCAGTTGTCCCGCTATCCGGCTCTCCATCACCGTCAAAATCCTCGAAGTCCATCCAGAGCCCGACTTCCGGGGCCCTCCAGTTGCATCCAAGCTGAGTGCCGAAAGAGCCTCTGCAAGCCGCAGCGACAGCCAAGTACTCAACCATGTCCTTTCCGGGATGAGGAACATCCGAGACGTCGAAAATCCTCAGGCCAGCCTCCCAATAGGCACCGTAGATGTAGGTCCTCCCGGTTCGGGGATCGTTGGAGTCATCACCCGGCCATGTCTGCACTGTCATATCGTGGATGTATATCCAGCCCCCCCTCGTCGTCTCCCAGCTCACTTCGGCCTCTCCAACCTTGACTATCCTCGGCAGGTCACCGTATCCAGCGAAGTTCAGGTGCGCTATTGTGATCCCTCCACATGCATCGCCTTGGCCAATGTCACAGGACTCGTATTCCGGATTTGCTACGAAGATGTACCATTCGTTGTCGATTACGTGAGTGTATAGGTTGTGAGGGCCACTAGGATGGTCTGCATCATACCAAGAGTCAACCCATTGTGGGTCAGTCTTGTCAGTCACGTCTACCAGAGTAACGGTGACCTGCGCTGGATCCTCCCAGGTTCCGACGTTGGGATCCGCAGCGCCGGGATCGACCAATTGGTTCTGGACGATTACGAACTCTTTGTTGTTGTAAACCAGGTACTTTACATCAAGGACTTGCGTATTCGGGTCATAGTAAACTCCCGTCACTGTCGTGTTTGCTGGATTGGTCACATCCACGATGTGCATCTCGCTCCATCCGGCAATGTACGCATACGTGTTCCCATCGGGGGACTCTGCAACCTGGATCTCGGCATTGCCAGGAGCAGTTAGTGCATTGAAGGAGATTGGCTGTATGTTCTCGGTGTAGAGGACGTGCTGGCTGGCGTTCCTGTGGTCGTGCGCCTCATCCTGCAGCAATGGGTCAGCCATGGCAATTGGTCCTCGCTCACTTGTCTCGATCGAGTCCCTGGTGAGTATGTAGGCTGAAGCTCCCGCTACTAGAATGCAAACAACAAGTGAAACAGAGGCTACCCTTCGCTGATTGCCCATAAGCCTCCCAGCGAGCGGGTCATGTTGAAGCCATCGCTGTGCTGCGAGTGTTCATGCTCCGACAGCATGAGTTGGCCCTCGTTCTATTTACGATTCTAGTATTTTCAATCGGAGCGACAGGGCACGAGCCGAAGGATTTCACAGTCCTCCTCACAGAGGACTCCTCTACGCCATCTTCTATCGACTCCGGAATTCTCGTGGAGACGGACTCGCTCTTCTTCATCAATGTCGACGAGAGAGCAGGTGCCGAGCACCGCATACGAATCGATACCGATGGAGATGACCAATTCGATTCCAGCGATGATATTTCCACGGCTTGGCTCCAGGGTTCCTGTGAGCTTGATGGGAATGGCTCCAAGGTCGATGAGGGATGTATGGTCACCGCTTCGGTCCTATTGGGGCCACAAAATGGACTTCTTCCGGGCAACATATCGATGATCCACCAAATACGAATCGATAACTCGACTTCCGAATCCCCTTTCTATGCAATTTTTGGATTAGACTCCCATTCGCCTCCAACACCCGAAATCCTAGATCAAGATAACAATGATGAGGATGAGGATGATTCAGACGGAATCATCGTACTCCTGCTCGTTGCCTCTTCGTTTGGGATCGTCATTGCTGTGAGCACGTTGGCGGGTTCCGAAGGAGAAGAATAGCCGAATGACGGTTTGACTCAAAAACCTCGTGCTTCTCGCAGACACTAGTAGGGCGCTTAGCTCAGCTTGGAAGAGCGTCTGGTTTGCAACCAGAAGGCCGGGGGTTCAAATCCCCCAGCGTCCACCA
>DASCSS010000015.1:0-28331 GCA_034399535.1 Candidatus Thalassarchaeaceae archaeon
CCGTTTCTGTAATATTCGACCTCGACAGGAGTCTCTAGGCGGACAATTGCGAAAAAACGTGTCTCCTTGCCATCTTCACTTCTCGCAGTCACCTCTATGTTGGAGAATGGCACCAATTCTGAAGAGGCGGGAATGTCAAAGTATTCAGTTCCGTCCAACCCAAGGGAATCGGCATCCTGACCATCCAAGAAGGCCAGAGGGAGGACCCCCATGCCCACAAGGTTTGATCTGTGTATCCTCTCGTAGGACTTCGCTATAACTGCCCTTACGCCGAGCAGAAGGGTGCCCTTTGCCGCCCAGTCCCTACTGCTTCCCGTGCCATATTGGGACCCGGCTATTACCACAAGTTGTGTTCCTTCATCGGAGTATCTTTCACTCGCCTCATGAATAGATGTGATCTCTTCTGTGGGGAAATGGGTTGTGAATCCGCCCTCGGTTCCAGGGGCAATCTGGTTCCTCATCCTAATGTTTGCAAAGGTCCCCCTAACCATAACCTCGTGGTTTCCCCTTCTACTTCCAAATGAGTTGAAGTCAACTGGCTTGACCCCTTGGCTGATTAGGTATGTTCCCGCTGGGCCGCTGCTAGGAAATGCACCCGCGGGACTGATGTGATCAGTGGTGACAGAGTCACCAACTTTCACAAGAACCCGGGCTGCTTTGATAGGCTCAACTTGTTCGGGTTCGGGAGAAATTCCTTGGAAGAAGGATGGCAACCTGATGTATGTGGATTCGTCTTCCCATTGATATAGCTCACTTGGGTGGCTTGGGATTTCCTCCCACTTCGGTTCACTGAGTACATCGGAATACCTGCTAATGAACATCTCAGGTCCGATTGAGGTCTCCACAGTAGATTTGATCTCTTCATCAGTAGGCCATATGTCGGAAAGCATTACTGGTTCACCCGAACTTGAGGTTCCAAGTGGGTCGGTGCTGAAGTCTATGTCCAAAGTTCCTGCCAAGGCGTATGCGACAACTAGAGGGGGGCTGGCTAGGTAATTTGCCTTGATCTTCTGGTGTATCCTGCCCTCAAAGTTTCTGTTTCCGGAGAGGACGCTGCCGACCACTAGTTCTGCATCATCGATAGAGTTCTCGATCTCTTGATCTAGTGGTCCGGAATTTCCTATGCAGGTGGTACACCCGTAACCAACCACGCTGAATCCCAATGCATCCAACTCTTCAGTGAGACCAGCTGCATCGTAGTACTCGGTGACAACCCTACTGCCTGGGGCCAAACTAGGCTTGACCCACGACTTTATCGAAAGCCCCCTAGCTCTAGCGTTCCTTGCTAGGAGCCCGGCGGCGATCATTACGCTGGGGTTACTGGTATTGGTGCAACTAGTTATGGCGGCAATTACGACATCCCCGTGAGAAAGCTCTGAATCTTGGCCTTCTATTGGTGAAGATTTCCCGTTGCTGGAGGGATCGATTCCATGCCCATGATGGCCCAATGGGGCATTCAGGCTCTTTTGCCAATGGGACTTCATGTTGGAAAGTGATACCCTGTCCTGGGGCCTCTTTGGACCGGAAAGAGATGGGACTACTTCACCCAGATTAAGACTCAGTGAGGAGGTGAACAAGGGACTAGGGGAAGTTTCGGAGTAGAACAGGCCCTGTGCAGTAAGATACCTACGCACGTTCTCAACGTGACTGGGATCTCTCCCAGACATTAGCAGATAGTCGAGAGTCGTATTGTCAACTGGGAAGAACCCGCAAGTAGCACCATACTCCGGGGCCATGTTTGCAATGGTGGCCCGATCTGGGAGCGTGAGGTTGGCAAGCCCGTTTCCGTAGAATTCTACGAACTTGCCCACGCACCCATGCTCCCTGAGCATCTCCACGATTCTCAGAGTCATATCAGTTGCAGTAACCCCGGGATTCAATGAGCCACTAAGCTCGAATCCAACAACCTCGGGAAGAAGCATGTAGATTGGTTGGCCGAGCATGACTGCCTCGGCCTCGATCCCCCCCACACCCCAACCCAGAACCCCAAGTCCGTTTATCATCGTAGTATGAGAGTCGGTGCCGACCAAGGTATCTGGAATCCAGAGGCCTTCTTCTTCGCGGGCAACACTGGCAATCCATTCCAGATTGACCTGATGTACGATTCCACGCCCCGGGGGGACGGCTCGAAAATTGTCCAGGCTTTGTTGGCCCCATTTCAAAAACTTGTAACGTTCATAGTTTCGCTTGTACTCGAACTCTAGGTTTTTTTCTCTGGCATCGGGGAAAAGGCCTGAGACGTCAACCTGGATGGAATGGTCGATAACTAGATCCACGGGGACCTGCGGATTAACCTTAGTAGGATCGCCGCCCAATTCTCTCATCGCGTCCCTCAGGGCGGCAATGTCAACCAGCGCAGGTACTCCTGTGAAGTCCTGCAATATCACCCTGCTTGGGCTGAAAGGTATCTCCCCGGGTTCCATCTCAGGCGACCATGCAGCGATTCTACGCACGTCGTCTTCGGAGACAAGAAACCCGTCACAGCTCCTCAGGGCAGACTCAAGAAGGAGCCTTATCGTAAACGGCAACTCATCCAAATTGCATCCACAACTTGAGCTGAGAGCATTCAGATCGGCAAACTTGGCATTGGAACCATCCGCCTTCACGAACTCGGAAATTGCACCGAATGGGCCTTCTACAGTCACAACTACACCAATTAAGAGTACAATGAGAGAGGTAAATGAATTTGACTACGGAAGAAGGGCGTCTCTAGGACTTCATCTGAACGGACAGGAGAGTCACTTTCTCCAGGGGGTTGTTGGTTTGTCCGCCATTGGTCGGTACTTCGCTGATGGAATTGACGTGCTCAATCCCCGAGATTACGTAACCGTAAACTGTGTGGCATGACTCTCCTGCCGACACACAGTCCTTTTCTTCGCTCCAGTCCAAGAAGTCAGCCACTCCATCTTCTGGGACGATGTAGAACTGGCTTCCATCGGTATTTACCCCTGCATGGGCAGCCGCTAGGGCGCCCGCCGTGTGCTTGAGTCCGTTCTCGTGTTCATTTGGAATGGTCCAATCATCCTGTACGGGACATTGGTCTTCGGGCTTCTGCACACCATTGCACCAGCCGTAGTAGTGAGCTGAGTAACCTCCGGACCCCCTCATGCCATCAATGTCGCCACCCTGTATCATGAAGCCGTCAATTACCCTGTGGAATTCTGTCAAATCGTACTCAAAGTTCTCTACGTGAGTAAGGAAGCTTTCGACGTGCAGTGGGGCTTTATCTTGGTAAAGCTCAATCTCAATTTCTCCGACGATTTGTTGGCCGTCTACAGAGTACTGAACCTCCAGTACTACAACGGGGTTTTCTGAATCGTCAAATAGTTCTGAGATTAGTTTGAATGAAGAGAGAACGAGCACCATGGAAGCCATGATTACTAGAACGCCAAGGGGGGTTGGGTTTCCCTCATCGAAAATCTTGAAGCCAAGGCCGAGGGAAATTGCCCTCTCGTCCATCATTGAAGCTAATTTATTCATCTTCCTGCGAGTTTCCTTGTTATTTTGATCCAAAGATAGAGCCTTTGAGTAGTTCTTGTACGCCTTCTGCCAATGAGTTCTCTGTTTTTTCTCTTCTATAAGCCCCAATTCGGTTCCGGCGTCCGCTGCAAGACTCAGGGTCCTAGCCCTCTGAGAGTCAGTTGAGATGCTCCCCCAAGCTGATCTTAGGGCATCTAAGGCCTTCTCGGGGTCACCCTTGACCTCGAGAAATTCGACGGAATCGTCCCAGGCCTTCTGTAGCTTCTCGGGAACAGGCACGGGCGGTCGAAACCGCCATCATTGAAAATTGCAACGGATGAGCTTCTGTCCTTAATCGGGGTGATTTATCCATGACAACGCCTAAGACTGGAAGACTTCACCGACAATTCGCGAGGTACCCGAGGGTGGACTCAGGCTGGGGACAAAGAGAGCAATGGGAAGAATCGCAAACGATTTTGTCATCAACGTCGCAACAGCGAATGGAACTGGTTCTCAGTCATCTAACCTAATTATTCTGCACTCAATGTTTGAGATGGGGGTGCCCGTTAGTGGGAAGAATCTCTTCCCCAGCAATATCTCAGGATTGCCCACTTGGTTCATTATCAGAGCTAGCGACAGGGGCTATCAGGCACCTGGCGACGGAACCAACATCCAGATCCTGATGAACAAGGACACTTGGGACAAGGACCTGGAAAATCTAGAGCCTGGGACCATTATCGTCTACAACGAAGACGTGAGGTTACCTATAGACAGAGAAGACTGCGTTGTTCTTGGGATGCCGATGACGAAGATGGCAAGGGGAATTGCACCAAAGCTTGCTAGGCTGATGTGCAACATGTACTATGTCGGAGCACTGGCGCATCTTCTGGAAATTGATGAGGGGGCCATCAATAAAGCCGTGGCATCTCAGTTCAAGGGAAAGGACAAGGCAATTGAGATGAACATTAAGGCAATAGCAGAAGGTAGGGGATATGCCAAAGAGAACTGGGACTTTGATTGCCAATACATCGTAGAGGGCAGGGAGAAGAGCCCCAATTCCTACCTTATAGACGGAAACGAGGCTGTAGCCTTGGGTGCAATATACGGAGGAATAAACATGCTATCTTGGTATCCCATCACACCATCATCTTCACTGGCAGAATCGATAATTGGGTGGCTTCCAGAATTGAGGAGCGACGAAGATGGCAATACCACCTGTGCGGTCATTCAGGCTGAAGACGAGCTAGCGGCTGCTGGTATGGTAATTGGTTCAGGATGGGCAGGAGGGAGGGGAATGACTTGCACGAGCGGACCGGGGATATCGCTAATGTCGGAATTCATCGGCCTTTCCTACTTCGCCGAAGTTCCAGGAGTGATTTGGGATGTGAACAGAGTCGGGCCCTCTACTGGCTTGCCCACGAGAACCCAACAGGGAGATTTGACACTACTGTACGAGGCTAGTCATGGGGATACTCAACACATTGTCCTAATCCCAGGCTCGGTTGACGAGTGCTTCGAGTTCGGATGGAGGGCATTCGACTATGCAGAGAGATTCCAGACCATGGTTTTCGGTTTCAGCGACTTGGACCTGGGAATGAATCGATGGTTGACTGAAGGCTTCGAGTACCCTGATTCTCCAATGGATAGAGGGAAAGTGATCCGTTCCCAAGAAGAAATGAATTCGATACAGAACTATGGCAGATACAGGGATGTTGATGGGGATGGGATCCCATATCGGACTCTACCGGGAAGTGGGTTAGACCCCATCCTAAACAGGGGAACTGGTCATGATGAAGACGGAGTCTACTCTGAAGACCCACAAGTGTACCATGATGCGATGGCGAGATTACGAGAGAAGATAGATGGTGCTAGGACTAAGCTTCCGGAACCTGTGATCCGTGAAGAAGAGAATAAGCAAATTGGAGTAGTATTCTATGGCTCGATGGAGAACACAATCAGAGAAATCGACGATATGCTGGAAGAAACCGGGCTTTCCGTTAGCACCTGCAGAGTCCGGGCATTGCCCCTGCATCCTGGGATCGAGGAGTTCATTGACAGCCATGAGAACACCATCGTCCTAGAAATCAACAGAGATGGTCAGCTTCATGGTATCATTCGCAAGGAGATTCCAGCGAAACTGGTTCCCAAGATCCACAGCGTGGCCTACAGTGATGGGATGCCACCTCGTGCCCGGGTCTATGCGGACAAGATCCTAGGAGTTCTGAAGGAGGTGGGAGAATGACTGTTTTGAAGTTGAACGTCCTAGAACTGGAAAAGACAGAGTACACTGGCGGGAAGTCCTCACTTTGTCCTGGCTGTGGTCATGACCAGATATCCAATGTAATCATCCAATCTGCATGGGAAAACGGCATTCCTCCGGAAGGAATCGCAAAAATGAGCGGGATCGGGTGCTCTTCGAAGACTCCTGCCTACTTCCTTGGGAAGAGCCACGGGTTCAACACGGTTCACGGTAGGATGCCATCGGTAACAACTGGAGCTAACATGGTCAACAAAGACCTGTCTTTCATAGCTGTCTCCGGAGACGGGGACACCGCTAGCATTGGTATTGGGCAGTTCATTCACTCTATTCGCAGAAATCTGGATATGGTCTACATTATCGAGAATAACGGCGTCTACGGATTGACCAAGGGACAGTACAGCGCAACAGTGGAAAGGGGATCAAAGAAGAAGAAGGGGGTTCCCAACAAACAGGCCCCAATAGACCTCTGCGCCATGGCAATTAATCTCGGGTGCAGTTTCGTTGCACGTTCCTTCTCCGGTAGCAAGAAGCAACTAACGGCCCTAGTCAGAGCTGCTATGAGCCATAGGGGAATGGCCGTAATCGACGTTATATCCCCTTGCGTAACCTTTGCCAACAATGACGAGTCTTACCGTTCCTACAACTATGTCAAGGACAATGATGAGGTCCTACACATCCTCGACTACATACCCCACTTCTCCCCATTGGAAGAAGTCGATGTGCCCGAGGGAGAGTTTAGTGAGATTCGGCTGTTTGATGGCTCGACATTGAGGCTGGAGACCATTGGGTCGGACCATGACCACACTGATGCGGTATCTGCCCTGAAGGCGATTCATGAGGCTGAGCGGGGAGAGAGGCACGTTACTGGGTTGCTGTACTATGATCCTGAAGTGCCAACGGCCACGGACTCCATCGGGTTGTCCGAAATCCCACTGGTAAATCTTGGGGAAGAATTGATGCGCCCCGACAAGGAAAGCCTCGAGAAGGTTAATGCCGGCTTCAGGGGTTGATTCGCATCACCTCTCGGTTTTCTTGAAATATCCATCCCTCGTCCGTCTGCTACCAGTCCCTTGGTGTAGTGGTCCATCATACGAGACTCTGGATCTCGTGACCCTGGTTCGAATCCGGGAGGGACTACCAATAGTGAGATTCACTAAACGTACTGGTAGAGAAGTTGGGAAACCCAACTAACCATCATGATAATCATGAACCATCCCAAGGCGAGCTTCGCCAACCTCGTGGGTTTCTTCTTCGGTGGAAACGGGTCTATTCCGGCATCCAGCGCATCTGCGATTATCTCTAACTCCTCCTCGATAGTCTCGGGAGGACGCATCGACTCACGGCTCCGAAGTCGGATCCCATCCTGAGACGTAAGACTCCTCCAACGCAGCGAAGGCTTCCTCGGTACCTGATAGGTCGATGGATAAGGATAGGATGTTCTCCTCGATCCTAGATGGGTTGCTGGATTTGGGGATTGTGATGGAACCGGTGTCTATGCACCACTTGATTGCGGCTTGTGCTGGAGTGCATCCCAAAGAATCTGCCACGGCTGATATCCCGGGATCGTCAATCTTGTGACCGCGCGCAAGTGGAGAGTATGCCATCGGTACCGCCCCCACTCCCCTGATAGCCGCCCTAAGTGCGGTCCTCTGGAGCCAAGGGCTAATCTCAATCTGGTTGACTGAGGGCATTAGCGTGGCATAGGAGTACATGGAATCCAGATGGTGGGCCCCGTAATTACTGACCCCTATGGAGCGAGCCCAATCGTTCGATAGGCACTCTTCCATGCCCTGCCATACCGGCCCTCGGGCAGAGTGGTCCTTTGGAGGCGCGTGAACGAGGTAAAGATCCATGAAACTCAAACCTAGGTTCTCTAAACTTTGCTGGCATCGCTCCAAGGTCTCCTCATGGCTATTCGCATGGGGTTGTCTTAGCTTGGAAACAACGAAAATGTCACTTCTGTCGATTCCCGATTCCCTTATTGCCTCGCCAACTTCATTCTCATTTCCGTAGGCCATCGCAGTATCGATCAAACGGTACCCATTCTCCAAGGCATGCAGCACTGATGCCTTACACTCTCCTGGTTCGCCCATCAAATATACACCAAGTCCAAATTTTGGCATTGAAACCTCATGTAGTCGTTCTCCTGTAGAAGTGCTAGTGTTGGCAATAGATACCGTTGTCATTGCTCACGGAGGTTCGCATGCGTATTCAATCGTTGTCGTAGGGGTTGAAGCCGCGAATCCCCTCGAACAGTCATGGACGAGTTGCCAGAAGGCGTAGTGCTGCCTAGAGCCGAGGAGTTCGGGCTTCGTCCTTCTGCTTCAGTGATGATCAGCAGAACTGCAGGGGGGGGTCACGAAATATTGCTTGGCCACAGAGTTTCGGAGCTACCCTCTTTCCCAGACCTCTGGTCATTTCCCGGCGGTGGGGTGAGTAGAGTAGACAGACGGGCTGCGAAGGAAAACCCAGAATGGTTTGGCGATAGGGGAGATGACAGGGTTTCTACATTCGCACTGTTGAGGGAGATGGTGGAAGAGGTGGGGATTTCTCCCGATGGATGTGGGGGTTTCTTGGAAGTAGATTCGGAAACGCGTGAAATGGTCTGCAGTGACAAAACCGGATGGCTTGAGGCCATGAAATCGGGATTATTGAGCGTCGAAGGCTTCCAATGTCAAGTTATTACAGAAAGGGTGACTCCGCCACAATCGCCAATGAGATTCCACAACCTGTTCTTCCACGTCCCAATAGGTGATTCGGTAGCCAATCCATCTTTTCCACCCGGGAGGAGCGAGTTCGATGAGTTCAGGTGGTGGAATCCAGATGATTTGATCTCCTCATGGGAGGGAAACGAACTTCGCCTTCCAGCGCCCATTGTCACAATATTGCGAGATTTGATTGAAGGCATTGAGGAACAGGGGGGACTTCTGTCGGCTTGTGACTCTCTCGCTTCCGACCCTCCTTCTGGAACACATAGATACGAATATGGGCCAGGGGTTGAGTGCGTTCTGATTCCAACGATTACACTTCCTCCGGCGACTCACACAAACTGCTACGTCCTTGGAGAGAGGGGCGGACACCGAGTGATCATCGATCCCGCAATCAGAGACAAACCTGGTTATGAGATACTTTCTCAAAAGGTTCGAGAAATAGAAGATGACGGTAGTTCGATAATTGCTACGATTTTTACTCATAGGCATCAGGACCATTTGGGGGATCAACAAATGATCTCAGAAATCTATGATGCCCCGGTGTGGGCTAGCGAAGAGACGCTATCGGCTATTGGGGATGTTTCAGTTGGACGAGTGCTTGTTGATGGGGACCTTGTCACTCTCAGCGGACCAAGTGGCAATGTCAATTGGGAGATCATTGAGACGCCGGGCCATTGTCCGGGCCAGATTTGCCTTGTGGGCGAAGCAGGAGTTGTTTCTGCGGACAACTGCACTTCGGTCGGGACAATTCTGGTGCCCTCTATTGATGGGGATATGGGTGCATACATTTCCGGACTTGAAAGAATCAGGGAGATGAAACCGATTGTTCTTTTCCCGGGGCATGGTCCATTCGTTCCCAATCCCGAGAGGCTGCTTTCTCAGTACATCGAACACAGGAAGGGCAGGCACAGAAAGGTTCTCGAGGCAATAAAGTCAGGTGCCAGAACCCTCTCTGAAATAGCAATTATCGCTTATGAAGACTCGCCTGATTCCCACAAAGGCCTCGCTCGGGACCAAACGCTTTCCCATTTACAAGAACTGGTTCGCTGTGGTGATGTATTAAATGACAAGGGGTCGTACTTTCTCGAATAACGGGTCAATGTTCAAATCCGTAGACGCCACGCTCTACTCACAGGTGCTTGCATGGCGGACGAAGAACGTTGGTGGGACGAGGAAGAGGACACCAAGGAGAAGGTCGAGAAGCTACTAGATGATGCTGAGATCAAGAGGCTCAAGAGAGAAGAGGAGCTAGCTCAGGCTGAGCACGAGGCAAAGTTAGCAGCATTGGGAAAGAAGGAGTCGCAGGCCAGAGGGGGACCCGTTTCTGAGGTGGAAGTTGTAACCATTTCAGGATCTCAGATCGGGAGTGCCATCAAGAGCCCGGTTACCGGTGGAGTCGGAGGTGACGTGGATGGTGATGGTATTCTCTCAGACCAAGAGAGGAAGGACAGGATTGCCGAGGAATCAGGCGGCGGAGTCTTCGGGCTTTGGTGGCTTTCCAAGGGAGAGGCTTTCTCTATAGGCATCACAGCGATGTTGTGCGTCTTCTTTCTCGGAATGGGGACAATAGTGTCATCAGGACAGAGCGAGTGGTCGGCCACCCAAGCAGAAATTCTCGAAACCTACCCTGGATTTGACCTGATCGAGCACGAGGACTGCTACGAAGATAGTTGGGGTGACACTTACTGTGACTACTGGTACGAACTCGAATGCTGGGCCGACTTAGACGTATCCTACACCGTCGCCTCTTCCGGATATACTGCCGAGGTTGACGGCTACGTAATCGGCTACCTCGATGATTACGAAGGTGCGGAGGATGACTGCGTCGAAGTCGAGGTTAACGAGGCGATTCCCATTGGGAGCACCGTGACGCTCTACTATGATACCGAGGATCCCGCCGACATCAGGGTTTTCCCACCATCCGATGTAGGGATCATCATATTCCTCTGCTGCTTGCCGATTTTCCTACTCATCCTGATTGTCACAATTGTGAACGCACGGTTCAGCAACGCTCCGAAGTACATTTACTCTCCTTCGAGTGGAGGGCAGCCCTACCATGACGGTTCTAATGTCGTACATCACCACCATCACGGAGGGTACGGAGGCGGTAGGTGGGGCCCTCGGTTTTACTTCAGGAGACCTGGCAGGGGGCGAAGAGTCGGCTCCAGATCCAGGAGAGTCTCCTCTGGTGGTGGGAGAAGATCCGGTGGAGGCCGTCGCGGTGGCGGTGGCGGTCGCGGTGGCGGTGGCGGTCGCGGGGGCGGTCGCGGTGGCGGTCGTAGAAGGTGACTGGATTCTAGAGAATGCTGAAATCTCATCGCCCGGCCTCCGAGCCAATGGATGAGCTCTGGGGGGGTGCACCGATTCTGGAAGGCGCAACTTCCAAGGAGAGGTGGGTTTCCGTATCCCCCGAAGTTCAAATCAGGGTTCTATCGTGGGTTCCCGATGACGAGCATGCCGCTTCGCTGAACCCAGTAGTGATGGTCCCAGGCTGGGGATCGGTCTTTGAGGGGTGGCGACCGCTTGTTTCCGAGTGGGTCAAGAGGAGACCCGTGCATTACATCGAAACTAGGGAGAAAGCCAGCGCTATAATTTCTAGAAAGACTATCAAATCAGATTTTTCCATGGAAAAGCACGGTCAAGACATTTGTGAAGCCCTAGTAGCCCTAGAGCTGGAACATTCGAAGATAGACTGGTACTCGTCATCACTCGGCTCCACACTATTGATCGATGCCTACCAGAGGGGCGTACTATCAGGGAGGAGTTCGGTTCTTCTAGCTCCCAATCCTGACTTCAAATTCCCGCTTTGGTCCAGGGCCATCATAAACTTCCCACTACCAATGTTTGTCTACCGAAGGATGGTAAAGTTCGTTGCATGGGTTGTTGACAGGAGGACCAATGAGGAGGGTCAGAAGATCAGATACCGTAGAGCGCTACTGGCACAAGACGTCCGTCGGATGCTACTTTCTGCTAGGTCCAACCTTGGCTATTCGCTGCCAGAGAGGCTTGATTCCATCGAAGTGCCATGTGCTGTAATGACTGCTGAGTCGGATACTCTCCACGGGTTTGACAAAGTAAGACAGGTAGTCGATTCAATACCAAATTGCAAGATGATTGAGGTTCCCTCGAACCAATACGCTCACGAATCCGGAGTGATAAGAGAGATAGAAGATTTCCAGTATTCCATACAATAACTCGGGGATTCCCGGAGGCGATTGCCTGATGAAGGGTGGTCGGGGCGCATTTTACTGGTTGACATGCGGGAACAGTCCTCATCATTCGAGATTGCACGCATTGTGCAAGAGTTGTCTGAGATGATTGGAGCGAGAGCTAGGAAGGCGTACCAGCCCCACTATGAGCAGATTGTTCTGAGGTTGAATCGCAAGGGCCTCCCTTCCACTGATCTAGTGATAGTTAGGGGCCTTCGTGCATACATGTCCAATCGAGACCGCCCGATGCCAACTCGTCCCTCCCAATTCGCTATGGTTCTAAGGAAGCACCTCAACAACTCGCGACTTGTCGGTGTTGAGCAACTTGGTTTCGACAGAGTAATCAAGCTCTCATTCGAACATGGGAGAGGAAGACTGAGTTTGATAATAGAATTGTTCAGAGACGGAAACGTCCTACTGCTGGATGAGGATGATGTCATAATCCAACCACTGACGCACGCCAAGTACGCTAGTCGATCTCTCAAGAAAGGAGTGGTTTACATCCCTCCTCCGTCCATCTTGGACCCAAGGACGTTGAGTAGGCAATCTCTGGATGAAATCCTGGATGATAGCGAACATGACCTGATTCGCACCCTAGCTGCTAGAGCAAACCTAGGAAGGGTGTATGGGAGGGTGGCATGTTTGAAAGCGGGATTGGACGAGAAGTTGGATTCAGAAAAACTGAGCAGCGAACAACGTGACTCACTTGTAGGGGCGATAAAGGGCATGCTAGGGGATCTATCCGGAGGAAACGGAGGGAG
Source organism: Candidatus Thalassarchaeaceae archaeon (assembly GCA_034399535.1). Lineage (GTDB taxonomy): Archaea > Thermoplasmatota > Poseidoniia > Poseidoniales > Thalassarchaeaceae > UBA36. The sequence goes on from DASCSS010000015.1 coordinate 12,401, forward strand.
GATGTGGCTGTCAGATTCCGAATCCATGAAGGCATGGTTGAGTGCTAACAACGAATCTGAAAGAGACTCGGTAGCATCTGGAATTATCGAGTTCGCTCCAATTGAGCTACCTTTCATGGATCCGGAACTTCAGGTACAAGTTCCCACACTTTCAGAATCTTACGACTTTGTCTTCGGTTCTCACGATGCTGCTGCCTTCATCAGAAGGGAGGAGGAGCGTCTGGTGGAGTCGGGGGATAGTGAGACAGAAGAGAGCGCTAGGCTAGATAGGAGGGCTTCCCAGCAAATGTCTGCAATCGAGCGATTCAAAGAGAGGGCGGCAATAACCCAAGAGCTTGGTAAGGCAATTGAAGAGAACTGGGGGCACGTCGACTCGATTCTACAACAGTTGAATTCTGCTGTGAAAGAAGAGAGTTGGCACGAGGTTGCGGACAAGGCGTTTGAAGTTGCTTGGATAGACAGTGTGGATCCGGCAACACAGACTGTGGTGACATTCCTGCCCGACGAAGAAGGCGAGCCAGGCGCCAGTGTGACGCTAGAGGCCGATAAGACAGTGCACCAGAATGCGCAGAGATACTTCCAAGAGGCAAGGATACAGAAAAACAAGGCAAAGGGGGCACAGGAGGCTCTTGGGAAGACTGAAACTTCTCGTGTGAGGACGCAAAAGAGAGCAGCCAAGGAAGCTGCTTCGGGAAAGCTCAGGGGAAAGAAGAGGAGCAGAAGATTCTGGTTCGAGAAGCACCGATGGGCCATGCTTTCCGGGGGGAACCTGATCATTGGTGGAAAGGACGCCAAGGGTAACGACATTGTGGTCCGCAAGCATCTGTCCTCCAACGACCTGTACTTCCATGCCGATTTGCATGGTGCCCCCTCTTGCTCGCTCAAGCTCAAAGACGGTTTAGTAAAGAGCAATGTCCAGTCTGAAAACATACCAGACGGAGTGGCTTCGGTTCAGATTGTTCAGAGTCTTGGAGAGGGTCTGGATGATGCTCGTGAGCTGCCGGAGACGGTGCATTCCGAAGCCGCACAGATTGCAGTTTGTTGGTCACGGGCTTGGGGGAGCGGAGGGGCTGCTGCGACTGCTTTCCACGTCAGACCTAGCCAGGTTTCAAAGACTACTGAGACGGGGGAAACCCTTGCTCGTGGCTCTTTCGTAGTCAGAGGAAAGAGGAATTGGCACAGAGACCTTCCTCTGGAGTTGGCGATAGGTTTAGCAGTGGTCAATGGTGTTCCAATTCCAATTTGTGGAGTTCCAGGAACGATATCAGAGCTTTGCCAGCGGTGGGGCAAAGTGGTCCCGGGTCGCGAGAAGAAGGAAAGCATCGCCAACAGGATTTCCAAAGCCACTGGACTTGCTCAAGAGGACGTCCTCTCCTGTCTTCCCCCCGGAGGATGCTCGCTAGAGGATCACGGCCTGATTCAAGCCTGATTTATGGCACTCCATTCGGGTTGGGTTAACCCATAAATTGCTGCATCAACAAAGTGATCATAGAGCCATTCTCGGTCCTTGGCGATACCCTCGAGCCTCATACCTAGTCTTTCGGCCACTGCTCGGCTTTTGAAATTCTCAGCAGCAACTAATATGGTTACACTGTGAAGGTGCAATTCTTCGAAACAGTGCTCTAGAAGTCTAAGGCAACATTTGGAGATGATGCCCTGTCCGGTGCAATCCTCGGCGAGCCAATACCCAATCACAAATCTCCTATTGTCCCAGTCAATCGCGTTTAGTCCCAGAGTCCCTACAATGGTTTCATCGAGGGAAATGAGATACATGCAGCCATTCCCACTGGCCACCCCTCTCCTAATTGCCATGACCTCGTCTTCGACACTGGAAACATCGTCGAGCCAAGGTAGCCATTCTCTCAGATAAGCCCTGTTCGAGTCTATCTTCAGGAACAACTCCGACGCGTCACTCTCCATGGGAAACCTGAGCTCTAAGCCCTCCTCGACGAGTAATGAGGGAGATGGTTCTGGATGAGGTGCATCCAGGTTATGCGGCCAATCTCTCGGTCCTGACATATCACGTCAAGGGGGTTTGTCCCATTTTAGTGTTCATGATGGGGCGACAACGCTTCAAGCGCCGTCCCCATGCGGAGTGCATGGGAGGATACGGAGGGTCGGGCAACTGGACCTACGGGGACTACCTAGGGCTCCACGATCTTCTCGAACTGCAGGGAGATGATAGAGGAGTTTCCTGTGATGAGATGCACTTCATTATCGTCCATCAGACATTCGAGCTCTGGTTTAAACAGGTGATTAGGGAGCTATCAGCTGCGAGAGACATACTCGGACAGGTACCAGTTCCCGAAGATGACATTCCTAGGACTGTTGACCACCTCACTAGGACGACTGAGATTTTTCGATTGATGGCTAATCAGTGGGCTGTGCTTGAGACTCTGACGCCCCAGGGTTTTCTTGCCTTTAGGGATGGATTGGGTACTGCATCTGGTTTCGAGTCATTCCAGATGAGGGAGTTCGAGGCGCTACTGGGATTGAAGTCAGAGGACAGGTTCAGAGGGATGGATCCTCTAGAAACTTTCAGGAAGTTGGCGCAAAGAGGGGGGAAAGACGCGGATGTCCTACATCGACTAGAGGAAGTGGTTCAAAATGAGTCTCTTTTCGATTCGCTGATGAAATGGATAGAGAGGACCCCGATAATGGGCTCAAAGATTGGAAGCGAGGACGATGAAATCGCAGTTAGGGAGTATGTTGACTCCCATCTGAAGTCTCATAAAAAGATGGGTCGAGATGCAATCTCAAGAATGACTGAACTAGGAAGCAGGGGGGAGGGAGTGAAGGCGAGAATGGATGCAGCCCATGACTCTGCGATTTCCTTCCTACTACCGGATGGCGAAGTCAACAGGGCGAGGGCCGGTTTGCTATTCATCGAGTCTTACAGAGAGTTGCCCCTTCTTACTTGGCCAAGGAGGCTCATTGACACTTTCGTTGAGTTAGAAGAATCCATGGCAAAGTGGAGGCATGACCACGCCAGGATGGTTGAAAGAATAATGGGCAAGAGAACCGGTACCGGAGGAACCAGCGGAGTGGACTACCTGGATGCTACAGCTAGGTATCGAATTTTCAAAGACCTGTGGGCAGTCAGGACTATCCTAGTCAAACCGCAAGAAAGACCCAAGTTGAAGAATTCTGAATTCTATGGATACAATGTCGATTCGTGATTCCGCGCCTTTGGATACAATCGTTTCATTGAAAGATAGGTCGCCACTGGATAGGGCGTGAGCCAGCCTGTAATCTGCAGCTATGCGCGAACCCCAATTGGAAAATATCGAGGGGGACTATCTGAATTCAGCGCTGTTGATTTAGGGACATTGGCTGTAAAGGAGTTGCTGCGTAGAACGGGTATTGATCCGGCAAACGGATCAATAGATCAAGTGTACATGGGTCAAGTCCTTCAAACAGGATCTGGACAAGCACCGGCACGGCAGGTTGCGATTAGATCCGGGATGCCAGTTAGTACCCCCTGTACTACGATAAACAAAGTGTGTGGCTCCAGCCTTAAGGCGGCGATGATTGCTGCAACCGAAGTTCGAGCTGGTGTCTCTAGAATAATAGTAGCAGGAGGTATGGAATCGATGAGTAACGCACCCCACTATGCTCGAGATGTGAGGAAAGGCGACGATGTTTCGTATGGGTCGCTGGAATCGGTCCTCATCAACGATGGTTTGCAGGATGCCTTCACTGGAGAGTCGATGGGGAACACGGGAGAAACAGTAGCGGATGAACATGGAATTAGCAGAATCGAGTCTGATGAGTTCGCAGCCAGGTCCCATTTCCTAGCAGACAGGGCATGGAATGAAGGCTGGTTGGAATCGGAAGTATTCGCCATTGACGACCTGAAAAGAGATGAGGGGATTCGCCCCGAAACAAATGGAGAGGTTCTCTCGGGATTGAAGCCTGTTTTCAGAGATGGGGGGCAGGTCACTGCTGGAAATTCCAGTCAAGTCTCTGATGGTGCGTCCGCAGTTCTCATTGCATCGGAAGCAGCAGCAGCAGAACTCGGGCTAGATATACTGGCAAGGATTGTCGATTACACCACCTCTGGAGTGGAGTCGCACAGGGTAATGTCAGCACCAATTCCCACAGTAAGCAAGCTACTACAAATGACGGGGATGACAATGGATGACGTGGATATACTCGAGCACAACGAAGCATTTGCCTCAGCATCCTGTGCGATAAGAAGCTCATTGGGGGCCTCTGAGGAAGGTTTCAATCCCCATGGGGGTGCAATAGCAATAGGGCATCCTTTAGGTGCTACTGGAACGAGATGCCTGATGACTCTTGTTAATGCACTCAGAAGAACTGGCGGTGAAAGGGGCATAGTGACTGTTTGCCTCGGAGGGGGCAATGCAGTGGCAATGATGGTTGAAATTCCTTAGATTGGGGTCTTGCTTACGAAATTACGAGTCATAGACCTTATTTGGGAGTCTCCGGTCGCCCGCCCGATGGTAAAACCAGCACGTGCCCATACTAGATTCGAGAAGGCCAGAATAATTGGGGCTAGGGCCCTGCAAATTAGCATGGGAGCTCCCCTATTCGTCACCGAAGACGAGCTCAGAGAGAAGTTTAGTAACGAGTTGATTCAGCTCTATGGGGTTGAAGAAGCAAAGGAGAAGGTGGTTCTCGATCCAATGAAGATAGCGTCGCTGGAATATGAGCAGAACAGGATTCCAATCGACATAGACCCGCATCTCGAGGAAGAGTGAAGCGTCACCGTCCCTTACGGGTAGTGATTAGAGTTGTCAATTGAGGCGGATGCGAAGAAGCTTACAGGAGCCCTAGTGGGTTTGACCCTAATCGTCATCGCGATTGGGGGGCTAATCAGAATCTACGATGCAGGAGAGTCGTGTCCAGATTGGCCGACATGCTTTGGTTCATGGGGATTCGATGTTTCCGAAGCCGAACAGGATACCTGGTATCAAGAAAACCCTAACGAGGTGGATTCGCGTGGTTCCGGGCATCGATATTCTACCTTCCAGATTTTTACTGAGTGGTTTCATAGATTTCTGGCTGGAGCAGTTCTTGGTCCTCTTGTTGTCTTCAACTGGTGGTTGGTTAGGAAGGAGGGCTTCGATAGCTCAGAGGCGAGGATCGCTTCCTCAATCTCATTGTTGCTAATCGTGTTACAGGGTGCTGTTGGTTGGCTAACGGTGAGACTCGACAACGAGAATTGGAGTGTTGCCCTGCATCTCGGTACGGCTCTAGCATTCACGCTTAGTCTGATTTGGTTATGGTTGTCCATGGCCAAGAACAGTGAAGAGTGGGTGGATTGGTTTGGTTTCAAATCCGGATTTTCTGAGAAATGGAGATTCAGAATTGGGTGGCTTGCAGTAGGGGCTTTCTTGTCTGTATTCTCGGGAACCTTTGTCTCAACGACACCGGGAGCGAACAGTGGTTGTGGGGTCGGGGGATTTCCCGATTCGTGGCCCCTCTGTGGAGGAGAAATAGTATCTCCAATCGAAGACATGATTGCACAGTCCCAATTAATTCATAGATGGTTTGTTGGTGTAATTGGGGCAGCTCTTCTTGCCGCATCTTACTTCATTTGGAGAGAAGGGGGGGAAACTGGTGTTCACCTTGAGGTAAGGAACTGGATATGGATGGCAACTGCCCTCTACATCGTGAATGGAATGATTGGTGCGACATACATTCTTTCATGGGACATGAATGATGGTGGTTACAATGAGGTATTATCGTTAATCCACTTAATATTGGCCTCGTTGACTTTTCTTGTTCTAGCAACGGCTTGGTTGGGTTCTTTTTCCAAAATCAGGGGAGAAGACGAATGATGGCTGCGACTTACAACTACATTGCTCTGACAAAACCCCGAGTTGTTTTACTATTACAGATAACTGCGCTTTGTGCAGTAGTCGTGCATGAAATGCAAAATTCCGAATTTGGAGTGGGTTCCTTGGAAACAATGGCAGTGGTTCTCGTTGGGGGCTACCTAACTGCTGGAGGGGCGAATGCGATCAACATGTGGTACGATAGAGATATAGATCCCAAAATGACTCGTACGGCCAATAGGCCTCTTTCTATTGGCTCTGTTTCCGCGAACTCTGCCTTACTTTTCGGAATAGCATTATCCCTAATCGGTGTGATCTGGTTCGCAATCCTTTCTAACCAAATTGCTGCCTTCTGGGCTTCATTTAGTATCCTATTCTATGTGTTTGTATACAGTATGTGGCTCAAGAGGAGAACTCCGCAAAACATCGTCATAGGTGGAATTGCAGGTTCGACACCCCCAGTCATTGGTTGGGCAGCATGTGAAGATGGTTTGAGAATCTCAACTAGTTCCCCCCTGTCCGCATTAGATTCCCTGTTTGACTTAGGCGGCCTAATGCCTTGGTTCATGTTCATCTTGATTTTTCTTTGGACACCTCCTCACTTCTGGGCACTTGCCCTGTATCGTTCCGGCGAATATGCCCAAGTGGGAATACCAATGATGCCCAATGTCAAGGGACCAGCTAAGACAATCAAAGAAATGAAAGTGTACGCCATATTGCTTGTTATTCTCTCACTGGCTGCACCGATGAGCTATGGAGAGATGGGGGAAGATGGTGCCTTATACCACATTCTAGGCTTGACCGTAGTTTGCCTTAGCATCTGGTATGCCTCGACGATATGGAGGATTGACATTCTCGAGGAGCCAGACGAGACCGGAAGGATTGCGAGCGCAGCAAGCTCATTCTTTATCTCAATGCTCTACCTTGCCATGATGTTCGTTATTCTGGTATTGGCAAGTTTCGGCAACTGGGGAGCAATTTTCGGAGCAGCGGCAACTATTGCCTCGATCGGAAAAATCGAGTTTGGAAAGAGCTCATAGAGTCCCGATGGTTTCAAACACCGAGCCAACCATGGATGTTCATAGGTGGGCCGATGGAGGAGCAAGAACTCATTTACGACTGGAACGATATCGATTACAGAATCGATCGAGACGAGTCCGGGCACCCTCACGAATTGTGGTTTGACGATGAAACCCTACGTGATGGACTGCAAAGCCCAAGTGCCAGAAATCCAACAATTAAGCAGAAGATTGAGCTACTTGACTACATGGAAAGGCTTGGAATACAGAAGGTTGACCTAGGACTTCCCGGAGCGGGCCCCTTCCACGTTAATCACATCGATGCAATGCTAGGGCACATGGGGGCAAATGACTACCAGATTAGACCAGGTTGCGCGGTTAGGACCATGGTTTCGGACATTGAACCTCTGGTTGATTTACAGGCCAAGCATGAGCGTCAGATTCAGGCTAGCGCCTTCCTGGGAACTAGTCCAATCAGACAGTTTGCAGAGGGTTGGGACATGGAAAGAATACTATCAACCGCTGAATCCGCAGTAACCTTCGCGATAGACAACGACATTCCCGTAATGTTTGTGACCGAAGACACAACGAGGAGCAAACCAGAGGAAATAAAGGAGGTATATTCCCGTGCAATAGAGCTAGGGGCAGATAGGATTTGCATTTGCGACACATGTGGGCACGTGACTCCCAACGGGGTTCGGAAACTACTAGGTTTCATCCAGAACGAGGTTATTCCCGACTCGGGAGTCAATAGAAGGGACATAGAGGTAAACTGGCATGGGCACCAAGATAGGGGTCTTGGTGTGGCAAACAATCTAGCAGCATACGAGGCTGGAGCAGATGTTATTCACGGAACAGCCTTGGGTGTGGGAGAAAGAGCCGGAAATGCCCCCCTTGACCAAACGCTGGTAAATTTGAGCCTGATGGGGGTGATCAAGAACGATCTGACAGCACTAAACGCATACATGCGAAAGGCGCACGAGTACGTCGAGGTCGCCCTTCCGCACAATTATCCGATATTCGGTGAGGATGCCTTTGAAACGGGTACTGGCGTCCATGCCTCGGCAGTGATTAAGGCAATGAAGAAGGGAGATAACTGGCTTGCAGATCGAGTTTACTCGGGAGTTCCAGCAGGAGACTTTGGCCTTCAACAAGTAATTCGAATTGGCCACATGAGTGGTCGTTCGAATGTCGTGCACTGGCTAGAGAGAAATGGATACGAGGTGGATGACAAGCTGGTTGCGCACATGTTCGAAGTTGCCAAAGGACAGAGAAGGATGATGACTGACGAAGAGGTACGTTCTGCAATCTCTGAGTACCAAGGGAATTAGGAAAAGCACAATTATACAAAAATAGAAACCTCGCTGGGGCTGACCTATAGCAAATATTCTAGCTAACAGTAGGGACGAACGGCTATATCCTGTTGATGGGCGAGTTGGCTTGTGCGAGATGCGATAGTGGTACTGGTTCTACTACTATTTTCACCCATTGGGACATCCTTTGCCGATGTTGGTGAAGAGGGTGCATTACCTGACGAAATTGTTGAAGTGATGCCAAACTACTCGCGTGCTGTACAACTAGCCTTCGAGAGTGTAGCGAACTTGAAGAATTACGATTCGGAGGTCCTTGTCACAACATCATCATGGTTGGTCGTAACTGGAATCCCAATTGAGGCTCACCACATGATGACTGCATCCCCCGATGATTCAGAGGATTCTGGCCTTTTTGGGGCATTCATCTGGACATTCAGAGACCCATCAACGGCCATCGAAAGACTAACTGAGTCCTTCGACAAGGGCCAAATCGAAACCTTCTCCCCAATTATAGAGAGAACGCATTCTCCTCGTTACGAGCCAAACGACCCTGATTTCGATGAGCAATGGCACCTGAACAATTCCGGGCAATCCGGAGGAGTGTTGGGGGAAGACGCAAACGTAACTGGGGCATGGGAGAATTACAATGGCTTGGGAGTCGTAATCAGCGTAATTGATGATGGCCTTGACCACTTTCACTCTGACTTACAGCCACATTACTCTCCTTCACTATCTTATGATTGGTGTAACGATGACCCTGATCCGGCCCCTTCATCGTGGAACGGTCACGGAACAGCTGTTGCAGGAGTCGCCGCAGCTGTAGGGAACAACTCAATTGATGTCGCTGGGGCAGCTTTCGGAGCCACGATTGCTGGGTCAACTCTGATAGCGTGTGGAACAAGCGATAGGCTAGAGGCTGATGCTCTCAGCTTCCATCAAGATGATATTGACATCTATACCAACTCATGGGGTCCGTTTGATGATGGCACCAGGTTAGAAGGACCTGGTCCATTGACTGTTGCAGCCATCGAAGACTCTGTTTTCAACGGAAGATCTGGACTGGGAAATATATACACCTGGGCAGCAGGAAATGGCCTTACTTCCAATGATAACTCAAACTACGACGGATACGCCAACAGCCGATATACGATAGCTGTGACTGCCATTACTCACAACGGCGAGCAATCATGGTATGCAGAACCAGGGGCGAACATCCTTGTTGCTGCACATTCAGATGGTGATGGAGAGGGGATTACCACCACGGACATCAGCGGCTCCGGAGGGTACGATGAAGGAGACGTGACTGATGATTTCGGGGGGACATCGAGCGCGACACCTCTAGCGGCGGGAGTAATAGCACTAATTCTAGAGGCAAACGAAAATCTGACGTGGAGGGACGTGCAGAACGTATTGGTCCACAGTTCCAGAATTGTTGATTCGAGCGACAACTCTTGGGAGCCGAATGGAGCTGGGTTGTTGGTTTCACACAAATACGGCTTTGGTTCAGTGGATGCTGGGGCCGCAGTTTCTTTAGCCGAGAACTGGACAAGCAGTGGTTCCGAGGTTAACGCTAGTTTTGGACCGTTTTTACCTAATATGGGAATTGATAATGGTGGTACGACGTGGACTGAGTTCAATCTCTCAGTCCCTCTAGATATACAGTTGGAGTCGGTTGATGTGATAGTAGACATCTCTCATTCCTACAGAGGGGACTTGGAAATCATACTTGAGTCGCCAATGGGGCATCAGTCTAAGCTAGCAGAACAACACGACGATTCATCGGATGACTACTCAAACTGGATGTTCAACACAGTTCAACACTGGGACGAGTCCTCCCTGGGAGTTTGGAAGCTAAAGGTCAGAGACACTGACACTGGAAATGGTGCTGGCACCCTTAATTCCTGGGAGGTGATATTTCACGGAGTTGGGAACGTCTCTGACTACGACTCAGATGGATGGCCAGATTACAATGACCCAGATGACGACAACGATGGTTGGGATGACGAAAGCGAAGAGGACTGTGGAACAGAGCAATACAACTCTAGTTCATTTCCTCCGGACAATGACCTTGACGGAATATGCGATTCAGTAGATTTGGACGACGACAACGATGGTTTTGTTGACAGCATGGAGATCCCATGCGAGACGGATCCCCTGGATGCTAGCTCATATCCAACTGACACCGATTCAGATGGGACGTGCAATTTTCTGGATCCTGACGATGATAACGATGGGTTGACCGATTTCAATGAAACCAATGTCCATGGAACAGATCCTCTGGACTATGATACTGACGATGATGGGTTGAATGACTACGAAGAGATAGTGACGTATGGAACCAAAGCAGATCAAAGTGACACTGATCAGGATGGACTAGGGGACTACGAAGAGGTTTTCTTGTATGGAACCAGCCCAATTTCCTATGATTCGGATGCTGATGGACTTAGCGATTCAGATGAGATTACTGTTTGGTTTTCAGATCCGCTGGTCTTTGATCCAGATGGAGACTCCGATAGTTTCTATCATTTCCAAGACTGCGACGACGACGATCCAGAGGTCAATCCGGAAATGGTCGAACTACTAAATGGGAAAGACGACGATTGTGATGGGTTTGAGGATGAGGGCTACAATTCATCGGATTCAGATGGCGATGGAATACTGGACTGGGAAGAGTTTCACATTCATGGAACAAACTCAACTAACGCAGATACAGATGGGGATGGATTAAACGATTCCACAGAGATTAACGAACTAGGCACTGATCCTCTCGACTTCGATATCGATGAAGATGGAGACGGCTTCTATTGGTTCGAGGATTGCGACGACGAAAATCCCAATTTGTCTCCGGGCCTGGTGGAGTTGCTAGACAGCCTGGACAATGACTGTGATGACGAAGTGGACGAGGACTTCATTTCTATGGACTCGGATATGGATGGGATTTCTGATTTTGACGAGTTCCATGTTCATTTCACTGATCCATTAGATGGTGACTCAGATGACGATGGTCTTCCTGATGGGACGGAAGTAAACGAATTCGACTCTGACCCATTGGCGTCTGACCCCGATGTTGACAAGGATGGGTGGTATGCTTTCCAAGACTGTGATGACAATGATTTCGATAGGGCTCCGGACAAAGCCGAGGAACTAGACGGGAAGGACAATGACTGCGATGATGAGGTGGACGAGGACTTCTACCATTTGGACTCAGATGGAGATCGATTGTTCGACTTCGAAGAGTATCACAACTACGGCACGAATCCTGAATCGGTAGATAGCGACCAAGATGGGCTTGAGGACGGGACAGAGATACTAGAGAAGATGTCCAATCCTCTATTCTTCGACTACGACAGAGACGAAGACGGTTTCTACGAGTTCGAAGAATGCAACGACCTAGTCGGTAGTGCATACCCAGGAGCCACAGAGCTCTGGAATGGAATGGACGACGATTGCGATGGAATAGTCGACGAGAGCATTGACAGAATATCGATTATTGGTGCATCACCAAGTCAATCTGGAGCTACATGGGACTCAGCAAACGAATCTCTATTCATGTCTCTATCAGGAATCTCTCAAAGCTTAGAGGCGGAAATCACATGGATGTTTGGAGAATACTCCGTGACAATAAACGCTAGTCCCGATGGGAGAAAAATGAGTTTGCCTCCTATTGATTGCAGAGAGGCAGAAAGCGATCTGGAAATTCAGCTATGTGGGGAAGGGACTGCGATACAAGTCGTAAAGGTGGAGATTACCGATTCTGGAGTCAAAACAGAAATCTCATGGAGTCTGAATGTGGAAATCTGGATTGAACCGGAGCCAGCGAGTGGTTTTGCTGCTGCTCTAATCAATTCTGCAGGCGTCATAGGAATTGTTGCTTTCGTAATTGGATTAGCTGGACTAGCGGTTTTTGCTGGTGCTAGAGTGGCCCACAACAGAAAGCTGCAAGACGCGCTGGAAGCTTACGGAGTAACGCCAGAGAGGCTAGCGGTTAGGCCGGAAAACAGAGGATTAGTCCTTCCAGGTGCACCAGAAATACATAGGATTCCATCAACTGATTGGAATGAAGATAAGGGCTAGTTGTCTTCCTCTTCTTCTAAGGAATCGGAAGGACCCCACTCAGCATCCGGAGAACCTCCAGACCACTCTCCGAAAATGGCAATATCCTCAACATCCTCGTCTTCCCTCCAAGGTGGATCTCCATCTGAGCCGCTGATTATCAAGCACCCTTCTTCGTCCAGTCTTCTCTTTAGAGTCGCGACGCCCCTGGTTACGGGCAAGAGATGTCCGATTGGCGAGCCTGAATTGACGAAGGGATGGGTTGCGGTGCTAATCAGAAGGCCCTGGACTGGAGATGTGATGTCGTGACTCTCTCCGGGGATCTCCGGATCGGTCACAGTAGCAACAATCTCCTCTTCCTCAACGAAGCTTCCGGCGGGAGCAAGAATGTCTAGCAGCCCTCCTTGATCCGAGCGTATCCAAACCGAACCCGATGCAAGCATCCTGAACCTAGGTTTGCTTGGATATCCTGGGAGCATCCTCAGACTACGTAGAAGATTGATTGTTCCGTACATGGAAATCTGTACAGATTCAGGGTCCGCCTCGTCAGGTCCACCACCTTCGAACGTAATGCAAGCAATGTCATGCTCGTTGGCCGTCCTACGAAGTGACCCCTTTGGCCCCTCGCTGTCAAGGATTGTCTCGATTCCAAATCCTCTGGCGATACGATTGCTGCTAGGATGGGCCAAGTTGGCACGAATCTGTGGAATGTTCGTCCGACCCTTGGCCGCAGAATGGAAATCTACGACGTAATCACTACCCACAACCAGGTTTTTCCAAATCCCATTTGCTACACGTGATGTTGTGTTGCTCTCTGGATTGCCGGGAAAGGCCCTATTCAGATCCCTTCGATCGGGGAAGTATCGACTCCTGGTTCGATATCCAGGTAAATTTACTATTGGAATAATCCTGATTGTTCCTGCAAGGACGGTAGGGTCGATGAGTCGGTCCAATCCCATGAAATTTGGCCCGCAGAGGTAAGTTAGTGCTAGCGGTCCCACTAGTTCATCCCCGTGGACAGCACCTAGAAGGGTGAGTATCGGACCTGGTCTAGATCCATGTATCACGCTTATGGGAACTGGCCAAGATTCGCCAATCTCAACATCGAGAAGATCATACTCAGTGTGTCTAATTGTTCCTGGCTTTATTCTCTTCCTTAGGAAGTTGTGATTCTTCGAACCCCCATTTCTAGACCATTTTGTCGGGGTCTCGGAAACCTCACCCAGTGCCTTCTCAATCTCCATCCTCCTCCTCTTCGGAATCTGGTTTGCTATCTTGATGGGAGCGAATCGCCGTCTCTTCGATCTAGCTGTTGGTTTAGCACGAACCGGTTGTTTTGGCGATTCTTCACCCGGGGTTTCGTCTCTTGTCACCGAACCTCGGAAGGACTGGCGAATTAATACAATGCGCATGACAATTATTGGTAATATTCAATTCCCTCATGCTCCAAAGGGCCCCATGAGCAATGAAGAAGACCAGTCTGTGCAGGAGAAGCATGCTCCTGAAAGTATCTGCTTTGGTTGTGGTCCAGCAAACTCGGAAGGATTGCGGATCAGATCATTCAGGAAGGAAAATGGATTAGAGATGAAGTTCCAGCCTAGTGAGGAGCATCAGGCATTTCCAGGAATGATCAATGGTGGCATTATCGGGACTCTTCTCGACTGTCATGGCAATTGGACGGCTGCCATGGCACTGATGGATCAATCTGGAAGCTTGGAAGCCCCGTGCACTGTAACTGCGTCTTACAGCATCAAACTCAGGCGCCCCACACCATTTGGGCCATCTCTCACAGTAATGGGAGAGGTCGTCAGCATCGAGGAAGGCAGAGCAAACGTCAGGATGACCCTAATCTGCGAAGGCAAGGTCTGCGCTACCGGTAAGGGCCTTTTTGTTGCTGTGAAGGAAGGGCATCCGGCCTACCATAGATGGAACTAATTGTACTCGACATCCTTTAGAACGGCCGAATAAAAGTCCCCCCATGAGCGATGAGGGGGGAAGTGAGAAGTTCAGTCTTAGCGGCTTCGATTTTGATGCTAGGCTGAAATCCTTCCTAGAAAAAAAATGGGGAATTGCTAGCCTTTTTCCGCCCCAAGCTGAATCTCTCCCACATGCACTAGATGGCTCAAATCTATTGCTAGCCATCCCAACAGCCAGTGGGAAGTCCCTTGTTGCGCATATCACGATGACGAACAGGCTGGCGAACGATCTGAAAGGATTGAGGGGCGTATACATAGTCCCACTCAAAGCACTGGCATCAGAGAAGTTCCGGGAACTGGAGGAAATGGCAACTGCTGTAGGTCTGAAAGTTGGACTAGCCATAGGGGACAGGAGCAGCGAGATGACCTCAATCGAAGATTCAGATATTCTTGTGTGCACCAGTGAGAAGCTTGACTCTCTAATCAGGGGAAGGCCAGAGATCATGGATGACATAGGCATTGTTGTAGCAGACGAATTCCACCTCCTTCAGGATCCCAACAGGGGACCTACACTGGAGATTCTTCTCTCAAGAATTAGACATCGAAGAAGCAATGCCCAGCTACTTGCACTCTCTGCAACTGTGGGAAACGCAGAAGAGGTTGCGGAATGGTTAGGAGCTAAGTTAATTGTCTCGGATTGGAGACCAGTTGCGCTATACTCGGGAACACTGACAGGACTTGAAGTTAGGTACCACTCTGTGGAAGGCCCAATTGGTGAAGGCGAGCCCCTTCCCGAAGAAAAGCACCTAGAAGGAGGTGTTCAAAAGAATCTGCATGCTGTTTTGGACGATACTATTGGACAAATGAAGCAGTTACTAGTTTTCGTTTCTTCGAGATCTTCTGCTCAAAAGGAAGCTAGAGAACTAGCGAAGCATGTGATTTCAAGAATGGCGGTTAGTGGGGATGTAATCCCGACTGAAAAGGTTGCAAATTGGGAGTTGATAGCAGAACGCGTTTCGAGTGGCGATGAGTCGTCAGCAACAGTCAAGGCTCTTTCTAACTCTATCAGGGGAGGAATCGCATTCCATCATGCAGGATTGACATCATCCCATCGAAAGGTAGTAGAAGATGGTTTCAAAAATGGGGATCTTCTATGCATTGTTGCAACTCCTACGCTGGCACAGGGAGTTAATCTGCCTGCTAGCAGAGTGGTAGTCAGGGACACACGGAGATGGAGTACCATTGCTGCCAGAAGTATGCCCCTTCCGGTAATGGAAATCAGGCAGATGATGGGTAGGGCCGGTAGACCAGGGTTCGACGACTTCGGTGAGGCGCTCTTGGTCTCAAAGAGCACCGAGGAAGAGAGAGCCTTGGTCAGCCTATACTTGGAAGGGGAACCGGAAGAAATTACATCAAAGTTAGCTAATCCAAATGCCCTTAGAGCCGAAGAAGATGGGGCTCTTCTAACACATCTGCTTTCGATTATTGCGACTGCAGGAATAGAAGACAGGGATGCAATCTCTAGATTTCTCGATAAGACTTTCTTGGCGACGCAGATGGACACAGAGAATCTCGAAGAGAGAGTAGATGATGTGATTTGTTGGCTTTCAAACAACGGCATGATTCAAAGGACGGGGGAATCGGAAGAGGTGCGCATAAGAATTCGCGAGGTCAAATCAGAAGGGAATGAGGATGAAGATTGGGAAGATGAGCTGCCTGCATGGGTGGGGTCTGCATCGCAAATCCCAGGTCTAGAGATATTACCAGAAGAAAGGAGTGGGAGAAGGCTTGAACCCCGACGCGGCCCGGCCATATTTGGGTTTCGC
>DASCSS010000016.1:0-17782 GCA_034399535.1 Candidatus Thalassarchaeaceae archaeon
AGTAATATTTCAGAGGAGGGCCCGCTTGAGCCTGAGCAAGAAGCCCCGGTCCAATCCGCAGATGGGGATGGAGTCGAACTTGTGGGAGAGGGAGAAGGTGCGGTAGATGAAGCAGATGAATTCGAGAAGAGGCTCAGAAGGCTTCTAGACAGGCAGTAACTGGGACAATGCGTGAGCAAGTACCTACCACCTCCAGCTTTTCACACATTCGACCCAATCGCAAGAAGCCCAGATGATCTATTTTCGGCGATTTCAGAGTCATTCGAAGGCCGACATGCGGAACTAGTTTCTCTGGCGGGTGGAATTAAGGGGCTGCCCGATCTAGTTGAGGGGGAGGCTCCGAAAATGGATGCTGCCACGATTCTGCTAATCTGTATCTTAGACTGGCAAGAAGGGGGGGGTGCCCCCAGACCTCTGGACAACGGGCACTCCAGAGAGCGTCTGGGTCGATTTCCCAGTGATGATGGAGATGCGGTTAGCTACCTGCTTGAATATACCAAAGAAAAGGGAGGTGAGGTAGGGTTACACGGGCTTCTGAAGAAGTTAGGAGGAGGGATGACCGGAGAGATGATCCCGGCAATTGGATTCGAAAGGGGTTCGGGGGGAATTGAGTTGATGGGGTGGTTGGACCAAGAAGATATCCCACTCCTTAGGGAGTTCATTGAGAGTGGCTCGTGGAAGGTACTTTCCGACGAACCATACGATGGAGGCGTCCAAGACGCATTCAGGCACCTGCTAGTTTTCCTGAGAGCCGCAGGGAGGCGGAAATGTGGCCTCTTGATGAGGAGGCATTCCTAGGTGGTTATCCTGAGTTTCCAAAGCGAGTCATACATCTCCATAGCATCCTCCAGAACACAAATCAGATGAGGTGGTACGTTCCCGAACCTGGGGACGTACGGTTCGAAACCGGAAGAGTTCCAGACCGATTTGTACCAATACTTGGCCCAAATTCCATCACACTCCCGTTTACCGGGTCGCCAAGTTGTCATTGAATCGTGGAATTCTACCCCAATTTCATGACAGAGGGCGGATAATAGCCCCTCGGGGTCATCTAGAACATCCCGCGAGTCAATAATAGGAGGGACGTTGCCCTTGGTTTCGACAACATGCTCGATAATCTTGATCTGTTGAGGGAGCCCTATGGACCACAGGTCAACTTCGTCAGTAATCTTCGAAAGAGAGAGGATGACCTCACGAGGATCACGAATTAGGAAGCAGTTTGAGAACCCATCAATCCAAGATAGTGGGAAATCCTTGGGGACATGGTGACACATGTGCTTTTGGTACCATAATCTCTTGTTGCCGGGAACAGGCCCGCTCAATTTTTCTATAATTGACAGTAAATCGGTCTCGTAGCTTTCGATAATCTCATCGGCTCCTGGGTGGGGGGTGCCTGAAGAAAGGAGGAAATTTGCATAGAGGGGTTCGTCACTTGCGTAGCAGTCGTATCTGTTGTCAAAAGAATACATCATTGCCGTAGAAATGTTTCGCGGCCCGGACCACATTGCGACTCTAATTGGGTCACTCACTGCACTCTCCCTCCACTAGAGAGATGTATAACTCCTGTAGGAGTTTGCACATCGGTCCCCGCATTCCTCCGCTCATTGGTTCATCGTCAAATAGGACAACAGGGGTCAGTCCGGCGAATGTACCAGTAACAAAGGCCTCGTCAGCAGAACGGACATCCTCCAGAGTGAAGTTCTTCTCGTAGGAGACAATGGCGTTATTGGAGCAAATTTCCAGTACTTTCCGTCTAGTAATTCCATCGAGACAAAACTCTCCAGTAGATGTCCAAATCTCACCTCCCTTGGCCATGAAGAAGTGAGTTGAGTTGCATGTTGAAACGTATCCATTGGGATCTAGCATCAACCCCTCATCACCTCCCTTATCTGCGGCTTCAGCACAAGCGGAAATGCAGTTGTGCTTAGAAAGACTGTTAATTCGGGGATTCTGAATCTCTGGTCCGCCCCTCCTAATTCCCACTGAAACCAGCGAGATACCCTCCTCTGCTCTTCTGGGGTTTGCCCTCTTGTATTCAGGAATGATGACCAAAGTTGGAGGGCTTGAGATGATCCATGGAGCCTGATAAGGAGTGGGTTTGAGTCCCCGTGAAAGGATTAGCCTGAGATGGACGTCGTCGTACATGCCATTTGCCTCTATAACCCTGAGTATTTCTGACATGATTTCTTCTTTGGACCAAGATGGGTGCATCGAAATCTCTGCAGCTCCATGGAAAAGTCGGTCCAGATGTTCGTCGATGAAGACTAAGCTGCCTTTGTGGAGTCGAAACGACTCCCAAACCCCATCCCCAAGGAGGAAACCCGAGTCGAATACCGAAACCTTCGCCTCTGACCTAGGAAACAAATCGCGATTTATCGAGATTAGTACGTTCTCGTTTCGGGGATCATCCTGGTATTCGTGCGTTCCCATCTATTTCCCTCAGAGTGCCTCTCCAGTCAGGCGCTCGAACATAGTGGCGTATAGTTCCGCTGTGTTGGAGATTATATGGTCTGGAAGAGCAGGGATTGGCGGCTCTAGAGTACCTGCCTGACGAGCCTCGTATAATTCCGCATGGTGGCCGCTCTCGATGTAATGCTGCCTGACAGACTCTTTGGAAAGTTGGACAATCTCGCCACGATCATATGACTCAAGATCCCACCATCTATCCTCATCAAGAGTCCCAAATGAGTCGATTAGAACCGGCACTCTGCCTGGGCCCAAGGCAAACTCCTTCTTGCCGTCAACGTGAATTAGGCCTCTCTTTGATGTCTCCCTATCGATTACAGAATCGACCTCTAGGACGATTGAAAGTATGGAATCAAGTTCTTCGGACTCGATGTTTGATATCTGCAATGCCTCCTTTCGGTCCAAATTACGATCGAACTTCTCGAACTTTGTGGAGACCTCCAAGAAAGGCTTCGGTAGCTTCTCTCCTTCTGAGAGTTGGTCATCGGAACCAAAACCCAAATCCCCAGCAGTAACCTCTCCTCTTTGGTACCTCCTCCAGGCTGTTCCGGCAAGGTAGTGCCGGCATATCACTTCCAGAGGTACGAAGAAGTTCTCAGCGTCCTTTGGGATGGCGCCAGGTTCCTTGATTACATCGAAACGTCGGGCCAATACCCTGTCCGGAGCATTCATCTCCACCACGTGTGTATCGCATATTCCCTCTTCCTGGACCAATCGGAACCAATGGCAAGAGGCTCGATTCAGAGATTCTCCCTTCCGGGGAATAAGGCTGGGGATGATCTGATCGAACACCGAAATCTGATCCGTGTATCTGAATTCAATTATATCCGGATCGTCGGTGCTCCAAACCTGTTTTACCTTACCCCTGTATAGCATCTCGCCCATGATACCAATCGGACAAAATTCCACCATGAACATTCCCGATAGAGGTTCTGCAGAGAAATCTTCCAAAACGGGTAGACTATATCTTCTACACCCAACGACAAAGGGATTAGCATGACGCTCGGGGCAATCAGAAGGCGGGCCGCCAGAGCACC
This sequence comes from Candidatus Thalassarchaeaceae archaeon, assembly GCA_034399535.1. GTDB lineage: Archaea > Thermoplasmatota > Poseidoniia > Poseidoniales > Thalassarchaeaceae > UBA36. Next base: position 3,504 of record DASCSS010000016.1, read on the forward strand.
AAGAGGTGCAGGGTGGATCTCATGCATAGCCTTGCTATTTCTGATTCTCGCTGCTGGAAGTTCTCATGCGCAGGAGGTCAGAAGCGGTTGGGAATTTGTGGAAAGCGGAACAGAATCAGATCTACTAACTGGCGAGGCTGTAAATGGAGAGATTTGGGTATTCGGAAAAGATGGGGCAACGGGAAGGAGTCAAGATGGTGGAATTACCTGGGATTTCGAACCTCTGCCGGGTCTTGAAGGACACTCGTGGACTTCCTCTGACTCCGGTTTTGGCTCGATTGTGGTTGCTTCGGATGATGGTTTTGTTTTCATCCTTGAAGACATTGGGGGCGAGATAAGGATACTGAATGACTGTATCCTTGAGATTCCCTCTCAGGTAAAAATAAACGCAATTTCACTAACTGATAACGATTCTGCAGTAGCTGTTGGATCCTCGGGGGATATTTGGACGTATTATGGGGACGGTGACACCGATTGTGACAATTGGATTGATAGATCAATTGAAATTGAAGAGGAACTCCTCGACATCTCTTTCCTAGATACTGTAAACGGACTGATATCAGGAACTGGCGGGACAATTCTGGCGACCACTGATGGTGGGGCCACCTGGGATTACAGAGACGCACCTGCAGAATCCGCTCAAAGTGGGATTGTAGCCATTGATTTCTTCAGCACGGTTCGGGCCTACGCCATCACTGACGAAGGGCAAATCCTCAAATCATCCAAAGAGGGGACTACTGTAGGGGTTGGTTTTGTATGGAGCATCGTCGAAATTGAGAGGGAGTACCCCCCCGGTGGAGGGGATGAATTCGAAGAAGGCGGGCTCTACTTGGATTTCGAGGTGTCCTCCATCGAGGTCCTCAGTCAATTCAAGCTAATGATGACCGGGCCCAATGGGTACCTTGCCATGTCAAAGGATGGTGGAAACATCGTCACACAGCAGATGATACCTGTTTCGAATCTCACGGTATTCAATGGAGTGGTGATGCAAGATGGTTTCAGGGGAGTGGCAATCGGTAATTCGGGGCTAATAATACGAACGGAAAATGCCGGCGAGGAGGAGTTCGTAGGCTTCGAAGTTACGGACTTCAATGACTTTGGGCAATTCGTCGACTACTCGAAAGAGAGGCTGATTGACGGCCTTGTAGCCACAGTAAAGATCGTACTATTCGGAATTGCTATGGGTTTCTCTATCGGGGTCATTCTGTCGATGCTGAAGACATCCCCGACCTCATTGAAGAACGTCGCCCAAGTTAATAGATTCCAATTCCTGTCTCTAGTTGTAATTCCGTTTTGGGTTGTTTCCCGATTGATTATTGGCACAATAATGAGGCTAACGGGATTACAACTGAAGAACCCAATAGACGGGCTGATGTCTTTATTGCGCGAGAAGTCGGCACACATTGCATCTAGTAGGCCAGTTAACGTATTGGCCATTCGTGTTGTTGGATTGGCACCACTTGTTTTGGGTTATTTGCTGATAACCGGGACCTTTGACGAGGTCAGGAGCCTGAATCTGGATGGCTGGGAGCACATCTACGTCCCAGTTGGTGCGCCACGGGCCTTCGCTTCTATACTCCTTGGGATTGGTTTGCTCATATTGGGTGCGATTTTTGCCACATGCAACGGTGACTTCTCAATAAAGGAGTTCGATGTTGGTTCGACTGGGAAGAAATTGTCCCTCAACCCATGGGGACTAAGGCCACTAAACGCCCTAGCGACTGTATATACTGACTTATTCCGGAACACACCGCTAATTGTTCAATTCATGTTCATTCATTTCGGTCTAGAGCTAGGAAGAAGAGTCCAGGAACCTGGTCTGGACTTATTCGACTTCGGCTACCTGAAGGACAATGCAAACTTTCTGACAAACATTTTCGTGACCTACGAGACCGATTTGTCATCCCCGGCCTATGGCCATCCCATTGGTGGAATTCTGGAAGACAGGGCGTACATCAGTGCAATCTTTGCATTGGGACTAAACTCGGGTGCTTACCAATGTGAGACGATAAGAGGAGCGATTGCGGCGATTCCATCGGGACAGATGGAGGCAGGGAGGAGCATTGGACTAAACTACATGCAGACGATGAGACTGGTAATAATGCCCCAGGCAGTTAGGATTTGTATTCCTCCACTTGGTAACGAGATGGTGAACCTAGTATTGAACTCGTCACTGGCGATGGTAATTGGTTATGCCGAGATAACAAGACAGGGTAAGCTGATCATTGCGACGACTTTCCAGATATTCTGGACTTGGGGAATGGTGATGATATCATATTTCGTAATCACGTGGACTCTTGCATTGTTTCTCAGGTATCTCGAAGACAAGACAAGGATACCAGGACTGGGGATCTCTGGAGGTGCATGAATGTCGGATTCTATCCTTAGCGTAGTGGACATGGAGAAGACGTACGTAGGCGGAGTTCATGCCGTAAGAGGAGTTTCTTTCGAGGTCCGCGAGGGTGAGTCGCTAGCTATAATTGGATCTTCGGGAAGTGGCAAATCCACGGTTCTGAGATGCATTAATCGATTGATTGAACCGACCAAGGGGATTGTACGCTTGAGAGGGGAACAGATCAATACCCCTGCTGCCGACATCAACGACGTAAGATCAAGGATTGGCATGGTATTCCAGTCGTTCGAGCTGTTTGCCCATCTTAGAGTTCTGGACAACGTAACCTTGGGACTCAGGTACGTCAGGCGAATGGGCAAGGAAGAGGCGGATGAGGTTGCCAAGCAAGTTCTGGAGAGAGTGGACATGCTGGACAGGGTTGATGCTTATCCTGGAAACCTCTCAGGGGGTCAGAAGCAGAGGGTAGCCATAGCAAGGGCCCTTGCAATGAAGCCAGAGGTGATGCTCTTCGATGAGCCCACAAGTGCGCTGGATCCAGAGTTGATTGGTTCGGTCCTAGAGACAATTCGGGGTCTTGCCGAAGAAGGGATGACAATGGTGGTCGTGACTCACGAGATTGGATTCGCAAGGGATGTGGCAGATAGGGTGCTCTACATGGACGGGGGTTTGGTTGCTGAAGAGGGCCCCTCATCGATAATCGACAATCCCAAGACGGATAGGATGAAGGAGTTCCTCTCAAGTATCAACGACTGACTAGCAACTAGAGACTAGTGACCATGATTCCGTGGAGCCTGACTTTTCGAACTCGTAATATGTCGTTGATTCGACGGGCATATCTGCCCCCCAAGGGCTCGACTGAGTAACCTCAACGGAAAAAGAGTAGCAACCGTATTCTCCTGTGGGTTCATGGAAATCGGAAAGCGGGATGTACATCCGATCAAATTCAGTTGCAGATTCTGAGCCATCCAATGGCAGCTCTGAACCATAATCCCCTACACCGATCTCGCCTTCACCAAATTCCCCATTGGAGTCTTCCCATGTCGCAAGGCCATTTACAACTGTGATCGATGGATAACTGACTGCCAAGTCGGACCCTTCCGACAGTGTTGCTGTAACATTGTAGTCAGCGAAAGGCATCCCTCCTGGACGGCTATTCCCAATTGCGTCCAACCCAATCCATGTAGTCAAGACCACCCCCAAAACACAATTGTCAATATCTCCACTGCAATCTGATCCAGTTCCCATATATCCAAAGGACTCAGTCTGGACATCATCAATAGTCCTGATGAGGTGTTTGGAGTCCAGATCATAGCTATCACTAGAATCACCAGTGTCTACAGTTACGGCATAGCCTGTGTCACCGGAATTACCAGAGTAGAAGTCTGACACGGTAAGAGGCAGGAGGCCATAATCTCCAATTCCATCTGCCCTGTCAATATTAAATGGGACTGAGTCGGACCATACCACGTTACCCGCAAGGGACACTGCTACTTCGGCCGAGTCTATAGAGGAAGAAAATAATCCTCCTGACTGCCTAACCTTGAGGGTGATTTCAGATGAGTCGGGAGAAAGAGAGCTTTCAGAAATTGTGATCGATGAGGTTGAAACACTACTTGCGATGAATGGAGATGCGGCCAATAGCAAGTAAACTACTGCCAAGACCTCAACGAACCTCCTATCTATTGCAGTCCAGACTAGAAAGAATGAGGCCCCTAGTACGGCAATGGGTACTATACCGGCCCACGCGTAGTTACTTTGCATACTTGGATTAGCAAGAACCCATGAAAGAAGGAATGCCACTAGACCCATTCCTAGGCCATAGAATAGTTGCTTACTACCCAATAACGATCCGTATCCTTGATTGGTTTGCTGTTCTGATGAGATTTCGGCTACTACAGTGTCATTTGCAGATTGCTGCTCCAATGCCTTGCCCAGAAGTCCACCTTCGCTCATGCTATCACCTGACAAACCAACGCCAAGAGCAGTGGTTATCAATCCGTTGCCTACTGGAACAGTCGCGTGCCTTTACTAGAATATACGACAGTCTAATGGGGTGACGTTTCCATCCTCATCCATGATATTATCTTCAAAACCGGATCTACGGCCGACCGCAGCACCGGCAAGTGCTGCCATCATCATAGTCCCAACGAGCTCGAAGCCGGGAAGATATACTCCCCTGATGTATATGGTCATGACCTGGATCTGGTAGTTTGGAATGCCCTCTGTTCTGACAGAGTATTCTGAAGTTGCTTTGAACTGCAAAGAGAAGTACTTGTCAGTCCATCCCTGGTTCTTTGGGGTCCTCATCTGAACCCTGAACTTCTCGGGCGGGGCCAAAGAGTCGATCTCCTGGGAAATCAGAGGCAAGCTTAGCTGGAAACCCGCATCGTTCAGTTCGTCATAGTTCTGGATCTCGACATTGAACTTATCTCTTGCGTTTCCATCGTTGTAGACGTCAAATATCAAGGTGTAGTCAACTTTCGGTCGAAGTTGCAGGAATGCGAGCTCTGAGCCTACCCTAAGTCGGCTGAATTGCTTGAATACTGTGAGAACCTTTGCCTCTGTAGGGGTAGTAGCCCCGGTCACCGGAGCTCCGCCCCATTGCGTTACTGTTCCAGTAATGGTGACCACTTGTTGTCCCTCTGGCATCCTGAGATCGGCCCTAGCTGCCACTTGGAATGAGGTGTCCCCAGGGGGAACAGTAGCAGATCCTGGGCCGGCCACCGCGATGACTCCGGACTGGTAAGTCAGCTCGACCTTCTCAGAGAGAGTGGTAGGATTGGTGAGTGTGCAGTAAATTATAGTGGTCCTCGTTGCTCCCGGGTAGACGTCTATCGGCTGAGGCTGGTCGCAGGTAAGGGAGACGTCTGGAGAGGTTTGAGCCTGAACCGCGGTGACACCCGATAAGAGGCTCAAGAAGTACACGACCATTATCATAACTGGGACTCGATAGGACGCACTCATCAGAAAATCCTCTTCCAAGACCGTATTTGAGGCTTCGCCCGAGTCGGACGCTCAATTAGTCAAAATCGGACCATAGCACGATGGTGGACCCGACCGGATTTGAACCGATGGCCACTCGGTTATGAGCCGAGCGCTCTAACCAACTGAGCTACGGGTCCCAGTGCTATCCCGTATGTTCGGAGAAATGAACCTTATCGAAGGGCTAGATTGGTGAACGAGATGCCATCGATCTATGCCCTCTGGTTGGTCAAAGGCACGTAAGTGTGCCTCTATTCACCTAGTGCAACCCTTATTTCACAACCTCCAGTGGCCGGGTGAGGCGATAACATGCAAAATAAGGAAACTATGGCAATTGGAATAGGCTCAATGCTGCTTCTTGTGAACATCCTAGTGGGAGTCACAGGTGTGGTGGATGGACTGATCGAGGGCAACGTAGAAACTGCGGTAGCAGGAGGATACGATGGACTCGATGAGGATGGCAATCAGAACTATTCCGCGGACTTCGACGACGAATGGCTAGTTTCTACCGCGGAGAGGGTTTACTTCGCGAACTCGATCACCAACCCTACGGAGGTCCTAGGTGGTGCTAATGCCACTTACGAAATGATGGGGCCGTTCGTCTACGAAGTGACCACTACTCGTGAGATACTAGACTTTGACTATATTAACGGGTCGATAACATACTCCGAGTACGATGCATTCGAGTGGTGCGAGAACTGCACATGGATAGATGACGGGGGCATTCCACGGAAGTCCGTTTCTGGTGACACCAACGTCACGCAGGTGAACATCCTCTGGAACACACAGAGGATTGGCGGAATGGGATCCGGAATTGAGTATGGGGAGATCTTCGCAAAGGGAATGTTCGCGGCTCAGATGATCGAATTCGACCTGTCCAACAGAGCCCCCAGCATTTGGGCCTCGGAGGAGATTGAGAGGATTGCCCAAGAAGCCGGTGGTTCGAGATTCGGAAACGGAAGCGTGGAAAGGGCGGTACTATTGGATGCATATCAGCAAATAGATCATCCCAACAATGGCGCAACGGATGGTACCATGACATTGGCAGAAATAGAAAGCTACGTGGATGCCAAGTCTCTGTTCTATAACCTGAAAGACGCAGATGGAGTCTGCATTGCCCTGACCTGTGACATCGGCCCATTCCTGATAGCTAGCATGGGAGCGCCGAGCGATACCGTGTCTGCTCAGAGAGCTGCTCTCTTTGGGTATGAAGCGGAAGGATGGACGGCACAGATGGACTGGGCTGTCTATTCATTGGCCGCGACTCAGTTCGTCGCAAACGGGGGCGGGGCTGAGGTAAACAATCAAACTAATCAACTGAAGGAGAGATTCGAAGAAGTCAGCGGGGTTACAATCGTCGACTCGAACACCCTGGACAACCTGCTGTTCAACGAGAGTGTCGGACTACTTACCTCATTCGAAGTGAGTGGAATTTCACTCCCCGGCATGGTAATCGGGCTTCTTCTGCCACTGCAGAGTGGGAATTACTACGAAGCAATGACCACTTACAATGTTGGTCTGCTTACAATTGCGAGCCTAGCAGATTATGTGGAGCAATGGGTAGGATTGGGCATTACTGGCACACCTACGCAGTTCGAGAGCATTTTGTCGGGAGGCCAAGGGGCAATGACTTCGGAAGACTGGTGGCTAGCATCATTCGGGAACTATGATCCACTCGGTGGCACTTACATCCAAATTGGACTGAACAGAGAGAGTTTCACAGGAATGGCTGCACTGAGTGCTGAGAAGTCCGACTTCATACTGAATGACCCAGAAATCGGCCTGAAATCATCATTCCCAGCCTCTTTCATGTATGGGGAGCTTTCAGGTATGTCTCTTCCCGATCCGGAGGGAGAACAGCAAGTCTGGGACGATGCATACGTCGCATCACTGTATGACATCCCAATCGATGCCGCTCATGCACTTAGGGACTGGGTGAGTAACTTCTACTTCGATACCGTCATGCCTGTCCTACTGAACTTCGTTACGGGCAACACGGCTTACACCACCCAACCAGTAAGCAACTGGCTATACGGATGGAATGATGCCGTTAACACATACTTCGGATACTTCCCATGGGTGAGCCTTGAGACCAATGACACATACTACGGTTCTGATGGGGTCAGTACTGGTGATAGGTCAGTATACAAAATGAGCACCATCGGCGAAACAGTGGGCCAGAGTATCTCCCAGGGATACATCAACTCAGATGGAAACGATTTTTGTGACTACGATTACGACTCAAATGGTAGCTTTATCGGGTTTGAGGTTGCATGCAAGGAAAATCAGATCTACGGGATGACGGAGCATCTTCCATGGAGGGCCCCACATAGAGAGGAGGCGGCTCGAGGATTACTGTCAGACCACGTAGGTAACAACGAGACCGTACTGAGCGGCACGGTAGGAAGCCTGGTTGCTAACCCGCGAGATTCGTTCGACCTGAACCTAATTGGATATGCTATTGGACACTCTGAAGTTGTTGGGGACACCACTTTCAAGGGAATCGATATGGTTGAGCATCGAGTGTCCCTTGACCCTGCAAATAACCAGATCCAAGGGAAGTTGATCGGTTCAGATACGTTCGTCGATGCTATGCCAGGGGCACTGCCGGTTTATCTCGGTGCGGAGCTCGACATGAAGGTTGAGCCGGTCTCGACGGTCCTGATGTATGGGAAGGTGAAGGTCACCTTCTACCTGGACCAAAGAGGACCGGGTTCGATGAACCCAGACTTCTCCGAGAACAGCACGGATGTTCTGCCTGTATTCGAGATCCATTCCTTCAGTGAGATTGCGGATGACCAAGCCGGGGATTTCAGAGGTGCGGTAAGCGATAACCTCGGACCCATGGGATGGACAAACCTCGGAGGTGACGCAGGGGCGCCCCTAAGCTACCTACACGCAGCAATCGGACTTCTTTACGCACTGTCGATTTCAATGATTGGATGGGGAGTAAGGGCTTCATCCGAGTCATAGGATGATTAGTTTGGACCCCTCCGCGGATGCTGAGGGGGTGAGGGGTGAGGCTTAGGCACATCGACAGAATGCGCGCGATTGCGGTACTCTGCATGGTAGAGGTGCACACAGCAGCCATTGTCCCGCCTGAGGGGATTACTGTGGGAGATCCCGCAGCTTTCGTAGCAGCAGCATTCGGCGGTATGGCAGCACCAATGTTCGTCACCATTTCCGGGTGGGGCATGTACATGAGCGCTCGAAGGAGGCACGAGGGGGGTTCCTCTGCATCGGATTGGGCAAAGTGGATAGTGCCCCGAGTCCTGCTCCTAACCGTATGCCAGGTTGTTGTTAATCTCCTGCTCAACGTCGAGAGGGGGGGGCGATTCGAGTGGCAAACTCCGGGAGTTCTGGCGCTTCTTGCGGTTGCGGCGCTTCTCTCCCCGCTAATCTCAAGGATCTCGTTCCAAGGGAGGTCCGCGATTATGCTACTAGCTTGTGCATCCCCTCTTGTGATGGGTGACGCATCTGGTGTGGGGATGGGTTGGTTCGAGAGAGTCGGCTCAGAGGGTTTGACAGAGTGGTTCGAGAGGTTGCTCGTCAACGGAACATATCCGGTCGCCCCTTGGATTTTCTACATTCTTCTTGGAACAATTGTGTTCGATCTGCAAGAAAACCCGAAGATTAGGGAGAAGGGGATTGTGATTGGTCTCTTGGCGGCAACTGTGACGGTTTTCGTTTCAGTCTTCGAGGGAATCGCCTGGGCTCTGACTGAGGGAGACGCGGTCCTGACTTTCTTCCCTTCTAGCATGCCCTTCCTAGTAGTTTCGGGCACCATGACGGTTCTGGCAATGCGACTTCTCGAAGGAGGGGAGGCCGGGGAAGGGGATCCCGCACTCGGTGACAAGTTGGCCTTCCTAGAGCCAGCGGGACGTCTGACGCTAACCATCTACGTCACGCACTTCGCAGTTCTCGGCCTCGCAGCGATGGCAATGGAAGGAGAACCCAGACTTTCCCTCGCTCCTGCATTCCTAATCACCATCGCCCATACGCTGGTTTGGATACCCCTAGCAATAGTCCACGAGAGGCACGTTCCTGGACTTTCACTGGAGAGCCTGCTAAGGGCGGGTCAGTCTGGGAGGTAGTCGGTGGTCCACGATACGGGTCCGAACCACGTCTCCCCGTTGCCATTGGAGGCCTTGATCCGTGCATAGTAGTCCGTCCCACAGCAGTCAAGACCGGTAATGGCCTGCGATTCGTTTCCTATCTCGGTCCCTCCGACAACTATGCTGTTAGACCATGCCGATGGGTTGTTTCCGCCGTCATTGGTATCGTAGTAAATAGTGAGGGTGATATTTGTCCCATTGTCATAAGTCTCCCATGATATGGTGGTGGAACTGGCCCCTGATGGGTCTGGTGAGGAGAGGCTTCGAAGGATCGCCGGGTACTCGAAATATTCCCCCCTTAGGGGGTCATCTACCCAAACCGGAAGACCCTCCAGGGCATCGAAGGTGTCCTGGGTGAGGGGGAAGCCCCACGCAGCGTGATAAGGTGCCAGATTGTGACCAGTCGCGTTCGAGATGTGCAGGACCCAGGCATTGAACTTCTCTACGTCGTTGCTTGGGACCTGTGACGAGGGTAGGTCGTAATAAGCAGCGAGGGCATCCGTTATCGGCTGCCATGACCATTCCTCCTTGACAATAAGATATGTGTCAAGAGCTATCCAAACGGACCAGTTTGCGATGTTTGATCCGTCCGCGAAGTAAGATTCCATCCTAGCTGCCCTCTGCTCAGGGTCAACGGAGCCGTGCCCCTCCACGCCGACCAAATCCTCCATAAGATACACGCTTGCGAAGTTGCAGCCGGTCTCCGTGGTCCCAGGAAGCGTGGATGGCATCCACTGGTGGTTGTGGCCCAACTCGTGGAACATACCCCAGTCCCCGTTCTCACTCATGTACGAGAAATTGACCACTTCGGGGACGCTGAGGTCGTGAGCCATGAACGGATAGCCGGAGTGCATCCATCCCGCGGAAATCTGAGCGTCGAAGACCGCCCTCTCCACTCGGGGCCAGGGAGTGAATCCGTAGAGTTCGTGCTCCATACCGAGGGCATCGTCCCACCATTCCATAAGTTGCGTAGGATTGTCAAGTGATCTGATTTCCGAGCTGGGCACTGTCATGATGAAGTCGTTGGAGGAAATTTCAGCCCATGGAGCTGGATTGTCCCTTTCCGAGGTAATCCACACGAAGTCCGTGGTTTCTCCCAAGACAAAGCTTGGTGCGCGGATCGCGCCGGAAAATGTCACGTCAATCTGACCGAACTCGGACCCTGCGGGCACGTATACGTAAATCGGCCCTCCGAAGGCATTGGCCACTTCTGTGGTCGTTGAACCTATTTTCCATGTCCGATATATCGTCGAGTGCCTTTTGATTACGTCCTTGTCCCAGAGTCCGTCGGTGTGAGCCCCAATGAGGATCGAGAAACCCAACTGGGAGGCAGTGGGGTCCACTGTCACTGTCACAATTTCTCCTGGGGCGGCATAGAGTCCCGTAGACATACGAAGTGAATTGCGGGCACCGGAGTAACCGAAGTTGCTGGGGAGGCCCGGTTGGGTACCGTTGACTGAAACGGTTCGAGTGATTCTCGTCGCGTTGGCGGGGACCTCTCCGGGGAATTCTACGTGACTGGGGTGTGCTGGGAGCTCATCAGCGGGGAGTCCCAGCATCAGCGCTTCCTCGAGCCTGAGGATGATATCGGCAACTGGGTCAGCTCCCAAGTCGTGGCCTGTCGAGCTCCAAAGGGTCGAATACGGGATTACCGTGTACCCTGTTTGGTTTACGAGGTCTCGCAAGGGACTCCAGAAGTCTGTGAAATCAAGCGGAACTATCCAAGTGCATTCCGATATCGCTTCGTAGGCCGTAGTTGCATCGGCGATGCTTAACGGTTCGCCGCCTACCCTGTCTGCAACCAGTCCCTCCACGGCCCTACTGATTGTGGAGTACTCATCGGGCATGTTCTGGAAGTAGACGTCGTTGTATCCCCAGTCTGTGGACACGAACAGTCCGGTAGTCTTGGCGATCTTGTTGCCTGGGTAATTGTGGGCCACATCGGAATTTGAGTAAGACCAATACCAAGCGTGTCCACCCATTATCAGGCCTCCTCCCCCACTCACGAAGTCGGTCAGCGCCTCGTTGTCCAAGTCATCATGGCCATTCCAGAACTCATCGAGAAGGCAATCCAAGCCAGTCAGGTTCTCTGGGGTTACCGAGAGGTGTACTGTGTGCCCCTCTGCGCTCAGCTCGTCCTCGAAGCTATCGAATCCAGCCCCGTATGCCAGACCAACATCGGCATTCTGGCCACAAACCCAATCTACGGCCCTGAGGGTGAATGGGTGATTCGTCGATGCAACCCAACTCTCGTGGCCGTAGCCGAGCATCTTCCCCCTGCCCACGTGGCTAGCGGACACGACTGGACCGCCACTGGCCTCGAACCCAAGGGGGAATGCCCATTCGCCGATGGGGAGGATGTAGGATGACCATCCGCCCCAATCGGCCTCACCCAGCCCCCTCAGGAGGTCTGATTGGTCGGCCCTGATGTCGTGGACTGCCATCCAGAAGCTGATGGTTGATGAGCCTCCAGTGTTGTTGGCCCAGAGGATGTACTCTGTCCAATCTGAGCGTGCTACGGGCGTCCCTGTTATCGTTCCGTTTTCTAGGATTATAATACCTGGTGGGAGCTGTGGGGTGATTTCCCAGGAGTCCAATTCGGGCCCGGAGTAAATGGGGTTAATGGACAGTGACTTGTTTGCCTCAATGGCAAATTCGTCATCGGGAAGCGAGAGCTGGGAAGGAGGTAGGCTGACTACAAGAAGCGATATCTGAGTGGAGTCACCCCCTCCCGAGTTGTTGGCCCAGATAGTGTGCATGGTCAATCCTTGGATTTCTATGGCTGTACCGCTAATCGAGCCAGTATACATATCGATGGAGAATCCATTTGGAAGGGGGGGGTCGGTTTCCCAGGATGTGGGTTCTCCGCCATCCCAGTCAGGGTCATTCTCCCCTATCGAGTCACCCAAGGAAAGTTCGAACGTGGATTCGGGGTAAGACAAGGACGAGATTGCCGTATCCAGGACCTCCAAGATTATGGTGGATTGGATGGAGCCTCCGGAGTTGGTGGCGGTGATTGTATACGAAGCGGGTCCCTGCAGTGCCAGCGGGGCTCCGGTAATCATGCCGTTCTCCCAGAGTGTCAATCCCATGGGCAGGTTGACGTCTGTTCCCCATGATGTTGCATCGCCGCCTTCCACGTTGGGAGATACCGAGAACGGTTGAAGGTAGGTCAGTGTGAAAGAGTCGGAACCGTAGTCCAGAGTGGTTGGAGGCAGATTTAGTATCACGATTCTTAGTGAGGTGGATGCCTCGCCCCCCGAATTGTATGCTGTGATCGAGTGGTTGCTTTCGCCGACGGAAGAGGGAGTCCCCCGTATGGAGCCGTTTCCATCCAGTGACATTCCGCTAGGGAGGTTTGGTTCAACGGACCATTCCGTGGGATTACCACCTGAGAAGAGGGGTGCTTCAATTGTGCAGTCATGACCCACTGTGCAATGTATTAATGCAGATTGGTAGTCTATCGAAACGGGGGGTATTGGCAGGACTTCTATGCTGATTCTGTCCGTGGTGGGACCTGCCTCATTGGAAGCCAAAATTGTGTATGCGATGGAAGAGGCCGCAAATGTGGGAGTTCCTGATATCACTCCAGACTCTGCATCCATTGAGATTCCATCGGGCAGAGGTGGATTGACGACCCAAGTACTTGGTGCGTCGCCGAGGAAGCTGGGAGTCAGGGCCTGCATCTCCGTCCCCACGGATAGAGTCACTGAGTTCTCTCCGAAGTCGAGAAGGGACGGCCTGATCATCGTTCGGCAGTAATCCCCGGTGAACACCTGACTCGAATTGCAATCGTCCTCGGTAATCACTAGCTCGAAGCAGCCTTCCGTACTTGGATCGTCCTCGCACGTGTTTTCCGTTTCTCCGTTCGTGGAGTCGCCGAGCAGGGACGTGCATCCTGGAATTACCATCATCAATGCAACAGTAACTGCAAGCAATGGTGACTTACGCACAGAAGCTACCAAGCGCCCCATTTTGAATAGGTTGCGGAGGTTATTCGATGCCGGGATAGGCCGGTCCGGCCTCGAAGCAGTATTGGACGGTCTGGAATTCTCCCTTGAACTCGGAAACGTCCCTCTTTACAGAAGCAGGTTCCTCGCCCTCCAGCAGCGCTCTTGCGAAGAAGCGGGCGACGTCTTGCATCTCATCGGTCCCCATGCCAACCCTAGTTAGCTCTGGGGTTCCAAGCCTGAGGCCACTTGGCGTCATGGCCTTTGTGTCGCCCGGTAGCATGTTCATGTTGGTCACGATGCCCGCATGCTCGAGAGTGGCAGCGGCATCTCTCCCTGCTCCGGAATCGATTTCACCGTGCCGGGTGACGACTTGGTGACTAGCGGTGAAGTCCCTCTCCTCGGCTAGTACGTCGAAGCCCTCTGCCGAGAGGGCTGCACCCAGCGCCTTCGCATTTGCAACGATGTCGGCTGCATAGTCGCTGCCGAACTCCTCGAACTCGGAAAGTGCCACGACCTTACCGGCGACATGATGGAGGTGGTATGAAGAGCATACTCCTGGGAAAATTCCGCTGTTTAGCCTCCTGTGTAGCTTCTCGTCATCGGAATCAGAGAGCACGAATCCTCCTTGGGGACCGGGGAACGTCTTGTGACTGCTCCCGGTCATGACGTCCGCACCCTCCTTGAGGGGGTCCTGGAACTGGTTGCCAGCGACGAGCCCCAATACATGAGCCGCATCGTACATCACTTTGGCGCCAACCTCGTGTGCCGCATCAGCAAGCTCCTCAAGAGGAGTGGGAAACAGGAACACCGATTGGCCGAACAGTGCTACACTGGGCTCTACCTCTCTGATCACCGCTGCAGCGGCGTCGACGTCGG